>JBKHJL010000034.1:0-10409 GCA_046538155.1 Candidatus Micrarchaeia archaeon
TCTTTACCCTTTATTTTGTCTACAAAACCAGAGAATTTCTTTTTGAGGAGGTCAAACATCCGGCCGTCACTCCTTCTTAAGCTCCCGGTACTCCTTTTCCAGTTCTGCCATTTGCTCGTCTATTTTTCTGAGTTCGTCGCGCATCTTTTTCAATGCATTTTCAGTAAGCCCAACCCGTTTGGAGATTTCCTTGTCTGCATCTTCGGGAGTGTATTCTTTTGCATAGCCGGAGCCAATCGGGAGGACTATCTTCTCCTTGTGCAAATCAGCGTGCACAAATGCCCCGCCCCCAATCGGCACGAGTCCCGCATCTTCCTCAAGCTCTTTGACTGTTTTCACAGAGTTCTTAAGCTCCATTAAAGAAACACTGAGCTTTTCAACTTCTTTCTCAACCGCCTGCTTCTGCTGGTTGTACATTCTGGCGTGTGCAAGTATTTCTTCCTGTTTCATATTTACACCTTGGAAACTTCAGAGATTCTCACGTTGGTTCTCTTTATTCCGTTCTGCGCCCCAATCAGCGCGAACACGGTTTCCCTTGCATGGTTCTCTGTATTTGCTTCAACCTCTTTCGTGAATTTCCTGTATTCCTCACCGACTTTCATTTCGCCGGTTATTTTGAACTTATCCATATTCTCACCTTTATTCCAGATATCCCAGGGCCTCTTCAATCCGCCCCAGTTCAAAGGGTGAGGTTGCCTCTCCGGCAAAATACCCCTCGTCTGTTGCGAGCAGCCCTGTTCCTATGAATCCCGTCCCCGTATTTATTGTGCCGGGCATTCCATTCACCCTCAGGATTTCCCCGAGTTCTGCAATTTCCCTTTCGGTTGCAGAGTAATGGATCAAAAAACCTTTGTTGTTGGCCACGCAGAGCGAGCCAACCGTGCTGAACCCTGCCACGTTGAAAGGCACCAGTTCAATCCCCAGGCACCCTTCTATCTCCTTCCTTTCTTTCTGCCCCACCACGGGGTTGATTGCCCCCCCCATGTCATTCAGGGCAATGTTGTTACCATGGGCATTCATCTTCTCCTTGGACAGGTAAACACCCAGCCCGGTTTCCTCCTCTATTTTTTTTGCTTCTTTTTCCCCGGCAGTGTGCGGCACTATTATCCCGTTTGCATTCATTGCTGCGTATATCCCATTCAAGTTATGTCCTTTTATGTTCACTTTTACCGGTTTTGTTCCCAGGCTGGAGCACACATCCTCAACAACCCTGTCCTTTGCATCCACAGGGAAGAGAGTATGCTTTCCGTTTGTACAGAAAAAAATGCCTATGAAGGGATTGCCGAAATATGCGGCTCTCCGGTATGCCATCTTTATTCCTTCTCCCCGCCCTTTTCTTCTTTTGCAGGAGCTTCTTTCTCAGGAGGTTTTTCTCCTTTTGGCTTTTCCCCAGCTTCCTTCTTTTCAGAAGGTTTCTCTTCAGGCTCCTCTTTTTTGGGCGTTTTTCCAGTTTCCGGCGTTTCCTTTTTCACTTCTTCCGGCTCTTTTTCTGCAGGTTTCTCTTCTTTCACTTTTTCTTCAGGAGATGCAGCATTTTCCTCTTTCTTTTCAGGTTTCTTTGCTTCCTTTTTCTCCGGGGCTTTCTCTTCTTTTACTTCTTCCGGCTTCTCTTCCAGGAGCATAACCTTTACCTTTTCTTCTTCTTTGATTGCCCTAACCTTTATTTTCCTTGGTGGCTTCTGGATTCCCCTTTTCCAGATGAGCTTGTTCACTCCTTCGCTTATGCTTATGTCTCCTTTTTCCGCTTTCATATGCCTTGAGATGAATCCCTGCAGGATTTTGACTGCTTTCCTGCTCCTGCTGGTCCGGGGGGTGTCATATGCTGTTCTGAGGGGAACAACGTAAATCCTTTCAAGGTCTGCCATTTTAATCACTGATGTATCCTATTTTGTCTGTTCTCCAGTTCCTGCTCTTGTTGTTCCAGAGAATTTTCCTCTTTGTCCTGATTGTGACAAATACAGGGAGCCGCCTGTTCTGCTTGGTCTTCCTCCCAAGCCTCTTTTTCTTTTCCCGGCTTTTGTTTCTGCTCATTAAAATCACCTTATTTGAAAGTTATTCTGGTTTCTTTTTGCTGCCCTTTTAGGGCCTTAAGCAGGCCCAGCACTTCTTTCTCATTAAGCTTCCTGCCTGCTTTTTGGTATAGGTTGAACACCTGGTTTGTGGCCATTGCATAGAGCTGAGGATTAACAATCCTAACGTTCATAAGCCGCTCATACGCTTCGTTGGAAAGCGTTAGGCGAAGCAGGCCCTTTACTTTTTCCTCTTTCTTTTTTTCTTCCAGTTCCTGCTGGTATTGTTCCATTTTCTTATTTCTTGCCTCTTCCATCCCTTCTTCCAAGGGTTTCACCCGCTGATTTCACCTGCGGCACTGTCCAGCAGGGACATGCCCTTCGGGGTAAGTTTCCTTCCCATTGGAGTCTTTTCCATTAGCCCTGCCTTTTCCAGAGCCTGGAAGGCCTTCCTTATCGTGGAGCCGCCTGCTGCAGCGTGGGCCTCTGGCTTCACTCCCCTGTCTTTTTTCCCGCCGTAGTGCCGCCTCATCCTCTGTACACCTACGTTGCTGTTAACGTATGTCTGCCTGAGGAGGGATGCACATCTCACATACCAGAAGTCCTCACTTTCCGGAGGCCTTTCCCGGTGGGCTCCGCTTTTCACAAAGCCCACAAAATCGGGCTTTTCCAGGCCCATTTCCTTAAGCTTCCCCGCTACCTTTGGTATTAGGGAGCTTGCATCAACATCATATATCCTGACCATTTTTTCACCTTTTTTGAAACCCTTTTCAAAAGCGCACAACACGGAAATGCATTGTGCTTTTCTTAAAAAGCTGGATGCCTAGGTTCCATTATTTAGGCTACTTATATATTTAAAGGTTTCTAAATTCCCCCTTCCCTACCTTGCATGCCTGCGGTGGTACCAGAACATCCATAATGCGGCAATCAGAAAGATGAGCAGCAATCCGTCCGAGGGTATGATGTTGCGGGCAAGTTCTTTTTCCTCTTGGGCAGGCATTCCCTGCCGGTAGTATTCCGGGCTTCCCTCAGGCTCCCCTGTTTCGCTCATTCCCCCCTTGGTAAGCTTCCTGCTGAGGATTTCCCTGCTGCAGGTGTGCTTTCCCCCGAAGAAATCAGTTACAGTTATGCTCATGTTCCTTGGCCCCCATGCTTCATAGGTGTGGTTTACTTCATAAAGATGGGAGAATGAATTGTTTTCCTTTACTACTGGGTTTGCCCAATAGGAAAGCTCATAGTTTTCCATGCTTGCATTCATTTCTTCCTGCGTTTCATTCACGGTTATGTGCCATGCGCCCAGCGGGTCCTCCATAACGCTAAAGTTGTATATTCTTGCATATCCTGTTTTGTTCCCGTTTTTTTCTATTTCTGCCTTGTAGATGCTTTTCCTGGAGAAAATGAGCGTGTCAAAATGGTTGTTCCTGTACCACTGCTCCGCAAGCGCAGGCCTTGCAAGGAAGAAGCTCGCGTTTCCCGGCTCAACGATGTATTGCCTGCTCACATTCCCTATAGTATGCAGTTCCCACTGCTGGGGCGGCATGGAGCCTTGGTCTTCACAGCTGCAGTTTTCCCCGTCACATACCAATCCGCTGTTGCTCACGATTACTTCATATTGGTACCAGTAGTCCCATTCCAGCTCTATTGTTAAGTTCTCTGTTCCGTTTGCTGTTTCCAGGAGTTCTCTATCCAGGGGTATTTCAAGGATTGCTTCTGTTGTTTCAGGCTCTGTTTTTACAGTATGGTTCCTGAAGCTGAAGCTTATTTCAATGCTTTCCGTCTGGTTAATCAGGGTAAACATGTAGCGGTCTGTGCATCCGTTGCTGTCTTCCTCGGTTATCGTCCTTCCATCCGCAGTTTCCTCGTTCCATGCCCAGAGTACCTCATCCGCTGTGGGCGAAATTCTCCTATCCACGGATGGGATAACTGCCACAATGGTCATATTCACCACCGAGTAGTTGTCTTTTGTGAGCTCCCCTACTGTGACCGCAGAAGTTCCCATGAGCGAGGGGGCAAGGGCCCGGTTGTGCTGGGCCACTTCATCCAGCGGAGGGTCCTCGAGAGCTGCACAAGCTGGAAAAAGCAGTAAAAGGAGAAAAAGCTCCCTGGTCATAGTATCGCTTCCAGCCTGTTGATGGTGGTGACATTCAGTGCGTCATTCGCCTTCTTTACTTCAAGCCTTGCCCTCTCGTCCCCTTTAAGCGATTTCATGAACCTTCTTATGTCCTCCTCATTTTCGAAAATGAGTATGAGCTTCTTATCGGTTTCAATGTAGTCTGCGGATATCAATGAAGAGCCGATGCTGAATCCGTTTTTGGTTTCCTTGAAACGTATTCCCCGACTTACCAGTATATCTCTCGCTTCCCTCATAAGCACATTCTTTTTTACGTCCCCCCATCCTGAAAGCTGGTAATAGTCCCCGTATCTTTCAACCTTCCCTCTCTTCTCCAGTTCCTTAAGCATTGCCTCCAGGTCACCGTCAAGGACTTCTGCCCCGTCGGTGATGTTCTTCCTTACGCTGTAGGCGAATTCATTCAGCTTTATCGGAACCTTATTCCAGCCGAACTGGTCCTGCAGGTATTTTATGCACTCTATGAGGTCTTCCGGCTCCACTTCCACAGTGTTCCTTTCCTTCTTGGCTACTGCCTCAATCTTTATTGTGTATGTCGGCCTTTTCCTCATGCTCGCCGCAACATAGACGATTATTATGAAAACTACAATGAATGGCCCCCACCTGATGTAGGTTTCTATTGTCCCCGCCTGCTCCCGGGTATAGGTAATGGTTTCCTTGTATTCCAGGTACTGCACCCGGAAAACGTTCTTTCCGCTCTGGAGCTTTACCGGCACGCTCACCTGGCCGTCGGCAATCGGGTATTTTTCAGTTTCCCCGTTGTTCACCGATACATAGAGGTCGCCTGTTTTCAGCGGCTCCCCGTCCACCTTCACACTGAACATCGTCCTCATGTTCCAGCTCTCTTCTCGGTTAATCTCTATGTTTTTTACGTGTATGTAGGTTGAGCCGAGCATCCCGGAGCTGTCATAAACTTTTATGATGTAGTCTCCCGCTTCCTCAAATTCATAAGTGTAATAAAATGCCTTTTCTACCCCAACCCTTCCCAGGTCCTCAGAGAGCAGTATCTCCCCGTTTTTCTCAACTGTGTAGAATGCCTTTCCGGTGGTGTTGCTAAGGGTGAATGAAACCGCTGCCCTTTCCCAGGGATATACTTCCCCATCTGTTTCCATCTCAACCGGCTCGGATGCGAGAAAAGAAGAAACGTCTATTCCCTTGTTTTCTCCTGCCCAGTAAATGAATCTCAGATATCCTCCCTTCTCCAGAGGGACAAAAATGCTTTTTTCTTCATGCGCATTGCTGAATTCCTGGGTGCTTTCTGAAACAACTGCCCAGGAGTTCTCCCTGAGTTCTTCCCTGAATTCCTCCATCAGCTCCGGGTCGTCCATGAATTCATCCAGGGTATACTCCTTCACAATAATTTTCTCCTTTGTCTGGTTGTCCAGCTGGGCATACCAGTAATCTTTCCTGAGGCTGCTGGCCATCTTCAAATCTGTTTTTCCTATGTAAATCAGGGTGTTGAAGGAGCCGGTTGAGCCGATGGTGTTCAGCACATAATCCGGTATTGCCCCGGTAGGCACAATCACTATGGAGTCTCTGATCTTCTTTATATCGCTCCTCCCTATAACCTCCACGCTCATCCCATACTCGCCCAGGGCATCCAGCTCTTCTACAAAGCTGTTGAAGGAGTCCATTCCCACTCCTGTTTCGCTGAGCACATATATCTTGTCTTTTGGTTCCTCGTCAAGCCCCAGCAGCCGGGTATTTCCTGTGCCATTTGCCATATACAGGTAGTACCCATATTCCCCTGCCCTTCCCTTGGAGAGCACTTCTACATAGCCCTGCTCTCCCTCTGCTTCGGGCATATCAACAAGAGTAAGTATGAGGGTGGCGGCAAGCACCAGGATGACCACAAAAGCAATTATAAAGATGGTTTTTTTCATCTGCCCACGCTCTGGCCTTTCAGCCAGTCAAGGTCATTTTTGTAAAACGTCCTAATGTCTTTTAAGCCTTCCATAAGCATCATCGGTCTCTCCAGGCTGAGCCCCCATGCCAGCACGGGATAAACATCGCAGAGGGGCTTTGTCATCTCCGGCCTGAATATGCCCGCTCCTCCCAGCTCCATCCATTCGCCCCGCTCCTCAAAGAACACTTCCACTTCTACGCTTGGTTCTGTGTACGGGAAGTAGCTTGGCCTGAACCTTATTTTCTCAAAACCGAACCGCTTGTAGAATTCTTTAAGCAGCCCCAGGAGGTCCCTGAAGGTTGCCCCTTCCCATGCAACTATTCCCTCCACCTGGTGGAATTCCGCGAGGTGCTTGAAGTCGGTAGCTTCATTCCTGAATACTCTTCCCACTGCAAAATACTTTTTTGCTTCCCCTTTCTTCAGCTTGTGCAGGTGCCGGGCGCTCAGCGCGGTGGTGTGTGTCCGCAGCACCCTCTTTTTTGCCTCTTCCCGGCTCCAGCTGTATTTCCACCCTTCTTCATGGCTTTTCTTTACTTTTTCCACCAGCCCCTCTTTTGGAAGAGTTTCTTTTCCCTCAAGGTAGAATGTGTCGGCGAGCTCCCTTGCCGGGTGGTCCTGCGGCTGGAACAGTGCATCAAAGTTCCAGAATGAGCTTTCCACCATGTCCCCTTCCATTTCTTCAAAACCCATGTCCAGAAAAACTCTCTTCACTCTCCTTACCATTCTGGTCAATGGATGGACCTTCCCCATTGGCGCATCTTCGGTCGGGGCAAGCACATAGGGCTTGAATTCCCCCCCTTTCCAGGAACCTTCCAGGAGCATTTCATGCGTAAGTTCTCCCAGTTCTTCTTTGAGCTCCCCCACTTTTTCTGCTTCTTCCTCCCCTTTTTCTGTAAGCGTTATGCTGAATTCTTTTTTTGTTTGCTTTTCCAGGAGCTTTCTCTTCATCAGTATTCTCCTTTCTTCTTCCCCTGCCTTGCCCGGGTTCTCTGCAGCTTCTATCAGCGGATAAATCCCGGCAGGTGCCCCCAATACTTTTATTTTTCCCCCTTCAATAGTTATCCATCCATTTTTTTTTGCCCAGATAAGCCCTATCTTCCCTTCTTCCCCCAGTTCCTTCACCGGAGCCCCGTCTTTTTCCAGTATATTTATTTCAGGGAATTCCTCCTTCAGGTATTTTTTGCATTCTTCAGTCTGCCTGTATTTTTCTTCCTCTTTTTCTTCAACCTCTGCCAGCCCCTTTTCCTGGAGCCATAATGCTGCCCTCCTCGCGGAATCCGGATTCATTTCAAGGGTTTCCAGAGCTGTTTTCCCCCTCTTTTTTAGTTCTTTCAATAAGAGCTTTTCCTGCCTGTGGAGTATCATTTTGCCACCTTTTTCACTTTTCCCTGCAGGTGCAGGTATGCCCCGAGTATTATCACAATCAGCACCACGAGCGCCGGGCCTTCGGGTCCTGTAACAAGCCCGGTAAGGCTTTCCCTTGAATTCATGAAAAACTGGAGCACTTCGCTGTCCAGGCTTTCTTCTACTTCAAAAATTATGCTGAACCTTGCAAGCACAGTGTTCTCCCAGCTAAGCTCGTTCACCCCGGAAAGCTCTTCCTTTTCCATTTCTTCCGGCAGAGGGGTTGCTTCCAGTATTTTTACATTTTCCGGGAATGATATTGTTAGCCTTTCATTTTCCCCAAGGATTACGTCTCCCAGCTCGCTCTCTTCAAAAGTAAGTGCACCGCTGTTGAGGGTGTATCTGGTAGTTCTCGGCTTGTATTTGTCTGCAATAAACAGCCCTGAGTCATTGACCGCCACCCCATCTTTGTCCCGATAGGCGTCCACCCGGTAGCTTATCTTCAGCTCTCCGTGGCAGAGGTCCGCAAGCGGGTTGCAGTTCGAAACCGGCTGGGGCCTTACCACTACGTCCTGCACATCTACCTTCCTGTTGTCCACATGATACCTTATGTCACTGAGTCCGGTCATGGAACTCCAGCTTGCCAGGTCGTTTTTGGACATTCCATTAGTATATACTGAAATATGGTAATCGCTTGTTATGAGCAGGTGGATGTTTTCGGTCACTTCCGCGCTCCCGTCCTCGTTCACGTCCATGGCCACATCCAGGGCGGTTATGCTGAATGTTGCGAACGAAACCGAGAGCAGAGCTATGAATAGCAGAAGGCGCCTCATGACATCCATTTTCCAGCGTTTATATTTAAACCTTTCTTTCGCTTTTTATTCCAGTTTTAAGCTTGTACAAAAAGCGGATCATGAAGCCTGCTTCATGAGAAGAAACCAAAGGTTTCTCAGAACCAAAAAACACGTTTTATGCGGAATATCCTGTTTTTATTAATCAAAACCTCCCGGATTTTACCCCAGAAAACCCCCCAAATCCCCAGTAATTTATTTGCATCCGACTTTTTTCGTCGGAGTCCCCTCGGTTTTCAAAACCCTTTTAAAACGTATAGCAGAAACAGGAATCAGTTGGCTGGCTCTGAAGCCAGGCAACGCAAGGTGATTAGAAAATGAATAAAATGATTTGGGCATTAGCCTTCGTTGTGCTTTGCAGCGGCATGGCATTCGCTATCGGTAACGCTACCATAGATGGCACTGTCAGCCAGTCAAAGTACGCGGGCGAAGCCACTGCAGGCGATGTTACTACAGAAGGTGGTAATGTGTCTACAGTAGACCTTACCGGTACAGATTCAACCGAAAGGTGGGCAGGTGCATATGGTGACGTTTCAGGTACCCTGGTACTTGCAGAAGCAGGAGATACAGAATATATGTACAACTGGACTTATGATACTGGAGACGGTGGAGAAGTCTGTGTTAGTGTAGCGGAGAACTTTGACTGGACTGCTCTTGCTGCGGCAAACCTCACTGATCTTTCAAGCGCATGGAACTTTGGTGACAATGCAGACAACGTTACCGAGACCTTTGATGATGGTGAACAAACCTTTGAGATTGCCGGTCAGACTATATCCGATGTGCTTCTTGCTGACACTGGTGGTGCTGACTACGTGACAGGAGCCATCAATGATGGAGCCGGATCTGCACAGAATAACTTTGCATTCTGTGTAAACATCACTGATGAGAGCTCTAACTACGATGGAGAAACAGTAGACTATGAAGTAATTATGCCTACTGATGATGGTGTAGACGATGAAGAAACGTACTACTTCTATTTGGAACTCGTATAGAGTTTCCAACCTTTTTTTTCTTTTTTCTTTTAATTCTCTCCGGATTACATTCTAACTCCTGAAAAAATAATCAGCTAATGCATAATGCCTACAACATAGAGGGAATATCTTCACAATTGAGTGCAAGCTTCATGAATTTCGCTTCATCCAGCGAAACCCACCGCCCCTCCTCATGCTCCAAACCAAGGGAAAAATCTTCACTGCCGACCTCCCCCTTGTATACTAAATAAACAGAGTGCTTCATCTTTCCCTCCTTCTCATATGTGGCAGAAGTAATCCCGATAAATTCAACATAAGAAACCTCCAGCCCGGTTTCTTCCTTCAATTCGCGCCTTGCAGAATAAGAGGGCTCTTCACCCCAGTCAACACCCCCACCGGGAAATTCCCAGAAATCCGTGTTCCTCCGTTTGAGAAGGAGGACTTTTTCCGCGTGCAGTGGCACAAGGTAGGCATTCAGTTCCTGTATTTTCTTCACTCGGTGCACACCCCGTTTGAGCAGTAGAGGCAGGTATACGTGTATTTCCTGAAGTTTCCGTCTTCCCCGCAGAAATATTCAATTAATCCTGTTTCGCTTATGCAGTGGTCTTCAACCGGGTGCTCCTCTACAATCTCCCCATCAGTATAATGCTTTATCAGGGTTATTTCTCCCTTTACATGCTTATCATTCCCCCCATCAGAGTCAACACATTCAGTATAATCAAGGATTGGCTCACAAACTCCGTTTGAGCAGGAGCATTTTATTACTTCATGGGTAAGCGCCCCTGCCTCGCAATAGTATTCATAAAGCGTCCTGGAGTCAAAGCAGAAATCTTCTTTTGACCATTCATCGCTCCCCCCTTTGTTTATGGTTGTAACTCCTTTTGTGTGTATGTCCATCCCCCCGTCAGTATCCTCGCACCGCTCTTCAGCCAGTGCTTCCCCGTCCGCAGAAATCTCTGCTTCTCCTCCACCCGGGGCAGAAACCTCCGGGAATAGGTACTGCTTCTCAGGGTCAATTTCTGCTTCTTCCGGCTCCACTTCTGCAGTGCATCCAGCTAAAATTAAGGCTATAATTAGTGTCGCCCACCTGTACATGGAAGGATATTGGAGGTAAAAGGCTTAAATATTATGTGGGGTTGGCACCCATTCGGGCTCGGGGGGATTCGAACCCCCGGCCTACGGACACCAGGCAAGGGGGAA
>JBKHJL010000006.1:0-38878 GCA_046538155.1 Candidatus Micrarchaeia archaeon
ATGCTGCGGTCCCTGGATGTTGCAGTAGGGAAAAGCACATGGGGCCTCCCCTCCATCAGGCGCTCCCTTGATTTTTCCGGCCTCCCCATTCTTGCCCCTATGTACGTAGGTGCCTTGTCGCGTATTGTTATCCCAGAAAGCCTGCATACATTTTCCAGGGGGGACGCTTCACTGTCAAGCTCAGGAGCAGGGGAAACATCCTTTCCGGAAAGCATCCCAAGAGAAGAAAGGAGGGAGTATGTATCATCGCCCCCAACCACAACCTTTTCATTTTCAAGCCTGTGCTCAACAAGCAGTTTCTCAAGTACTCCCTTTGCACCTTCCATTTCAAGCCCTACAATCTCTCCTGCATCAAGCCGCAGTACAGCAGAAGAAAGTGCGGAGCAGAGCGAGGACAGACCGGAATTATCAATATCATTCCAGGGATATGTGTAATCCGGATGGAGAGGGGCTCCATAGTTCCTTGAAAGCTCAAATGCATCCTTTGCAGATGGGGAAGCAGGAGGCTCTTCAACCCCTGCCTCCTTTGCCTCCTGGGCCCACCACTCAAAACAATAGCCCGGGGGCATGAGGGGGTGATTGGATTTGAGAAAATCCCCGTAGGTTATAAGCATGTCCCCCAAAAACAATATTTCCTCAACATCCTCCAGGAGCTCCTCCGCCTGTTCACTGGTTTTTACCCTTACCACCGAGCCGCCGCGGAGCCTGGCTACCGGCCCCTCAATTGAATCGCAGGAAGTTACTATCGCCCCCTTTCCGGGCCGCTCCACCTTAACGTGCGTTCCGTTCGCGGTAAAGGAATCAAGAAAGTACATTGTTGCAGGATGGATATTCCTGCCCATTATCCCGTTTGTGCGGCTGTGCCCGTATCTGAGGCGGAAGCCTCCCTTTGCCATTGGATATGAGAACACGGGGCGGCCTGCAACAAGCCCGTCAAGATAGGTATAATCCGGCTTTATTTCAACCGTGTCCGCCTTTTTCTTTACCTTGATTACATCCTGGAGCCAGTCCCAATCCAAGCCAAACTTCCTTGTGAATTTAAGGACCTTGGGCGCCTTTGCGGCAATTCCTTCACAGACAACAAGAGGAACTCCTCCTCTGATACGGTTGCTCTTTATGCGCTCAAGGTTCCTGTGCACCGAAACCTCAACCTCCTCAGTAGGGTCGCCATCTATGCATACCGGGCAGTTCCGGACAATGTGGGCAACATGTTCATCAGGAGGCTTGTACTGGAGATGGGTACAGCGGTGCTCATAAACATTCACTTCTTCCACATAACGGGCTATTTCAGTATCTGTAGGGCGGAAATCACCGATTCCTGCTTTCCTGCGGGCATGATCGGCAAGAGCCACGCTAAGGGCAGCAACCGTTCCTCCTGCACTTCTGATGGGACCTGCAAAAAGTACTGAGATATAATCGCTGCCATCCGGATTCTGGCTTATCTTTACATCAGCAATACCTTCAGTTGGGGCAACAAGGACCCCTTCAGTGAGGATGCCCACGCTGGTACGGATTGCCTGCTCTATCAGGGTGCGGTTATCCCCCTGGATTATTTCGCCCGAGGCAATTTTTTCAGCGATATTGAATGCGATTTCCGGGCGGGACATTCCTCCCTGCTCCATCTCCCGGATTATGAAGGCTATTCCCCGTGGGCCAACAAGCCCCTCCACCCTGGCCGCAACATCTTTTGCAATGGGTATCTCAACCTTGCTCTCCGGGTCAAAACCCTTGCTTCTTGCTTCCTGGGCAAGCTCGTAAACCCGGTCCAGCTCCTTCCTGAGTGATTCAAAATAACCCATTGCCTCACCTCGTGAAATCCAGCGTACGCAGCTTCTTCCCCATAAACTCATAGATGGGTACCTTTGCAGGGGTAGGGATGTGGCCCTGCTTCTTCTGAAAATCGGTAGTGTCCTGAAAAGTTCCTGAGTTTATTATCAGGCTTCCCCGGTAATTGGAATAACCGTTTTTGTGGACATGGCCAAAATGCACAATATCCGGCTCACGCTTTATCACCATATAATCCGTCTTCTCAGGAACTATCGCGTTCCCCCCAAAAGAAGGGGAAAGATGGCGCCGCCTCAGGCATTCCACCATAACTTTTTCAGGATGGTCGTAGCTCAGATTGGGGAGGGAAGATATCCAGCTGTCTGCTGAAGTGCCGTGATAAATAAGGTGCTCCTGGTTTTCAGCGCAGAACATGGAGGGGCTGCCCACGCTCACCACATCACAGCCAAGAATTTCCTTTGAAAGGGCGGGCATCGGCTCTGCCCTCCTCACAGCATCATGGTTCCCCGGAGAAACCACAACCTTTATGTAGTCAGGGAGATCCTCCACAAAATCCGCGAAAAGAGCATACTGCTTGAAAACATCCGGCTCTTCAAGGTCTTTCTCCTGGTTGGGGTAGATGCCTATCCCATCCACAAGGTCCCCTGCAACAAAAACATACTTCACTTTTCCTGCAAGCTCCTGGCCTGAGCCCCTGAGGTTTATCCAGTCTGTAAAACGGTTGAAATATTCTCCAAGGAACTCCTTGCTCCCGAAATGGAGGTCAGAAAGGTAAACCGCAGCAAGGTCCCTTTCTGCCTCTTTTTTTTCCCTCCCCACCCGCACATCGGGCCATTCCAGGTCTTCTGCAATCATGAAGGCTGGGGCAATCTTCCCATAAATCAGAATTACGTCATCCTTCACAAGATTCATGGCCTTCTCAAAAGCCTTTTCATCTCTCCGGGAAACAACCACCTTGAACTGGCCGGTAAGGTCCTCAACCTGCAGAAGCAGATTGCCTTTTTTTGTTTCCCTGAATTCAGTAACCATCACCACTATGCGGGCTTTCTGCCCGGCAAGCTTTGATATCCCCTCCAGGTCTGCCTCGGGATATTTACCACTGTAAGTTTTGAGAAGGGTAGAAAGGGCCTCATACCTGTTGCGGAAATAGCTTACGAAATCCTCAACCCCGCCTTCTGTGCGGGACTTTCCCGTGACATCTGAATCCTCCCGCACTTTTAGTTCTGGTTCGTATTCGCTGGCAAGCGGGCGGGAGGAAGACGGCCCGGAAACTTCTGCTGAATGTTTTTTTTCCTCTTCCTTTCTCCGTGAAACAATCCCCTGCACATCCTCAATGTTTACAAAATGTTTTTCCAGGGCAATTATCTCTTCTTCAGAAACGCCGTTTTTGGATATAAACTCCTCTGCATCAAGCGAGAGCCGGATTCCTTTTTTCCTGAGACCCTCAAAGGCCATGCTCACTCCTTCAGCGCTTCAAGCTCGCTTATTATGCTCCAGATCTGCATCCTGGCATGCGGGGGCATGTTCACATCTTCAGTAATGGATTCAATAGAATAGATTGCGGAGCTTACTTTCACAACCAGATCATCATCGCTCTGGAGACGCTGCTTGGCATCCCCGACAGCTTTCCTTATGTTCTTTGGCACAGATGAATCTTCAAGGACTTCGTCCATAAGGCCTATTATTTCCTCAACAGAAGACATATACACACCTCTTTTCCAGCATACAACGGGCCCGGTGGGAGTTTCACATTTTTGGATTGGCCAAAATAATGTTTTGAACCCACGACCTACTGCTTAGAAGGCAGCCGCGCTATCCAGACTGCGCTACGGGCCCGTGTGCCCATCTATTGCTATATAGAGAATTAAAAGCTTTCTGGTGCAGAAATGGCTAAAAAAATGGAGGGGAGCCGTGCTCCCGCTGCCAGGGGAAGCTTCTCCTAGAATTCATCCTCATCAAAGTCTTCCTCTTCATCCTCAAAGTCTTCATCTTCCCAATCTTCATCTTCGTCAAAAAGCCTCATGTCAATCGCCCCGGGCGATTATGGGAAGCTGGGAAACGAATAAAAAGCTATCTGAAGCCGGGGAAGAATTAAAAACCAACTGCGAGAAGTGGAGACCATGGAGGGCAGAATGGCCGAGAAGGCAAAAAAAGAAATTGAATGGGAGAAGGCAAGGGCGTTTGCCCGCGGGCTTGAGTCAATGCTCAAAGGGGGGAAGGCAAAAATACCGGCAAGAACAAGGATGAAAATAAAAGAATTCCTTGCTTCCCTTGGGGAAAGGGAAGGGAGCTGGATTAAAGATGTATATAAGAAGAGCGGGGAAAAAGAAAGAAAGCTGTTCCTGAAGGCCCTGATGTATTTCATATTCTGGCTTGGAACAGAAAAAACCGGTCAGAGGAATTTAAAGGAAACAATAGGGAGGATGAGCAGGGATGGTGCAAGGCTTGGAGAATTCTATGATTATCTTGTCCAGTACAGGGACAAAAAAATAAAGGGGCGCGGGGTAAGGCTCGCTTCCCTGGTATCGGCAATGGACCGGGACATAAACATGGGAGAAGAGTATTACTCCTGGTTCTCAGAAGAATTCAATATTCCCCCTGAGGGAGTCTGGACCAGCTACCCCACATTCTTCACAGGAAAAACTCCGAAAGAACTCAGGGATGCAAGGAAAAAAATAAACTGGAGGGCGTTGCGCAACATACTTTCTTCAGTTTACGGGATGTATGTGGGGCATGCTGCCCTGGGCAGGATAGAAGAGTATGTAAAGAATGGCCAGATGGCAAAGCTTGCATTCCAAAACAAAAAAAGGGCAGCCCGAATTGCCAGCCTTCTGTTCCAGTTTGGAATAAAAGATATTTCCCAGAACGGAAACAAACTTAGCCTGGGCCTGAGGGAAACCATTTACCAGGCAAGAAAACAGGTAGAGGGGGGGCCGGCAATAGAGCTAAACAAAAGGTTCCTGGAAAGATACCTGAAATACTTCACTGCACATGGACTGGACAGGGGAAAGGCGGAAGAAATAACCCGGATATTTGAAAGGGGGAACAAGTGGGAAGCAATAGACCGGATGTGCAGGATGGCACTGCGGATTTGCAAGAAAGAATACCTTGTGATGGGAGAGAAAAAATACAAATTCGGAAAAATGGGAAAAAAGATGGTTTCAGATTTCAAGAAGAACGTGGGGAAACAGGGTGATGCCTCCCTGCTCAAATTATATGAGATGATTGCGGAAGAGGATTACACCCGGGCCCTGCACAGGCTCAGGGCAATCCTGGATTCCATAGATTCAGTAAGGGAAGGCTACCCAAATATATTCTCATCCTGAAATCCTGTACAGCTTTACCGAGCCATCTGAAGTTGTATAAACCTGCTCAAACCCTTCAAGCTCCTCAAGCACAAATGCATTGTAAAGGTTGGAATCATAGAATTCTTTTGTGCGGTCTTCCCACCCTGAAACAACTTCCCCGTTTTCAAGCCAGGCCTGGTCCTTTGTATAATACACGTCATAGATTTGTGTGCCATCTGATGTGCTTCCTATCTTGTTCAGGAATGCCTTGTGGAGCTTCAGGTCTCCATTCCCATAGGTTTCGTTCAGTTTGTATGGGGCGAGGATTGTTTCCCCTGTTGCAAGGGTTGTTTCGCCAATACAATACTTTTGCTGGCCGGTAACTGCATCAAAACCTACCACTCCTGATTTTTCAGAGAGGCTGGAGATTGTGCAGGGCTGCTGGCTTGAGGGAACCGCAACCTGCTCCCAGCGGTGCTCCATCTCGCATGTTGACTGGCCGGGGGAATTTGCAACAGAAGTCTCGTTGTTCCTTGCACAGGAAAGGTAGTTTAGCGCATGGAATTTTCCCCCAAAGCTTCCATCATAACTGAAGATTATCTCCCTGTCAAAAAATACGTGCTCGGAGCCGTGCTCCTGCATAATCTGCTTCAGCTCCTGAGGGGTTCCGTAGATAAACCCATGCGCAACATCAAGAATCATGTCCTGGTGCGCATGGTCATTCCTGAGCACCGTGTCTCTCTGCCCGAAATAATTTGTCCAGTGGCCATAGTCCCACCAGGAAGTAAATCTGGCATCCTCTGGGGATTCCTCAAACTGCCATTCCGTAAACTCTATCCAGTAAGAAGCCATCGTGTTGCAGCGGAGGGATGCTGCAAGCTGCTCTGAAGATGTTGGATTTGCCGGGTCTGAGAAAAGAGAATACATACAGAGCATCTGGTCATACTGGTTGGGCATTCCTTCTGATGCAAACCCAACCGGGTCCCCTGCTGCCTCGCAGGCCGGGGAATACCCACTCACGGTACAGAGCTCCTCCATCTTTGGCTGCACCGCTTCCGGGTTATCCTGGAAACGCGGTGTAAAGGAGCTGAAGAAAAGGCTTTCCCCGACTCCTGTGCTCCATTCAAAATAAACAAACAGGGCGCTTGCCAGTACAAACCCTGTAACAAGGTAATATGAATATTTTTTTCTCTTTTCCTCATCCTTCAGCTTTTCAATCCGGCGGGATAAGAACTGGGAAATCTCCCCAAGGGAAACCCCCAGCCCTGCAGAAAGTGCAAATCCAAGATAGATTACGTACTTTGTTTTGAAAAGCCCAATCAGGGAAACTGGAAGAATAAATGCAGCAAAAAGAAGTGCAAGGCGCTGCTCCTTTGTTTTGAATTTAAGGTAGATTGAGTGGAACATCGCCACGAACATTGCAAAGAAAACAACCATCAGCATGCTGTTGTTCTTGTCCTTGTATATCAATTCTGTCCCGAATATCGCATTGAGGACTGTGACTATCCCGGAAAGCACAAGGTTGGAAATGGCAGTCAGGAAAACTGCAATGAATGCAAAAAGGTGCTGGAATATCCCTACTACCAGGTCAAAAAGGGCAAATATTATGTTCTTGTTGGAAAAATCAAGCATCTCATCAATTGTGGGGAGCTTGTCAAAATCCATTGCTATGAAACCCAGGCCGGACTGGAAGCTCGCACCTGCAACCCCCTGCTCTGCAATGGTGCGCTCAAGCGGCTTGTTGAACTGGGTAATCTCAAGTTTTCCCTCCCCCATTGAAAGAACCGAATCTCCAAGGGGAGTGAAGAATACCAGGAGAAGGCCAACCAGTATTATTCCTCCAACATAGGGGAGGGACTTTTTAACATCCTCTAATTTAAAAGTGGGGAGATTCTTGAAAGGAAGCCTTAGTGAGGAAAGCCCTGCCATGGCCTGGAGTAGTAGAAGTAGCAGGGAAAATGCGTATGCGAGCAACACGATGGGCGTGTATCCAGAAAACAGGCCGGAAACAACTGAATTTTCCTTGAAGAGGTTTGTCAAAATTGTTGAAAGCACAGGCCCGAGCAGTACCACTATCCCGTTTATCTTTGCATTCAGGAGCAGGTCCTCTTTCATGAAGAAAAGGAAGACTGCCTGGAGAGGGATAAATATAAAGAGGGTGGCAATCAGGACAACCGCTGAGCTGGAGCCCAGGAAAGTCGCAAGATATGCAAGCCCTGCAATCACTGCAAACAGCAGGTCTTTTCTTTTTACCGCAAGCGCATATGCGCCCAGGAAAAATGCAAGCCCGAAAAACGCATATGGCTGGACCTCACTCTCCCCTGCCATAAGTTTCATCACAAACATGGGCAGGAAAGCGGCAACACCTGCGGCTGCAATCCCAAAAGTTCGCTTGTATTCAGAAGAAACAAACAGGTAAAGAAAAAATACTGCAAGTGCGGCAAAAACAGGGGGGAGCATTCCTGCAACAGCGGAGAGCATGTACCTGTCAAAATCTGTATTCTGGTTGTATAACGCATAGCTTACCGCTTCAAGATATGCTTTCATCGGGGCAATGCGGTGGGAAGTGGAATGTGGGTACCAGGCACAGTCCTCCTGGAGCGGCGCCCCTCCTTCTGAAAGAATTAGCGCGGTGTGCTGGATGTAGAAATACGGGTCAAGCTCCATGAGGAGGGGACCATATGATGACATCCTTATCCAGAAGGCAAGCAGCATTATCAGGATTATTGCAAGCGAGGGGAGTGCCTTCCGGTAATCCTGAGGAAGGGAAATTCCCTCCCACGCCTTTTCCTTTACGAAAAATGCGAAGGAAAGAAGGTAGAAAAGTGCAACGCACCCAACAGCCAGCCCATAGGAAAAGCTTATTCCTGCGAGGAAAAACAAAAAGGCAAAAAGCGCCGGGAAAATCAGGCCAAGCCCAAAACCTATCCCCACCTTGTCAAAAAGAGGCATCTCCTTCCTTTTGAAAAGTGCAAGGGAAAGCACCGCCCCGGGAATGAAAAGGCCGAGGAAAAACCACAATGTCATTAATATAGGGTCAAATTCAAACATCAGTACACCCACCACTGAATAGAATTAGTTTAGTATAATTGAAAAAATTTAAAAGGGAGGGTGGTTTCATAAAATTGAACTCAGCACCTCATCATGCTCCTGGGGCTTTTGCTCTTCAAAAAGGTGTGGTGCCTTCACCCCGGTGATAACTGCAGTTACCTCTACAGAGCTGCCAAGGTTGCCGTCAACTCTGGAACCAATCTTAACTTCAGCATCATCATTGAAATCCTTGCTTATCCCTTCGCATATAAGCGTTGCGTCCCCAAGAGTAAGGCCGCCTGAGCCTGCAACATGGATCAATGCGCCTTTTGCACCTTCATATGAAACCTTAAGAAGCGGGTTGCTGCGTGTGTTCTCCACTGCGCTTTCAGCCATTCCCCTCCCTGTTCCTGATGCCTTTCCTATTGAAATCATGGCGAGGCCCCCATCCTTCATGACAGCACGCACATCTGCATAATCAACATTCATCATGCTCGGGAGCACCACAAGGTCGGATATTCCGCGGACCGCTTTTGAAGATATTTCATCTGCAAGTGCGAAGGCCTTGTCTATCGGGAGGTTGGGTGCATAAGAAAGCAGGCGGTCGTTCTCCACAACTATTACCGTGTCCGCCTCATCCATCAGATTTTTCAGCCCATCCCTTGCCCTGTATATCCTTGAGCGCTCCAGCTTGAAGGGGTAAGTGACTACACCTATCACTGTTGCGCCCTGCTCCTTTGCCAGGCGGGCTATAAGCGGTGATGCGCCTGTACCTGTCCCCCCGCCCATTCCAGCGCAAACAAAAACAATCTCATTCTCCCCGATAAGCCTCCTGAGTTCCTCTTTGTCTGAATCCGCAGCCTTTTCAGCTACTTTTGGGTCTCCTCCGCTTCCGAGGCCCTTGGTGACCATCCTGCCGAGAATATGCTTTCTGTGCGCCTCCACAACCTTAAGATGAAGCTTGTCGGTATTCACAGCAATTGTGCGGGCGCTTTCTATCCCGTTTTTCTTTATCCTGCTGACGCAGTTGCAGCCTGCTCCACCTACCCCGATTACGGAAATCCTTATTCCTGAATTGTCTTCCTTGTCTTTACTCTCTTCCGTTTTAACAGGAAGTTCTTCCTTGTTGTCCTTTCCCTCTTTGGGCTTCTCTTCAAAAACAGGAGCTATCTGTTCTTTCTTTTCAGAATTTATATCGTGTACAATACCTTCAAGCATCTGGTCACCAATAGAGAATTAGAAAACAAAAAATAAAAAGGTTTTGCCCGCTTTCCGAAGAAAGCGGGAGTTGTTCTGTTCAGCCAAGCACTTCAAGATCGTTGCTGAAGGAAGGCATGGAGGATTCTTCCTCCACTTCATAATCCTTGCCCAGGATTGAAGCGCCCTTGACTCCTGTAACTATTGCAACGATTTCCAGCTTGCCCTCATAATTCTGCATTATGCGGGCACCCCACTTAACGTTGGCTTCAGCATCCATCCTTTCGGTGATTATCTCACCTGCCTTGATTGCGTCACCAAGCGAGAGGTCGCTGCCTCCTGAAATGTGGATGATTGCGCCCTTTGCGCCCTCAAAATCAACATCCAGGAGCCTGTTCTTGACAACTGCTTCTGCTGAGCCGGTAACCTTGTCAGTTCCCTTGCCTTCACCTACGGCAATGAATCCAACTCCGCCTCCCTGCATAATCGCCCTAACATCCGCAAAATCTATGTTGATGAGTGACGGCTGGGTAATTGTCCATACAAGGCCGCTGATTGCCCTTGCAAGAATCTCATCTGCCACGGCAAATGCCTCAGACATAGGGAGGTTCGGGACCAACTGCACAAGTCTGTTGTTGTCTACAATGATTACAGAGTCGCAGCTCTGGCGGAGCTTCGCAATTGACTCGTCTGCCTTCTTCCTCCTGGCCCTCTCAAGGGCAAATGGATAAGTAACCATCGCAACGGTTATCGCACCCTGCTCCTTTGCAATCTGGGCAGTGATGGGGGCTGCTCCGCCTCCGGTTCCTCCTCCCATTCCAGCGCATATAAATACAAGGTGGGAGCCTTCAAGCTCTTTCTCTATAAGCGGCCTGTCCACTTCTGCAGATTTTGCACCGAGGTCAGGGTAGCCTCCGGCACCGAGCCCTTTGGTAATGCTTCTCCCAATGAGCACTTTGGATGCCTTCTCATGTACCTGCTTGAGGTGCTGCTTGTCCGTATTGACAGCAACAAGCTGGCTTCCTTTAACTCCGGCTTTAATAAGCCTGTTTACGGTGTTGTTTCCTGCACCACCAACTCCGACTGTGACAATTTTGATTGTTTCGGAGCTGTCTTCAGATTCCTTCTCAGCTTCCTGAGGGGCTTTTTCTCCAACTACTGATTTCACCAATTCATCCATAATGTTCGCCTCAGGAGAAAGAGGGCATGTGGCGCTTTAAATATGTTAAGATTTACGTCGGTAAAGTAGAAACACAAAACCCTACTTGGGGAAACAGGGGATTTGGAATTACGTCGGAAGTAATATAAATGTATTTACTAAATGTATTTACATGGTCAAGGTAATCACAATACGTGATGACGTCTACCAGGGCCTCAGCGAACTCAAAAAGAGGCACGGGATGAGCTTCTCCGAAGCAATAGACATGCTTCTCAACGAGAGCAGCTCAACCAGGGAAGGCCTCATAGAACACGCCGGAACTCTCCAAGAAACCGAGATAGACAGGAGGATACTAAAAAAACTAAGGAGGTGGAGCAGTGGCGACTAAAGTGTGCCTGGATACAGATGTAACCCTTGACTTTTTCAAGGGAGAGCTAAAAACAGTGCAGAAGATACGGCAGTACTCAAAGGCAGACCTCCTCTGCCTGACGTCCCTTAGCTATTTTGAGCTCCTCACCTCCATAAGGGGGCACAGCAGGTGGGATGTTCTGAAAGTTGTAGACAAGCTGGAAATGCTGAACCTTGACCGAAAATCCTCAGTAAGAGCATCAAAAATATACGAGCAGGTGAGGGATGCGGGGCTGAACACTTCAATGAGGGACATCCTTACAGCATCAATCTGCCTTGCAAATAATGCGAACCTGTTCACAGGAAAGAGGGCACCTTACGAAGGGATAAGGGGGCTGAAATTTGTCTGACGCTTATTATTGGTTGGCAAGGATGAACCGCCGCTTCTGCGGATAAAAAGCAGGCGACCAAAAGGGCTCTGCGCTTTATGCGCACCCCCTCCTCATTTTAGCGAAATGGTTTTGTGTTTCCGGTTCTGGATTAGGAAAATTTATGCATCTCCTCTACCTCCTTGGTAGTGGTTGCATTGAACGGGCCCTTATCGTCCCGAATCCGAATCATGCGCGGGAAACGGAGCGCAAGTCCACCCTTGCCCTCTTCCCTTCCGCAGGTGTGGGTAGGCGAACGGGTGATGTTATCATACGCAACTTCCACAATATGGCGCGGATGCACCCAAAAATCCGGCTCAATCTCATAATCAAGATTGGAGGGGGGTCTCTTTACCCTGTCCTCATCCAGCATCTTCTGGAATTTTCCCATTTCCTCTTCTGTGAATCCGCTCCCTACCTTTGCAATAGTTTCAAACCTCGCGCTCTCGCTGTTGTAAACCGCAACAAGAATGCCGCCAAACCCAAAGCGGGTGCGGGAACCTTTCCCCCGGTAATATCCCGCAATCACCGCATCAATTGTGTCCATTTCCTTCCCATAAGATTTTTTCAGTTTTATCCAGGCGAATTTGCGCTTCCCTGCGGTGTACGGGGCATCCAGGTCCTTTGCCATTATCCCCTCAAGGCGCATGCCGAGGGCAGCCTGGAAAAGCGAATCTATCTCCTCCGCTTTTTCCACGATGCGCATCTTGCTGGTCTGAATTATTCCGTGGGGGAGGAAATATTCCAGCTTCTTCCTCCGGTCAAGATAGGGGCGGGTTGTGTAGTCCTCCCCCTCAAGATAATGGAGGTCAAATGCAAAGAGATAGAGGGGGTACTGCCTGGATGCCTTCTCCAGCCCGTATTTCCTCCTCCTGTGCATCGTTTCCTGGAAAGAATAAAACCGCTTGTCCTCTTCATTGAATGCAAGGGCTTCCCCTTCAAAAATTACTTCCTTTGGCCTCAACTTCTTTACTGCCTCCACAACATCCGGGAACATTGCGGTCATCCTCTCCAGTTTGCGGGAATAAATCTCAACCCTCTCCCCTTTTTTGTGCACCGCTATGCGGAAACCATCATATTTGTATTCAACCGCGCACTTCCCGAGCTTCCCGATTATTTCCTGGGGGGTTGCAAGGCGCTCTGCCATTGCGGGCATAATCGGCTTGAAAATCTCAATCCTGAAATCCCTGATTTTATCTGGGTCTTCAAGGAAAACGCGGGAAACATACCCAATATCCGAGCAAAGATTGTAGGCACGCTCAATAGGCTCCCTCCAGGACTTGTCTCCCTCATGAGAAACACTCAGGGCATCCAGTATGGTGGGGTCGCCTACCCCGAGGCGTAGCTGGCCGAGCACAAACCTGGTCAGGTATCTGGCTTCGAGCGGGGTTGCGTTGTTGTAAAGTTCCACAAGCCGGTTAATCTTAATTCCCTGGGAGCCTGTACCCCCTGCCCTGGAAATCTTGAGCATTGAATTGTACACTGAGAGAACGCTCAGGGACCTCTGGGAAAGAGACTGCTGGCGCTTTTTCCTGAGGAGTTTTTCTGCGACTGTTCCCAGGTCCCCCTCCTTTTCAAACTCCTGCTCAACCTCCCTCTCCGGATAACCCGAAGCCCTCCTTATTGCTTCAAGCACGAACCTCTCTCCCATCCCAAGGTCTACCCCCTCATATGGGGGCCGGAGCTCTCCCTGTATTATATATGAAATCCTCTCGCCCTCCTCAGGGGTTGCCTTCTCAAAAAGCCTTGCAAGCAGGTCTGTCATCTCAAGGCGGCCGCTGCGCTTCTCTATCTCATCGAATGCCGTTGCAACCTCCTCAAAACGCATGCTTCCTAAAGGGCGTAGCAGGAATAAAAATGTGTCGCAAACAGATGGGTATATTGTGCTCTGTGTGGTGGGTTGATGGTGTGTGTCCATTTATGGACATAGATGTATATTTATAAAACCTTTCCAACTAAGATATATGTATGAATGCTGCGCTGAGGTACCGTGAAAAGGCCCACATAGACCAGGGCAAGCTGCGCGAGTTCCTTTTAAGCGAAGACAGGCATACCCAGCTTTTTGCAATTGGCGCAGTGAACATGATTACTTTTGAGTTTGGGGGGCTGCCTCCTTGCATCACTTCGGAGGAACTGGTGGATCTTGCAGTAGATTCAGGGCTGGAGTCAAATTCCCCAAAGGATGGAATTGCGCTGGAAAAAATCCAGAAAAAAACCTGGGAAGTGCTGAAGCGGCACATCTGGGAAACTGGTGATGTTTCACCCATGTTCAGGCAGGTAAAAAAGCGGATGGCAGGAGATGTTGAAATACACGGAGGCGGATTCCTCTTAAAAATGTGCGAATACTGCGTCCGGATTAAAAAAGTACCAAAAGAACTTTCAGATGCCCTTGCAATCGGACTCAAATCACCTTCTGTTTCCGAACAAAACAAACAGAAAATATTGGAAATCGCTGAAACAATGTTTGAGAAGGGGATGGATATGCGAGGGATAAAGCGGGCTCTGAAAAAGGCAGCAGATGGAAAAATAGTTGGTTGCCACTCAGCAAAAGCAAGAAGCATTTACACAAAGGCAACAATAAGTAACTTCAATAAGCCCCCGGACTGGTTCAGCAGACAACGGGCAAAGTTCAGGATGTTTAGGATGTCCCGCAGGAACACCAGGCCTGCGCCCCCTGCAAAAAATCTTCCGGGAAAGGGCTGAGGGGATGGAATAGATTAAAAAAGATTTGGTGAGATCTGCTTGCCCAGATGGGCGAATACGGCACTGCAAAAAAACCCCCTGTGGACATCAACCGCTTAAAGCAATTTATTTCTGAAGGGAACCCCTGGTTACAGGAGCGCTCTGTTTTTGCAGCCGAGAAAAATGCGAACAAATATGGAATAAACTCTGTTCCTGTGGGCACGGAATTGCTCAGCCTTGCCCTTTACCACTGGGATGACAGGATAAAAGGTGTAGCAGAGGACCTGGTGATCAGGTGCATAAAAAACAGGGTTGAATCTGATGAACTTATGAAAATGATGGTAAAGACTGCTGAAGGGGCAGTGGACCAGGAAAACGACGATTTTTTTGCTGAATGTGCCCTTCTGGGCATAAAAAACGGACATGAGAAGAAAGCGGTAGAGATTCTTGCATCGGTTGTGGGCCGGGAATCCTCCGCATCCGACACCCTTGACATGTTTCTGGGAAACCTGAGGGAAACCATTGGAGAGGGCAGCAGATTCACACGAATAAAAAAGAAACTTGAAAGGGCAGTGCCCTGGAAGTGCGGGCTGAAAGCAAGGCCTCCGGCAGGCTTCAGGAACAGGGAAAAACCGCTCCCGCAAAGGCTTGAACGCCCCACTTTGCATGTTTAGACATATTTAAGATATTCCTTCTGCATTTTCAGCGCATCAAATTCCAGTTTTGGGGATTCGGAGATGATTGTTCCCCCGTACCCATTTTCTGCCAATACTTTCATGAGGGGCTTGAAAGGAGGGGGGTTGTTTCCCTCTAAAGGAAGGTGGTTTCTTTCTCCCTTTTCTGAGTATTTTATGCAGGAAAAGTGCGCGTGGAAATCCTTCATGTAGCCCGGAATTTTGCCTTCAATATATGCAAGCAGCTTTGAATACTCTTCTTCGGTTTTGCAGGGCCAGTCGCCCCTTGCAAGAAGATGGGCAAAATCAACTACCAGCATAATTTCCTTTACGCTGTTGTGGAGTTCTATGCACTCATCCAGTGAGCCGTACTGGGATTTCTTGCCCACTGTTTCTGCACCCATTTTTACTCCTTTTACCTTGTGCTTTTCCATGTGGGTTTTGAGCTTTTTGAATAACTCCTTTGTGAGTTTGAAGCATTCCTTGCTTGTTTTTCCCTGGTAGTAGCCGGAGTGGAAGACTGCAACCCGTGCGCCCGACCACCTGCAGGCCTGTGCGGAAAGGAAGAGGTTTCTTTTGCTTGTTTCCTGTTTGGTTTTGTCTGTGGCGCAGCAATTCACCCAGTAAGGCGCGTGCGCGGATAAGCGGATGTTGAATTTTTCTGATGCATGCTTGAGCTTTTTTGCGTTTTCTTCTTTTATTTTTACGCCCCGTACGAATTCAAGTTCCATTGCGCCTAACCCTAAAACATGCGAACACTCTATCGCTTCTAAGCTTCCGCCTTTGCACTGGATTGGTATTCCTGCAGAGCCGAAGCGCACCTTTGCTTTTTTGGGCATGACTAGAAAACTCATTCGTTCTTTTTATAGGCAACGTAAATATCCGCCTCAAGCATCGTTCCGTTATCATAAAAATGGTGGGTAAAATAGAGGTTCCCTTCCTGGTCCAGGGTGGGCTCCCCTGCAAACTGGGAAACCATGAGCTTGGGCTCCTGCCAGGTTCCGTTTACTAGTTTGGACCTGTAGATTGCAGGAGTTCCCATGTAAATGCGGGTAAACCAGAGCTCATCCATTTCCTGGTTTATGAATGGCCAGCCCTCCATTGATTCAGTGTTTAGTGCTTCAACCGGCTCTGGTGGCTGCCAGGCCCCATTTACTTTTTCTATTACGTAGATGTCATAGGCCCCTAAGCTGTCTTCCCTTTCAGAATGGTAATACATCTGCTTTCCATCGGAAGTGATGTGGAGCTCGCCAACTCCATACTCCACATTGAGAAGCTCCCCTGCATTCCTCCAGTTGGACCATTTCCCATCCACCAGTTTTGCAGTCCAGATATCCAGCTCGCGGAAATTCCCTGCGCGCACAGAACAGAACCATGCTTCGTCTCCCTGCACGAAGAGGCAGCCGTCCATGGAAACATCATCACTCAGGATTATGCGCTCAGGCTCCGTCCATCCGGATGGAGTTTTGCGGGTGCGGTATATTCCGGTTACCCCGTCCAGGACCTGCTCCTCCACAGGAACCTGCACATCAGGAGTGTAGAAAAAATAGAAAGTGTTTCCATCCGGGATGATGAACGCGGAGTCCTCTGCTCCTTTTGTGCTTATTGGGTAGGACATTGGGACAGGCTCTTCAAACTCATCCGAGTGGAGCACCGGCGGATAGTTATCCATTTCCGGAGTTATTTTTACGCTGTCGTTTGGGAGCTGGCTGCCTTTTGGCTTAATATCAAAACTGGTTTTTGGTGTATGCTCTGGTTCGGGGTACTGCTCCGAACCGGGAGTTGCTGGTGGGGTTTCTTCTGTACAACCGGAAAACAGGAGAAGAGAAAATAAAAGAACTGCGATTAATTTTTGCATATTGTTTGATTTGAGTTGGTGTTTTTAATGATTCTGTTTTTACAAAATATCTACAAAATACCAAAAAATACCTCTTTTAAGCATTGTGGGCCAAAATAGAAAGAGAGGAACATGAAACTTATTCCGCTACAAAAAGGCAGAAAAAAGGGACAAAGCCCTGAGGGAAAATTCGGGAGCAGGAGGACCCCCCTGGAAAGCAGTCTCAGGGACCGAAGCCAGCCACTCCTTACTTTTGCAAAACACGGGGATATCCGGGAAGCAAAAAAACTCCTGGAAGAAGGAGCTGACGTGAATGTAGAAGGAGGGGGAGGATGGAGAGCGCTGAGCGTTGCTGCCCTACATGGAAACAGGGAGATGGTCAGACTGTTCCTTGCCAATGGTGCAGATGTTGATGCGAAGTGCGGGTGGGGAGGGACGGCGCTGATGGTAGCGGCAGAGCACTGGGACGAGGAAATTTTTAGGATGCTGGTTGAGGCGGGAGCATGCATTGACCCAAGGGATACGGAGGGCAAAACCCCCCTGATGAGGGCAGTATGGAAAAAAGAAAATTATGTTGCGGAAAAGCTGATTGAAAACAGAGCAGACGTGAAGGCTGAGGATTATGAAGGCAGGACAGTGATGATGGTCGCGGCCTGGAGGGGGAATGCGCAGATTGTAAAAAGACTGGCAGAATTAGGAGTGGGGATGGACATTCAGGACATCCGGGGGGAAACAGCACTTATGAAAGCTGCTTTCCGGGGCCATACAGACGTTGTAAGAAAACTCCTGAAAGCAGGCGCCGATGTCCTGCTCAGGGATATGCGGGGGGAAACCGCGTTGATGAAGGCAGCGTGGAAAAGCAATATCATGGCAACAAAACTTCTTATTGACGGGGGAAGCAGGGTAGATGCAACAGATAGAATAGGGAGAAGCGCGCTGATGAATACGGCATGGAAAGGAGATATAGAGATGGGGAAATTGCTGCTTGGGGCAAAGGCAGCTGTGAACTTGAAGAACATACACGGGGAAACCCCTCTCATGCGGGCTGCCTTCAGGGGAAACTGGAAAATGGTAGAGCTTCTGATTGAAGCAAGGGCAGAACCAGACCTAAAAGACAAACTGGGAGAAACCGCACTGATGAAAGCGGCGCTTAATGGAAACCCCAGGGCCGTGGGCATTCTGCTGGAAGCAGGGGCAGGTATTAGATGCTTGGATATCTATGGGAAAAGCGCACATGAAAAGGCCCGGGGAAACGGGGACCCGGAAACCATTAAGCTGCTTGCCCAGGCTGAAGCCAGGTAGAAGCTCCTTAAAAATCCAGAAATTACGCCTGTTGTTTATAATTATTGTGTTTAAAAGATAAATGGGCAGAAAGATGGTTAGGCACAAAATAGAAAAAAAACCGGAAAAAAGAAGCAGGGAAAGCTTTCCCCAGGTTCCCGGAGAAAAAAAGAAAATTGTTCCGCCTGAAATGCAGCATAGACTCAATGTTAACCTGCTCCGTGCAGCAAAAAAGCAGCAATGGAAAAGGGCGGGGCGGCTTATTGACGAGGGTGCTTCCCCGGAAGAAATCGACGGAATGGGTTATAGTGCAATCACCTACGCATCTGCAGCCGGAGAGTCAGGACTGGTCAGGAAGATGCTAAATGAAGGTGGATTTAATATTGATGAACCGCCCAATTACGCTGCAATACTGCTTGCCTACAGAGAAGAGCACCACGAAATAGTGGAACTGCTTGGGAAAAACATGAAGGAACAAAGGGGCAGGAATGAATTTTATGCAAGGGCGCTTAAGGACTACACACTGGTGCTGATAGAAGATCAGGAGGGCTAAACCCCCTTTTTAAATTTTATGCATATAAATAATGGGTTGCCGGTGACTGATTATGTATTATGAACTAAATGCCGAGGACACCGTACGGGTGCCCCCCAACATGCTGGTAATGGACCTCAACGAAGCCATCACAAAAATACTCAGGGAAAAATACGAGAGGAGAATCTTCGGGGAGTTGGGTATGGTCATAGCAATTGAGGATGTTGAGGCAGAAAAGCAGGGTACAGTTATTCCCGGGGATGGCAGTATATACTACAAGGTTAAGTTCAATGCAATCTCCTTCCTTCCGCATGTAAACGAGGTTTTCCTTGGAAAGGTAAAAGAAATTGTGGAATTCGGGGCGTTTGCCTCAATTGGCCCTCTTGACGGACTTATACATATATCTCAGATAGGAAATGAGAAATTCTTCTATGACAAGAAAACCAAGGCCCTGAACACAAAGCGGGGAAAAACCCTGAAAACAGGGGATGATGCTGTGCTGAAGGTTTCCACGGTGAGCCTGAAAAGCACAACTTCCGACACCAAGATAGGCCTTACCATGCGCTCGGAGGGGCTGGGGGTCACGAGGTGGAAAAAAGAAAAAAAGGCAGAAAAGGCGGCAGTAAAAAAAAGCAAAAAGGAGGCTAAAAAATGAAGGCCTGCAGAAACTGCAGAAAAATAGTTGAAGAAGGCGAAACCTGCCCGGTCTGTGGCTCCGATGAACTAAGCGACAGGTTTTCCGGAATGCTGATTGTACTTGATCCGGAAAAATCCGAAATCGGAAAAATCACTGAAATAAAAGCGCCGGGAAGGTATGCGGTGAAGGTTAAGTGAAGTTCCTTTTTGGGAAAGAAGCGGCAGTGCACAAAGATGCCCTGCTTATCTCTGATTTGCACCTTGGAATGGAAGGTGCTCTTTTTGAACGGGGAATAAGGAATTCGGAAATCTCAGAAAGGCTTGCTGAAAAAACCCTGGAAGTGCTCGGGAAAACTGGGAAAAAAGAACTAATCATAGTAGGAGATGTCAAGGAAAGGGTAGTGGGGATACCGCAGGAGGCCAGAGAATACCTCAGGAAAGTGGAGGAACACGCAGAAATAACCGTAGTGAAGGGAAACCACGATGGGGGGATAGAAAGGATTCCCGGGATCAAAGTAATCGGGCATGGAGGATTTGCATACAAGGGACTGGGGATTTTCCATGGGCATGCCTGGCCATCCGAAGAAGTTATGGAATGCGATACAATAGTGATGGGGCACAACCATCCCCAGGTAAA
Organism: Candidatus Micrarchaeia archaeon; assembly: GCA_046538155.1. Classification (GTDB taxonomy): domain Archaea; phylum Micrarchaeota; class Micrarchaeia; order Anstonellales; family Bilamarchaeaceae; genus CAIKOA01. The sequence goes on from JBKHJL010000006.1 coordinate 19,514, forward strand.
GCTGCAGGGGGAATGGCACCCGGTCTGGGTGGAAATGAAAGCAAACCAGGAAAAAATCCTGGAGCGCTATCCGGGATACGATGGAGAAAAAAGGCTGGTGCTTATGCCCTCATTCAATCCGCTTCTTGGAACAAACATTGCCGGAAGTTCCGGACTGGGGCCGGTTCTAAAGAACAACTTATTTAAAATCAATACAGCAATAGTATATACACTCAGCGGAACAAAACTTGGGAAACTGGGTGAACTTTTCAAGAGGTTGTGACAATGGGAAAAAAGAGAAGAGGACGTGATAGACTCATGACCTGTGCCTCCTGCGGGCGGGCAGTCCCGAGGGAGAAAGCAGTTGAATATGAAAGGCGAAATTCTTATAGCACTGATTTGCGCGATGAAGAAAATGTTAGTGCAATGTCCACCACTGTTGAATACTACTGCATAAGCTGTGCAAAACACAGAAAGATTTTTGAAAAAAAGAAACGGCAGGCCCAGAAGAGGCGTGAACGCAGGGAAGGGAGGTTCTGAGCGTGGATGCCGTTAAATTCGGGGAAAATGAGTACAAGGGAATAAAGCAACAGATTGGAAACCTCAGCCTGGTGATTGTAAAAGCAAAATACGGGTATGTTGCCTGTAGCTATATAAGCAGGGATACTGCAGAAAAAGTCGGGGATGTTGCAGCATTTGTACAGGGGGTAAAGGATTACCCAGACCTCCTGAATGCAAAAATACAGGGAAGGACAACCTGGGCAGACGACCTGGGGATAAGGGAAGGAATGAGCGTAAGAAAAGCCCTTGAAATAATGGACAGCAAACCGGAAGAATAACTATCTTTTTCCCGACAAAAATGCAAAGCCCAGTGCAAGAAGGGAGAAAGCGGTGGCTACACAAACCGGCTCCGGCTTTTCTGCATGGGCCATGCACCTGTTTTTTTCAAACTCATAATCCTCCTCGAGTATCCTTTCACATATGGAAGGGTCGGCAAGCCGGGTGGAAATGCTGTCAATGCACAGCACATATTCCCGGTAAAGGGTGGTCTCATCACTCGGGTCATTGGAAACATGCCTTATCTCCTCGCAGCAGGCAGTTGCGTTTGAAGGGTTGTTTTTCGCTGCATAGGCAATTGCCGCAGAGTGCCAGCAGCTTATGTTTGCCTTCATTATGTAATGCTCATCAAGGGCCCCTGCGGGATTGAGAAGCCAGGGATTTTTGGATGCCTCCTCCTGCGCATCAAGATGTATGCAATCATCCATTGTGCGCATATTGATGCATCCGGAAAAGGTGGCAAGCAAAAGGAACAATATGAGCAATTTCTTCATTTTCTCGCCTCAAAAAGCCAGGCAAAGGCATCCCTTTCAAGGGCTTTCCTGCACAGCTTCTTTGCTGAAGGTGTGCATAATGATGACGAAGCATTTTTTATCCAGTCTTTTACATAGGGGTTTCCAAGGTCCTGGTATTCTTTTGCCTGGAAAATGCATTCAAGCTTGTCCGCATCCTTCACAACCTCCATAATTCGCTTATCCTTAAAAGGCCTGAGGAAATCAGGGAGAGTTTCCAGTGTATCCTCCCTTGCCCTTTTTTCATCCACTTCCGCATAGCGCTTTGCAACAAGATGGAGGTCGGTGGTGCGGGCCTCGTGCACATCATGGAGCAGTGCGGCAAGCAGCACTCCCTCCCGGTCTTCTATCCTCTCTTCTTTTGCAAGAAAATAGGCAATCAGAGCTGTGCGGTAACTGTGCTCGGAAACGCTTTCCGGAGCTATTCCTACCGTCTTCCAGCCTGAACGGTCAACATCCTTGAGCGAGCCGGCCTGGTAGAGAAAATCAACAATGTCCATACTACCCCTCAAGCCTCTTTGAAAGGAGCTTTATTACTTCCCGCGGTGGGTGGCCCATCTTAACCAGCTTGGTGTGGCCACGTATTCCCTTTCCACTCTCTGTTGAAGTTATCAACCCGAGCATCTCCAGATCATTCAGGTAACTGCGGTAGCTGCGTGCGGTTTTCGCCTGCTTTTTGAGGCGCTTGCAGAGCGTGGTATACTCCTCATACACTTCTCCGGAAAAAAGATATCCGTCATTTGTTTCATCCAGGCGGGCGTACCTGCTGCCCGAAATGGAAAGGCGGGCAACCCCGTAAAGAACTACCTGGTGGTTTTCCGGGAGCTTGTCTATCGCTTCCTTTACTATGTCAAACTCCACAAGCTCCCTTGCTGCATTCACCTCCCGGTCAGTCAACTTTTCGCTTTCTCCTTCCTCTGTCATCTCAGCGGCCCTGCAAAGTATTTTAAGCGCATATCTTGCATCGCCAGATTCCTGCGCCGCAATTGCGCCGGCAAGGTTTATTGCTCCCGTTGTGTATGCACCAGGCTGGAGTCCGAGCTCCGCCCGCTGGTGGAGTATTTTCTGGAGCTGGGTTGCTGTATATGGAGGGAAAACCATCTCCCGTTCATAGAGGCTGCTCCTGCTTCTGGGGTCAAGGTCCTCCTTGAAAAGCAGTCGGTTGGAAATGCCGATGAGTGAAACCCCGCCCGCATCAAGCTCATCATTTGCCCGGGTTATCGTATAAAGGAGCTCATCAAGGTGCTTTACCATATCTATTTCATCAAGAACCATTACCAGATGCCTTCCCTCCCCTGCCCATATGAGAAGCCGCTCATAGATGTGAGGAAGACCATACCCCTGCTTGTCAAACCCTTCCATCACCGCCTTTGCCGCCTTGAGCATAACCCGGTAAGGCTTGTTATGGATTCTGCAATTTATGTAAACTATTTTTGAGCGGCCGTTTGCCTTATCCTCGAACTTCCTTGTAATCTGCTTTACAGAGCAGGTCTTTCCGGTCCCTGTTTTTCCGTAAATGAATATGTTGCGGGGCTTCTTGCCCATGAGGGCCGGAGCAAGAGAGGACATCAATTCCTTTATCTGATGATCCCGAAAATAAAGCGTGTCAGGTATGTAGTGGGGGGAGAGCACATCCCTGTCCCGGAATATTCTTGAGTCTGCTATGAAATCATCAAAAGAAGGCATCTGTCCACCCAAAGGAGATTAGCGGAAATGGTTAATAAACATATGCTTCCGGTATTCCTGTTACCTTTTTAAAACCTATAATTCCACATACCACACAGAGTGCTGAGGATAAGCTATTTAAATTTGTTTATCCAAATAAGCTAACTCTCTAGACAAGGTGTTGTAATGGGTATATTCGACAAAATTATGGGCGGAAAGGAAAAGGAAGAAGTCCCTGATATTGAGCATTATCTGGAATTGGAAGAAGAGGGAGACGCAGTAAACCCTCCGGCGGACTTTTATGTAAAAAGAATTGACTTGAGGAACGAGGGAGATGCGAACCTGGCAATGAAGGAGCTTACTTCCAAGAACATCATAATCCTGAATGTGCATGCCCTTTCCAAGCAACCCAACCGGCTCAAGAACATAATAGGGAAGCTTAAGATGAACTGTGAAAAATCGAACGGGGATATTGCGCTCCTTACCCCAGACCTTGTCATACTTACTCCTTCTAAAGTAAAAATAGTAAAAAGCAAGGCAAAGCCCAAGAAAAAGGCTTAGCCTCTATCCCTTTCTTTTATTAAACTCTTCTTTGCTTAACCTGAATTATGCTTAAAGTTACTTTTCTCGGGACAAGTGCAGCAGTGCCCAGCGCGAAGAGGGCGATGCCGGCAATTGCATTAAAGTACGATAAGCTGTTCCTGTGGGACTGCGGGGAAGGCTGCCAGAGGGAGATGATGCGCAGGGGAATCGGATATGGGGGGGTTGAAGCAATATTCATTACCCACCTGCACCTTGACCACGTTATGGGCGTATTCGGGCTGATTGAAACAATAAGGATGAACACGGAAAGGGAAAAGATAACCATATTTGCGCCGAAGGGATTTGAGCGGATGCTTTCGGGAATCAGCCCAACTATGGGCTGGGAGCCTTCCTTCCTGGATATACGGGAAATAAAAGAAGGAGAGATTTACAGGGGAAAAGATTACTCAATATTTGCATTCAGGGTAAAGCACCAGAAAAGCAATGCTTTCGGATTTGTGTTCCTGGAAGATGACAAGAACAAGTTTTACGAGGCAAAAGCAAAAAAGCTGGGGCTGAAGGGAAGGATGTTTACGGAAATCCAGGAAAAGGGTTTTGTAAAAGTGGGGAAGAAGAGGATAGAGCTTTCTGATGTTTCCTGGGTGCGGAGGGGGAGAAAAATTGTTTATACCGGGGACACTGTCTATGATGAGGGAATTGCAAAAACAGCCCTGGGGGCCGACCTGCTTATCCATGATGCAACATTCGGAGAAGATTTGAGGGGAGAAGCTGAACTCAGGGGGCATTCAACCGCAAAACAGGCAGCAGAAATCGCAAGAATGGGAGAAGTGAAAAAGCTTGTACTCACCCACATAAGCGGCCGCTACAGGAACGGAAGTACCCTTGAAAAGGAAGCAAAGGGGATTTTCCAGGATACGGCTGCCGCAGTGGACGGGACAGTAATTGAAATAACCCCTGAAAAAAAATAATAGACTACTTTTTGGATTTTTCATAATCCGCAAGGAACTTCTCTATCCCCTTTTCCGTGAGAGGATGGTTGTAGAGCTTCTCCAGGACCGCTGCAGGGACAGTTGCGATGTGTGCGCCAAGGCGTGCCGCTTCCACAACATGGCCGGGATGGCGGATTGATGCAACTATAACTTCCGTATCAAAATCGTAATTATCAAAAATGTCCAGGATTTCCGCAACAAGGAACATCCCATCTTGGGAAATGTCATCAAGCCTTCCCACAAACGGAGAAACGTAGGCGGCTCCTGCCTTTGCTGCAAGAAGGGCCTGAGAAGGTGAAAATATCAAAGTAACATTAGTGCGGATGTCCTTCTCTTTCAGAATCCGAACCGCCTTAAGCCCTTCCGTTGTCATGGGAACCTTGATTACTATATTCCTGCCCCATCCGGAAAACTCTTCCGCCTCCCTGACCATTCCTTCCGCATCTTCAGAAATTGCCTCAACGCTTATGGGGCCATCAACAATTCCGGAGATTTCCTGAATTACCTCTTTGTGGTCCCTTCCTGATTTCATTACAAGGGACGGATTTGTGGTGACTCCGTCGCACATTCCCATCTCCTTCGCCTTCCTTATTGCTACAACATCTGCCGTGTCCAGAAAAAACTTCATATCTTCACCCTTTATTCTTCTTCACTTCTTCAGTTACAACCCCTTCAATTCCTGCAGCATCAAGCTTGTATTTGTGCATGAGCTCTGCAGCGCTACCGGATTCGCAGAAACGGTTGTAAATGCCATGCCTGTGCAGCACAGCATCAGATTTCAAACTGCTCAGAACCTCTGCAACAGCGCTTCCCATGCCTCCATAAACCTGGTGCTCTTCTGCGGTAACCAGGAGGCCGGTCTTCCTTGCCATATCCTCAACCATCCTGCTGTCCAGCGGCTTGAGGGAATAAACATCAACTACTGAAGCGGAGATTCCCTTGCTTTTGAGCTGCTTTGCAGTAAGCAGGGACTGCCAGACCATCGGGCCGCAGGCAAGTATTGCAACATCGTCCCCCTCCTCAAAAAGATTGGAACCGCCCAGTTCCATAGGGGTTTCCTCCGAAGTAAATGTAGGGAACTTTTCCCTGCTCGTGCGGAGGTAGCCGGGCATGTTCTGCTCATAGAGAAGGTGGGTTCCCTTCTTTGCCTGGAGCATATCCGAGGGGGCAATCAGATTCATGTTTGGGAGGGAGCGCATAAGTGCGATGTCCTCGAGAATCTGGTGGGAGGCCCCATCAGGGCCCACAGTAATTCCTGTATGGGAAGCATGGACCACCACCGGCACATCATTGTAACATATGGAAACCCTTATCTGCTCCCAGTTTCTCCCGGGTGAAAACTCCCCAAAACCGGAAATAAAAACCCTCTTTCCGCAGGAAGCAATCCCTGCCGCAACCCCTGCCATATTCTGCTCTGCAACCCCCGCCTGGACAAACCTGCTTGGGAACCTGTTTGCAAACCATTCGGTGCGGGTGGAACCGCTCAAATCAGCAGAAAGGGCCCATACATCGGAGTCGTTTTCACCCAGCTCCAGAAGGGCCTTTCCAAATCCATCCCTTGTAGCTTTTTTTTCTTCGGGTTGTTCGTTGTAGTTTATTTTTTCCATAAAAATCACAGCTCCTCTATGCCCGCCCGGTCCAGCTCAAGGATTTTGTAGGCCTCGGCCGCCTGCTCCGGGCTTGGGGGTTTTCCGTGCCATTCAGTCAGGAACTCCATGAAGGGAATTCCCTTCCCGGGAATAGTGTGGGCAAGAATCAGGGTGGGCCTTTCGTAAACCGCTTTTGCCTGGTTGCATGCATCAATTATCCTCTGAATATTATGGCCATCAATCTCCTCCACGTGCCAGCCAAATGCCTGGTATTTGGCGATAATCGGCTCCAGGGGATTAACCTCCTCAGTGAAGCCGTCAATCTGGATGTTGTTGCGGTCCATGATTACAGTGAGGTTGCCCAGCTTGTATTTTGAAGCGAGCATAAGGGCTTCCCATACCTGGCCTTCCTGCTGTTCACCATCAGAAACAATACAGTAGACCCTCCACCGCTTCTTTTCCCGCTTTGCATAAAGCGCCATTCCCACTGCAATGGAAATACCCTGGCCCAAGGGGCCGGAACTGTTTTCTATTCCGGGCAGTGCAGTGCGGTGGGGGTGCCCCTGGAGGCGGGAACCAAGCTTTCTCAGCGTCCTGAGCTCCTCCTTTGGAAAATACCCTGCATTCGCCATCGCAGCATACATGACCGGACAGACATGGCCGTTTGAAAGAATGAGACGGTCCCTGTTTTCCCATTCCGGGTTTTCCGGATCATGGTAGAGCACATTGAAATAAAGTGCAGTGAATATGTCTGCAAGCCCGATTGAGCCTGCAGAATGGCCGGATTTGGCCTCTGTGAGCATATCCACTACATCCCTTCTTATAGTATTTGCAATCAGCTTCAACTTCTTTATATCCTGTATCTTATGGAAAGGTGCCATATTCTCGTGCCTCCTCTGCAAGGCTCTTCAGCCTCTTTATCGCCTCGCCCGGATGTTCTGCGCGGAAAATGGTACTTGCGCTCGCAAGGATATCCGCTCCTGCCCTGGCTGCGCGGGGTGCTGTTTCAAAAGTTATTCCACCATCCACCTCAATCTCGTGTTCAGGGCAGGTTTCCCTGAGCCTCTCTATCTTGGGCTCCACCTCAGACAGGTACTTCTGCCCCTCAAAACCCGGGACAACAGACATCACCAAGAACCTGGAAACATCGTCACTGTACCCAAGCACGGAATCAAGAGGGGTTTCGGGGTTTATGGAAATCCCCAGTCTGCCTCCGGAGTCCTTTATTGTGTCCAAGACAAGGCCAAAATGCGACTCAGACTTCAGGGTTTCCACATGCACCATGTGGGTATGGGGGCCGGGCATCGTTGCAATCCATTTCTCCGGCTCCTCCACCATCCAGTGGAGGGAATACTCTACCCCTTCTGGCAGGGGCTTGAGCTCCTCCGGCCCGATTGTCTTGTTAGGGACGAATATGTCATCCATCACGTCCACGTGGACTCCTTTTACGTATTCCCGCACCATATCCACCTGCTCCAGAAAGCGGTGGCGGTCTTTGACCAGGATGGCAGGAAGGATTTCAACTTCTTTGGTTTTACTGCTGGCCGGCATTAGTTACCACACCCCACCCAAGGCGATAATATAGTTTATAAGGTGCACCCATTTAAATCTTCCCACCGGAAAAAAGGCCTCCTGCACTTTTTTAATCCCTACCCACCAAAATAAGAAGGGGTGGAACATGCTTAATTATTCCAAGCTCAGGGACATGCAACGGGCTGAAGTCGCTTCAAGCGAGTTGTGCAAAGTTGAGAATAACTTCTATTCCCAGCTGCAGGGATTCCTGGATGAGAAGCGGGAGGAGGCAATGGAATCCAAGAAACTCCTTGTAATAAAAGAATACGAAAACCTGAAGAAAATTGTCAGGGCAATCGTGAACAAGAGGAACGAGAAACTCATGCTGCTTGCCCTGCGCGGAAAAACCGACACGGCCGGCCTTGCAAAGGAGGAGGCAGAATTTCTCGGGCACCTCTCCCGTGCAATAGAGGAAAATGAGTCCAGGCTTTCATTTATTTTTGAGGAGGGGAACGGGGGGGAAAGAAAGGATAATATTAAAAGGATTAGGCTACTCAAGGATATTAGCCCTTATAAAGGACTAGATGAAAGGATATATGGCCCTTTCAAAAAGGGTGACGAGGCGGAGCTCCCTCCTGGTGAAGCCCAATGGCTTCTTAAGGAAAAAATGGCAGAGCTTCTCGCTTAGAAGAAAGGTGTTTTCTCATGAAATTTCCAAAAGAGATTAACGCATATTGCCCCCACTGCCGGAAGCACACCAAAATGAAGGTGAAAATTGCGAGCAAGGGGAAGGCAAGGACCACTGCAATAGGCAACAGGAAGCACGAACGCTCACTCCTGGGTCATGGAGGGAAAAGAGCGGGTGAGAAGAGCGTGAGGAAGCAGGGGAAGCGGCAGAAACTCATGCTTACCTGCCCCGAATGCAAGAAAAAGACCCCGCGGGTCCTCAGGGGAAGAACCAAGAAGAAAGTTGAGATACAGAGGTAAAGAATATGGCAAGCAAATTTATCATAGTCAAATGCAAATGCGGAAACGAGCAGAACATATTCAGCCATTCTTCCAGGCCAATAGACTGCAAAGTGTGCGGAAATAGGCTTGCTTCCCCCTCGGGCGGCAAGGCAATCATCACAAACGGGAAAATAGTAAAAGAGCTGGAATAATATGAATGAAAAGTTTCCTGAAAAAAACGAGCTTGTTTTGGCAACCGTAAAGAAGATAATGCCCTATGGAGCGTTCCTTAACCTTTCAGAGTATGGGGGCAGGGAAGCCTTCATGCATATTTCTGAAGTGGCCCCCAGATGGATAAAAAACATCCACGAATTCCTTTCCGTGAACCAGAAGCTTGTTGTGCGGGTACACCGCATAGACCATGAAAAAAACCAGGTAGATGTTTCCCTGAAAAGAGTAAACGAGGACGAGAAAAAATGGAAACTGGACGAAGTGCGCAGGAAAACCCGGGCAAAAAAACTCCTGGAAGTGGCAGCAAAAAAAGCAAAATCCAGGAAAAACCCGGAAAAACTGGAAAGTGAGATACTGGAGCAATATGAAACCCTGTATGATTTCCTGGAAGAAATCAGGGACTCCGGAGAAGACGCCTTTGAGGGAATTGATGTAAAAGGTGCGCTTAGGGAAGAAATACTTAGAACTGTCCGGAAATATGTTAAGAAGCCGGTTATGGAAGTAAGCAGGATGCTCCACCTGAAATGCTATGAGCCTGACGGAGTGGAAGTTGTCCGCTCCGTGCTCGGGGGAATCGGAGCACATTATGTCGGTCCGGGCAAATACCTGGTAAAGGTGGATGCAGAGGACTACAAGACCGCAAACAAGAAGATGGACAAGCTAATCAAATCAGTCAATAAAAAAATCGGCAAAAAGGACTGTGAATTCTCCGCAGAGGAGGAAAAATGAAAAAAATCAGGAAGTGTGCTTCCTGCGGGGAGTATACTCTGGAGGATGAACACTGCGGAACCAAGACTGTTTCTGCCCACCCGCCAAAATATAACCCTAATGACAGATATGCAAAATACCGCAGAAAAGAAAAGGGGATTTCCAATGGATAAAACAATAATAAAAGAAAAAAAAGGAGTTGAACTAAACAAGCCGGTAATGATTACCGGGCTGCCCGGGATAGGCCTTATCGGCCAGGTGGCGGCAAAATACATGATAAAGAAGCTTAAAGGGGAGAAAATAGCTGAGATTTACTCTCCCCATTTCCCCCACCAGGTGCTGATGAGCAAAAAGGGCGGGCTGCGGCTCCTCAAAAACACCATTTACAAAATTAAAGGGAAAAAACAGGACCTGCTGGTAATAATTGGAGATGTGCAGGCAGTATCCAGCACCGGGCAGTATGAAGTCGCGGAAAAAATCCTGGAATATGCCGAGAAAAAAGAAGTGGGGACCATAATCACTATTGGGGGATACAGCACCGGGAAAGTAGGGGACAAGAGAAGGGTTTTTGGCTCTGCGAACAACAAAAGAGTGAAAAAAGAATTTGAGAAGAAGGGAATAATTTTCGGGGAAACAAAGGGCTCCATTGTTGGCGTCGCGGGGCTGGTGCCCGGACTTGCCCGGCTCAGGAAAATAGACGGAATATGCATAATGGGTGAAACCCACGGAAGCTATGTTGACCACTCATCCGCAAAGAACGTGGTGGAAAAGCTCTCTGAAATACTCGGCTTTGAAATAGAGCTCGGGGAACTGGAAAAAGAAGCAAAAACAAGGGAAAGGGTGATTAAAAAAATAGAGCAGGAAGTGGAACAGCAGATGGGCAGTGGTGCTAAAAAGGATATTACATATATTAGATAAGGTGAAGATATGAAAGGACAGGTATCTGCGGAAATGCTGATACTGCTTGCAGTGGTTGTGGCAATAGTTGCAATCGCCGCGGCATACATGATGCAGCTTGGGGAAGAATCAGGCCAGAGCGTACAGGAGAGCGGCCAGGCGGTGCTTCACAAGGCGGAGGCAACGGCAAAGGGGAAAGCAGGGGACCCCTGTATAGAAGGGTCTGACTGTATATCAGGAAGCTGCAAAGGGAACGTATGCTCATGAAGGGCCAGGCAACAGTTGAATACCTGCTTGTTTTTTCCATAGGCCTTGCCCTTATTGCATTTGCAATTGGGGCGCTTTCCATAATAAAAAATACTGAAAACAGGCTGGCTTCCCTTGAGCAGGCAGAGATTGCTGTGGCTTCCCTCAAAAGTGCTGGGGACGAGGTTTGTGCCCTGGGGGACGGGAATTCGCGGGTTGTAGAGCTTGGATGGGAAGTTGAGCTGGAGTGCTCCGGGAATGCAGTGAAGGCACATGCCGGAAACCAGAGTGCGGTTGGAGGACTTGAACACTGCGATGTTTCCTGCTATGGGAGCGGAGAAAAATTTGAAGTTTCCAATTCTTACGGAAGAATAGAGATAGAAGAATCAGCTCCGTGATTCTATCCAGAATGTGAGGTCCGGGTGGACCTTTTGTATTTCCTGGAGCATTCCGTTTGCTATTTCCCTTATTGTGAAATGCGCCCAGGGAGTTGTGCGCAACCTGATGAAGTGGTTGAGCTCGCGCAGATTCATGGTCGCAAGGCAGCGGCGGTAGTGGGCATTCGTTGCAATGTATCCTGCTGCATAGGGAAAATCTTTTTCCATTTCCCTGAAGGTTGCGGTTGCCTTGTCTAGGGCCGCTGAGTATTCAGATTCTAAACCGGCTTTTTTGATGTCTTCCGGAGTATGGTAACCTAAATGCACAGTGGGTTTCTGGGGAGTAAGGGTCAGCATGCGGTGCCGCTTGAATTCTGCATATGCACCCTGGTCCATTACCAAATCAAAAGTACAGTATGCATGCTCAAATTCACGCATGGGGGGCTCCCTGGAAATCTTTTCAAGGGCTTTCTGGATTGTGGCTTTGCGCTCTTCCCTGCTCATCTTCTTTGCGCGCGCTTCTGCATCTGCGAACGAGAGCCCGGAGTATCTGTAGAGGAATGCAGAAACAATTTTCTCAAGCGCAGCCTTTTCATAAGAAACTAATTCTACCTTTTTGCTGAAGCTGCTGCGCTGGTCCCAGAGTTCTGAGTGGAACTGGATTCGGGTTTCCTGCAGGTAGGTGCTGACTTCCGGATTTCCGGTAAGGGTTGGGAGGACTTCGCGCGAAGCATTCTCCATCTCCTTTCCGATTTCCCGGACTTCCTGCAGTGGAGAAGAGAGCATCTTGGTAAGCGCGTGCATAAGGGTGCGGGAATTGAACGTGATGCCTACGTTTGCAAGAGTTGCATTGGGAAGGAGGAAGCGGGCGTTGTCCAGGGCCTTGAGCTTGAGATTGGCTTCGTGTCTCTTTTCTGATTCCTCCTCTTTCCTTGGAACAGTTTTGCGGTAATACCCAGTCATGGAAGCGAGAATGGAATCATAGGTGGAGAACAGAAGGTCAATTGCTTCCTTGTAATCATCCTCATAGCAGGTTCCCCTGAGTTCCCTGGGATAGTGGACATGCTCTTTATCCAGTTCCTGGTACCGGGTGGATTTTTCCGTATATGCTCCTAGGCGGTTTGATTCTATACATTCTACGGAAAGGCGGGAGATGTTTTCTGCGGCAATGTGGAGGGAGGCATGCTCCGCAACACTCCCGTGCCCGAACCTGAGCACCCATTTCTCATGGAATTCCTTAGCCGACTCCTGGTCCAGCTCAGAAATGATTTTATCAAATGGTTCGGGGCTCCTGCTGGTTTTTGCAAACGCAACAGAAACCATCTCCTCGGGATAATCCTTAAGTGAATAGACTCTTCTTTCAGGCATCCTCTCACCGCAAAAGGGAAGATGATTAGGTGGGGGAGTTTTAAAAGCGTGGCGGAACCCTTATTTTTTCACAACAAAATTCTTTGGGCCCTTTCCATTTGGAAAAAAGAAACCGGTTGGTGCACGGATTGGAAAATCCACTTCATTTGCAACGCGCATCAGTTCAGAGATGATTATTGGCTGGTCGGTTTCAAGAAAATAGTATTTTCCAAATGCAGAATCCTCCTTCTTCAGGTTGAATTTGTGCTTCTGGATCATACCGGAAACCCTCACCCTGATTTCGGCAGAACCCTTCTTTATTATCTTCTTGTCCATTGGGAATCAGTGAGGTTAGAAAGCGAAATACTTTAAAGAGGTATCCCTGGATTTTTCGGGGTGGGGCGAAATATGTGCGCAGTATTTAAATGAGTTGGAGGAGTTCTCCGGGCATGTACAGAAAATTCGTAATTATTCTTGCACTTCTTGGAATGGCCAGCGCAATGTGGATAAATACTGCAGAAGAATACCTCCCGGGGGAAACAATATTCATAACCATCAGCCAGGCAGAGGATACCCTTTCCCTTGATATTTACAACAACAGTGGGGAAAGCGTATTCCACGAAACAAGGGCAGTGGAATCAGGCCAGCAGTATTATTATTCGCGGGAAACATTTGAAACAAAACTCGAGTCAGGAGAATACCGGATAGTTGCAAGGGACGACCTTGAAGAGGAAACGGCAGAAATACTGGTCACCTCCCTCGGAATCATGGCAGTTATCGGGCCCGAAGGGAAGGGGGCGCTTCTTTCAAAAGAGGACGGGAGTGCCATAGAAGGGGGGGCGATAACCCTGCATTACAATGCAAGCGGCAAAACCTGGGAAAATACCACAGTTTCCGGAAAAAACGGAATTTTCAGTTTTGACGGAAATGGCCTGGCCAGAATAACTGCAGAGCACCAGGGAGAGAAGGCAGAGCTTGTTCTGGGATATTATGGTTATACCGAGCCTTACTGGAGGAATGGAGAAAGGCATTCCAGCTACATATTCAGCGACAAAAGGCTTTACCAGCCTGGGGAAACCGTGCACCTTTCAGCAGTGATATTCAAGGAGAACAATGACAGCTATGAAACAGTCGGGGGTGAATTTGATGTGGAGATAAGCGGGCCAGAATATGATGTTGTTTACTCCCGGCCGGTTTCCGCGGTGAACTCCAGGATAAGCCTTGATTTTCCTGTTGACGGGGAGGCGCCGCTTGGATGGTACTCCGTAAGCCTGAGAAAAAATGACAGTTATGTTGGCTGGTACAACTTTGAAGTCCAGGAATATGACCGGCCGGAAATAGATGTGAGCCTCAAGCCGCAGGAAGAAGTGTTTCCGGTAAATGGAACAGTTCGAGTAGATGTTGAAACCGAGTATTATTTTGGCGGGCCTGTGGATGCAGAAGTGAAATTTGAGATATACCGGGCACCCCACTACTGGCCACTGTTTGATGCCTACCGCTGCTGCACCCCCTATTGGCAACCTGAAAAAGTCGCAGAAGGGCTGGTTTATACGGAAAACGGAGAGGGCCTGATTACCTGGAACGGAACAAACCAGACAGGGGATTACACAGTAAAGGTGGAAGTTACAGACGAAAGCGAAATAATCAGTGAGGCAGAGGCGGGATTCACGGTCCTGGAGGAGGTAAACCTGCAGGCACTGCTTCCCACCATGAAGGCGAACAAAACAAGCGCAATAACCATCCTTGCATTTGACCGGGAGGATGAGCCCCTGAACATATCAGGTGAATTAAGAATTTACAAGGGATATTATTATAGAGAAGAAAACGAAAGCAGGGAAACTGTTTTTGAAACAAATTTTAGCACTCTGGATGGTGCTTTCGCATTTAATTTTACCCCTGAAGAATATGGGGATTATACCTTGGAAGCAGAGGCAGGCGGAGCGGCCCTGAAGGAACATTTCTACATCTCTGCATGGGACTGGTGGAACTGGAACCACCTGGAAGCCGAACTGGACAAGGAGGAATATATGGAAGGAGAGGAAATTTCCCTGCAGGTAACCTCCCCTGTTGGGGGGCGGATGCTCCTTGTTTCAATCGGTTCAGGACCGGAGATAAGGGAATTTGAAATAAACCCTGGGAGGAACACCCTCCTGCTGGAGGCAGGGCAGACAACCCTTCTTTATCCATATGTGATACAGGATGGAGAAAGATACGGGGGGTATGCAAATTACATTGTGCGGGGGGATGACTGGATTAAAGTCAATATCTCCCATGAGGAGGCATATAGACCGGGAGGGGTTGCAAGGATAGTGATTGATGCCGAGAAGGGGGGGAACAGGGCAAATGCGGCCGCCTCCATAGCAATTGTTGACCAGGCAATAGTGGACCTCTCAGGTGGGGAATGGAATGACATCTACAAATACTTTTACCAAACCCCGCTTGAGGACTACAGCATAAGGTTCAGCTGGGAAGGGATGTACTTTCCAAGGCCCATGGTGATGGCAGAGGATGCTGCTTATGGGAAAGAAGTGCCTGAAAGCGGTGCCGGAGCAGAAGAAGAGGAAGTTGAGATAAGGGAGAAGTTCCCGGAAACTGCATTATGGATTCCATACCTGATACTGGAAGGGGGCAAAAAGGAAGTAATCTGGCATATCCCTGATTCCCTTACCACCTGGAACATTACAGTAATTGCAAACGAGGGAACTGCGGTGGGAATGGGCACCAGCAACGTGCTTGTTACAAAGGAGGTGATAGGGAGGATGAGCCCGCCCTCCTCGCTCGTGGTGGAGGATGTGGCATCCATACCTGTAACCGTATTCAACTACGGGGAAGAGCGTGAAACATTTGGTGTGGAGATGGAATGCAGCAGCAACCTGCTGATTCTGGGGAGCCCGGTGAGGTATGTGAGCCTTGAGCCGGGAGAGTCTGTAACCAGATACATACCGGTAAAAGCGCTTGAAAGGGGAGAAGGCGAACTCCTGCTCAGGGTTGATGGGGGAGAGGGTGATGCGCTCAGGCTGGACCTTGAAATAAAGGAAAACGGAGTGGAAATACTGGAGGGGAAATCCGGGATTGTTTCAGGGGATTCCGGGGAATTTGGATATTCTTCACCTGAGGATGGGGAAACCACCCTATACCTGCATTCCAGCATACTCTCTTCTGCTTTTGAAAGCCTGGATTACCTTGTAAACTATCCATATGGGTGCATAGAGCAGACCATGAGCGGATTCCTTCCCAACGTGGTGCTGGTTTATTCTATGGAAGAGCTGGGGGTGGAATACCAGGGGGAGGAAAACTTGACCGGGCTTCTGGACGAGGGGCTTGAGAGAATATACATGCACCAGAACCCTGATGGAAGCTGGGGTTGGTTCAGGGGGCAGGATGAAAGGATAAGTGCTTATGTTATGCATGGGCTATATATTGCAAAAAAAACTGGAATCCGCGTGGATAAGGATGTTTATGGTTCCGGGCTCTCATGGCTTGAAGGCGCAGAAAGCCCCTATGCACTCTTCGTGCTCAAAAAAATAGAACCCTCCATGGTTGGAGAATACCCTGAAGGGGAATTCGGGGCACTTGCAGAATGTGAGGGTGGTAAGTGTGGGCGGCTGATTTCAATGCTGGACTGTGCAGGGGACTACTGCAGTCTGGAATATAGTGAAGAGTACCAGTGGTACCACACTAAAACTGAGATGACTGCATATGCCCTGGAAACACTTGTGGGCGCCGGTGAAGACGAAGCTGCGGCAAAATGCGTGAACTGGCTGATGGCCAACAAGGGAGGGAGATATTGGAGAAGTACAAAGGACACTGCACTCTCCGTGCTGTCCCTTGCAGAATATGCAAAAAGCACCGGTGAGCTGAGATCGGATTACATTGCAACCGTTTTCCTGGATGGTGAAGAAACCTACCAGGAGAGGCTTGGCCACAAAAGCATTGAAGAGGGGGTGGTTGTTCTTCCGGCCGGAAAACATGAGATAAAAATAACAAAAGAGGGCTACGGGCCGCTTTACTATACTCTGGAAAAAAGATACTGGACAGAAGATGTGCCTGAAGGAGAAATACAGGTTGAGCGGGATTACAGCAAAACCGTTGCCAAAGTAGGGGACACAATAAACGTTACCCTGAAGATAAACGGAAGCGGGGAATACGTTGCAATAGAGGACCCGATTCCGATGGGCGCAGAAATAGTTGAAAATGGTGGAAGAGACTGGTGGTACTATGGCGGGTACAGGATGGAAGCAAGAAAAGACCGGGCAGTATTTTTCTTTGACCGACTGGAGAATGATAAAGTCAGCTATACCCTGAGGGTAACCCACAAAGGAGACTACACCGCACTACCTGCCCATGCGTATAACATGTATGCCCCAGAAGTTGGAGGGTACTCAGGATTTAAAGAGTTTACATTTTATGAAAAGGTGCGCATTGAGCCACATATTACAGAAGAAAATACCACACTGGTTGTGGAATGGGAGGGCGACACCCCAGCTACACTAACGATTTATTCGGAAGAGGGTAAAACTGAACACAATGTTAGCCCCGGGAAAACTGAGATTTTTGTGGAAAGTGCAGAAATAAGCTATGAGTTTGAATCAGAAGAAGAATATCATGAAGCTGAACTGGGCAGGGAAAGGGGAGCAGATTCCGGGACTGGTTCAGAAGGAGATATTTACCTGCTTGGCCTGGCGGTTATTATTGGGGTGATTGCCTTTCTTTATCTTTGGAAGGGTTAGGGGACAACTGCAAACTTCATTGTTTTGCGGTGCCTAGAAACCCTTACCTTCTCCCCTTTCTTTAGCTTTATCTCCTTTTTACCATCTATCACAAGGTGGGCGGGATTTGGGGAAGAGAGAAATATTCTGTGAGTAGGCCCAACAACAACAGGGTCAAAAAGCCTCTTGTCCGGGGCAACCGGCACAATTCCTATCGCTTCTATTGAGGGCTCTATTACCGGGCCCCCTGCAGAATATGCATATGCTGTTGACCCGGTAGGGCTTGAAACTACCACTCCGTCTGCATCAAAGCAGTACTCATCACCGTTTATCCCAACGGAAACAGTTATGACATCATGGTTCCTGGACATAAGAGCACCATCATTAAGCGCGGTGTACTTCTTCTTCCTGTGGATAATCTCAAGCATCATCCTCTCTTCATATGACGGTTTTGAAACCAGCGCTGAGAGAACCTCTCTCCAGTTATCCCTGGTAGACTGGCAGATAAAGCTCTTCTCGCTCCCTATCCCGAATACCAGGCCCTCAAGCTTTTCCCGGTGGTAGATTATTGTTCCGTCTCCGCCTATCACAATAGTAAAATCCGGCCTTGACTTTACCACCCTGATTTTCTTTTGCTTCAGGAAACTCTTCACTTCTTCCGCGGCCTTTATTGCCCACTTCTTAGTTGAATTCCAGATAACCTTCACCTTCATTAAACCACCTGAACACAAACATTTCTTTCCCATTGCCCGTCCAGCTCAAAAAGAAGTCCCTCCGCCAGGCGCCCGGTGCAGGATTGTTAGCATCCGTGGGGATTAAGACAGAATTTCCTGCTAAAGAGATGAAGATGTGTGGCACATAAACCGTACAGAGGCCCTCCTCAGCAATAACTGAAGGGACTTCACCAATTATGTCCGGGGCCTCCACTCCTTCGGGCGGGCTCAGGGAAAAACTGTGCATAGATGGATGGGGCAAACAAAAATTAAAACACTTCCTATACCTTCTTGAAAATCGGGTGGTCCCTGTATCTTCTGGTAAAAGGACGGATATAGCGGAGGAATTTGGCAGGTCGGGTGAAATAGGTGAACTTTCCCTTTCTTACCGGATTAAAGCCGATGCGATAGAAGATCATCTCGTCTTTCTGGGTGCACCTGGAGAGATAAACCTTCCCGTCGTCTGTTACATCTCCTACCGCATCAAAAAGCCCTGCAAGAAAGTTGGCGCTGTACTCATTCTTGTATTTGAATCTCTCCAGCTCATCATCAATTACTTTCTGGAAAAACTTGCGATAAGAGGTATGGTAGAAATATACTGCATTATTACCCTCTTCATCTGCCCGGGTGAGTAGCCTCTCCGGCTCAGTCAGCTCCAGTTCCAGCACAGTCTTGGCAAATATTGAAAGCTGTTCCTCCTCTCCCCTGATGCCTATTCCCTCCTTTGTGCGCCTTTCCTTCCAGAATCCAATAAGATAGGAAAGCTCAGGAGTAAGCCGTACTTTCATAACAACTCACACCCTGCGGTCTTTTTCTTTTTTCTTTTCTTCTTTGGGCGGCTCTGTTTTCTTTTTTAGCTGCCTTTCCGGAACAAATGCAAACTTCTCCTTCCTTCTTTTCCCCTGTATTTGTACCGCCAGCTCATTTGCAAGAAGATCATCTTCATCAGAAACCACATTGTGCTTGAATCTTGCTTCGGCTTTCTTGGGCATGTGTGCCCGCTCAAAAATCTTTGCGATTTCTTTCTCCTCTTTTTCAGTAAAGGGTTTTTTCTCCTGGAGAATTCGGTAATTTGCCTTTTCCAGGATTTCCGCAAACCTGTTTACGTCGCGCTTGGAGGCCCCGCCCACTTTAAGCGCAGAAAGAAGACCTGCTGCAAGGACGGTGTTCTTTTTTCTTACGCGGGAAAACATCCTTTCCAGTATACCGGATTCCTTGCTTGTAAGCTTGCCTTCCACTGCATCAAGCACTTTTTCGGCGAAGGACGAAAAATCAAATAGCGCCATGCTGGAATTCCCCTTCATATATTTTTAAAGGTTGCCTACGGCCGGGATTTGAACTACTCTTTAAAAAAGATTTGGGCAATAAAGTGGAATACGCAAATTGAAGCAGGTGCAGGAACCGGCTTCAAACTGTTTGGGCCCATAGCTCAGGCTGGTTAGAGCGACGGTCTTATATGGCCACCTCTAATACAATGGTCTAAGACAGCCGTAGGTCAGGGGTTCAAATCCCCTTGGGCCCATTTTACTATTTTGGTTGCCCGTTTCGGGTTCTGAGAAACCT
>JBKHJL010000035.1:0-9326 GCA_046538155.1 Candidatus Micrarchaeia archaeon
ATGGCCACGATTTGACCAAACTTCGTTTGGTGCTCGTGCCCAAGATGGCCACGATAGTGTAGTCGGCAGCACAGGGGATTGTGGCTCCCCAGACCCGAGTTCGAATCTCGGTCGTGGCCTTCCTTGTCTCCCCAGATGTAATCAAAAGCCTTTAAAATCTCCCAAGCAAAAGCCCTCCAGGGTGAGCATTTTTGAAGAAGTTTATTACCAACAAATTCCAGATTGCTCTGGATGTGGTAATCTCCCTGCTGATAGTTGCGGTCCTGTTGCATTTTGCAGGTTTCGAAGAATTTCTGGGACAGCTTGCTTCAATAGATATATTCTGGCTGGCCGCTTCTATAGTTCTCCTCCTTGGAATGTATCTGATGATGGCATTCCGCATAAATATTTTGCTAAAGGAGATGGGTTCCCCCCTTCCCCTGATTTCAATTTTCAAGGCCCACCTTACCGGAATGCTCCTCTCAGACATAACTCCTGCAAGGAGCGGCTACCTTTCCACCGCCTTGGTGATGCATCGCAACTACAAGATTTCATCTGAAAAGGCAATGGTTTCCATTCTTGGACCCCAGGCCTATGATTTTATTTTCAAGATTCTGGTTGGAGGAGTTGCCCTTCTTTTCCTGATTGAGTATGCAATGATTGAGAATGGTTGGGTTATGTGGGCAGGGATTGCCGGCCTTTCCTTTGTTCTCCTGGTAATGCTCCTTCTTATGTATTCCAGGAAGTTCCTGAACTTTTTCAGTTTTTCTGAGAAATGGCCGTTTGTAGGTAAACTCTATTCCATGTTCCACAGGGTACAGGACCACTCCGGTGTGGTAATCAAAAAAACCCCCATCCTTCTGGTCCTCCTGCTCTTGACCTGGACTCTGAAAGCGTTTTCCTGGTATGCTGTTGCAAGGGCACTTCATATAACCCTCTCCTTCCCCTATCCCGAAGAGGTTTTCTACTTCTTTTTCCAGCCCCTGGTCACAATGCTTGAGTTCGTCCCTACACCCACTCTCGCAGGCCTTGGATTTAGTGAAGCAGGAGGGGTGCTGGTGATGTCCCTTTTTGGGGTGACCGCAGCCCAGGCAACTGCCTTCATGCTTGTTGCCCGCTTCAAGAGTACTTTGGTAAATCTCCCGGGAATAGAGGAAGCCCTGAAGTTAATCAAATAAGGGTATACTATGAACTCAGAGCCGTATCAAAAATGTAGTCCTGTACAGCCTTTTTCCCTCTTTCTGCCCTGCAAGCTTCCTGGTTATTTTTGCTTTCAGTCCCAATTCCGCAAGCAGTTCCACAACTGCTTTTGATTCCCCCACATAAAGGTCCACTCCTTCCTTCAGTTCCTCCTCTTTGGTTATGAATGTCCTTTTCAACAGCATTTTTTTCAGGTCCCTCTGGGCCTTCTTTACTTTGCCTTTTTTTCCCCTGAGCTGAATTATTCCCTCATAATATCCCCCGCTTTTTCTTGAGCATTCAGGGCAGATATTCTTTACCACGTTGACTTTTATTTTCTGCTTTACTGGAAAGACATGCTTCCTGTCTCCTACAAAAAATGTCGCTTCCTGTTTCCTGAAATCATATGTACCGCTCAGGAATTCTCCCTTGCATTTGCTTATCACTTCTTTTGCAAGTTTCGCCTCATCTGCCTCCACCCAGTTCCCTTTAAGCCTGACTCTTTTGCATTTTGAGCATCGTATAAATTCTATTCTTTTGGGACAGTCTATCCTCACTGGCCGGCATTTTATGCAGAAAGGCCCGGAAAACGATGTTTCTCTGCTTGAAGCTCCGCATTTGGGGCATACGAGTTCCATATCCCTAATTTAGCCTACTACCCCCTATTTAAATCATTCCCTGACTCCAAACCGGAAGGTTCCTATCCCATGGTTTAAATACATTCCTGATTATAGAAATTGCAAGGTGAGCAGATGGAATTTGAGGAAGAGGAATCTTTTACAGCAAACTCCGAGCTCCGTTATATCACTCTGGAACTGATGAGGCTCGCAGAAAAGAGAAATATTCCCTTTGAGCAGATGGCAGAGGAATACATACAAAACACTTTCCGCCTAAAAAAACTGATAGAGGAGCGGGACCTCCCGGAGAAAGCTTTTAAAAACAAGACTGGAATCGGTTATCCATGAGCAACATAGAAAAGGCGGTTTCCCTTACAAACTATTTTGTAGGGCTTCCGCGCACCATTTATACCCTCTTCCTGATTTTTGCACTTTCTCTGATTCTCGGGCTGGGCATCTCACTGATAACTTCAGACCCGATTCCGGAAACGCTCCTTACATCCATATTCATACTTACAATACCCACGCTCCTCACAATATTGTTGGGAAAAATGTTCATGCCCCGCGTACCCTCGCGCAGGATAGCAGTAACTGCATTTTTTGGGGCATGCATTTATCTTATAACTTACCTTCTGGCACTGTACCTCCAGCTTTTTTCAACTTCTGCGGGAGAAGGCACATTATTCGTTGGCAGTGCCCTTGTATTTATTGTGTGGTACATGATTGCCAGGATTGTATTTGTGCACAAGTGGCGCTCCCTGGTATTTGCCATGATTCAGCTCCTGCTCCACTCCCTGTTCCTGATAACAAACGGGCTACTTCCTGTAGGGGGGGACCCGTTCAGCGTGCTTGCCAAGTTTTATATTTCTTCTTTTATCCTGCTAATCGGAATATATCTCTTCTTCCAGCTCATCAATGCACCTATGAAGCGCACGTTCGGAGTAGCTTCAACCGATGCGGTTTCCATGTTTTTTTCCCAGTGGTTCTATGATAAGAAGGATATAGAGAAGGCATTCCGCAAGGTTGGGGAAACAGTTACCACCTACTTGTCTCTCTTTCTTTTTCGCAGGGATGACGGGGATTATGCAATGGTGGTCCCGGCTGTTCATTTTGGTCCGTTCGGAAATCTCGGGGGGAGCAATTTTTCCCATCTGATTTCTGATGAGCTTGAAAAGAAACACAAATTAAAATCCCTTGTTTTCCATGGAACCGCAACCCATGACCTGAACCCTGTTTCCTCAAATGAGCTCCGCAAGGTTACAGATGCCTGCTCAGAGATTATTTCTTCTGCAAAGCCCAGGGATTCCCGTGTTTCACTTTCTTTTTCCGAAACTTCCCAGGCAACTGCAGAGTCCCTTAATTTCAAGGGCCATTCTTTCATAGGTTTTACCCGCGCCCCAAAAACAACGGAAGATATTGCTCTCGGCACAGGGATGGCTCTGATGGAGCGGGCAGAAAAGTCTGTGGAGAATGCAACAATAGTGGACCAGCATAATGCGGAGACAGGGGAGATGGAGTATGTTGAGCCCGGCACGAAGATGTCATTTGACTACTTGGAATCCCTGGATGATGCACTTTCCAACAACCCCCCTTGGAAGAAGCTTAAGGTAGGGTTTGCATTTGGGGCAAGCGATTCTGACAGGATAGGCCCTGCAGGCATCAAGGTTGCAGTTTTTTCTACAGACCCGGAATATGTGATAATCCTGCCCGATGCAAATGGAATAACCCCCACGTTCCGCCGTCGCATAATGGGCGCAGTGGAATCTCTTTATCGTTCAAGGGGATGGGGCAAACCCATCCCTGCAGTTTACACTACGGATACCCACAGCGTTAATGCAGTAAGAGGCGTGGTAAATCCCCTGGAAGAAAATGAAACTCTCATTGACCAGATAACTGCCCTGGTATCAAATGCTCATGAGGACATGAGGGAAGCAAAGTTCAGCGTGGAAAAGCGCAAAATATCCATCAGGGTGCTCGGGGCAAAGCAGGCGATAGAGATTATCTCCACCATAAATTCCATAATTGCGGTTTCAAAGGTTGCCGCACCCATTATTATTATCTCCGGAATAATAGCGATATTATGGATAATTTTCAGATTGGGTTGATTTGATGGATACTGAAGAAAGGATACAGTTCGTGATGCGCCCCCCTTCCCAGGAGGTGGTTACGGAAGATGGTCTCAGGGAGTTGCTTGAGTCAGAACAGTCTCCCCGTCATTATATAGGTTTTGAGATTTCAGGATTTGCCCATATAGGCACAGGGCTTTCAACTGCCCTTAAGTTAAATGACCTTATTTCAGCAGGTTTCAGGCCCACGGTTTTCTTTGCTGACTACCACACCTGGATAAATGGAAAGCTGGGCGGAGACCTTGAAAAGATACGGAAGGTTGCAACCGGCTATTTCAAGCACTGCTTTATCGCCCTCGGCCTGGATGAATCAAAAGTGGATTATGTCCTGGCAAGCGACATTTATGATGCAGAATACTGGAAGATGGTGATGGACATTTCCCGCAACACTTCCCTGAAGAGGATGCTTCGTTGCATTACTATAATGGGACGCAAGGAAACCGATGCCACCCCTTCTGCATCTGTACTTTATCCGGCAATGCAGGCCGCTGATATTTTTACCCTCGGTGCCCGCCTCGCACATGCGGGTATGGACCAGCGCAAGGTCCACATGCTTGCCCGGGAGGTTGCCCCGAAGTTTGGTTTTGAGAAGCCTGTTGCCCTGCATTCCAGGCTTTTGCCCGGTCTTCAGGGGGTTACCAGGATGAGCCCCACCGAAGACCAGCTCATTGATGCAAAGATGTCAAAGTCCAAGCCGGACTCTGCTATTTTTGTCCATGAGCCGAAGAAGGAGATACTGCGCAAGGTAAGGAAGTCCTACTGCCCGGAGAAGATTGCTGAAGGCAACCCCATGATAGAATATGCAGAAAACCTTGTTCTGCGCGACCGTCCCCTCCTGGTGGAGCGCCCTGAGAAGTTTGGCGGAGACACAGAGTTTTCCACTCCCCAGGAATTAAGAAAAGCATATATGGATGGCTCTCTGCATCCGATGGACCTCAAGAAGGCCGTGGGCAGGGAGCTCTCAGCCATGCTCATGCCGGTTCGGGAGTATTTTGATTCCCATCCGGAATACCTGCAGGAACTTAAAGAGATAAGGATAACCCGCTGAACCGGCGGGAGTTTTTTATTGTTTTTGGTAGATATCCACTCTGTGATAAAATGAAGGCAATTTATCTTGCACTATGCCTGATGCTTGTTTTCGCAGGCACGGTGATGGCAACGAGCGGATGGGATGACGACTATTACTACGATGACTATTCTGATGATTACTACTATGACGATTACGGAACCTGCTGCTGCGGTCCGGCATTTGCGCTTGTTGCAGCAGGAGCATTCGCTTTGAACCGAAAGAATTAGATGAACAGGGATTTTGCAGCCGGCTTCCTTGCCGGCATTGCGCTTCTTTTTCTTGTTTCTGTTTTCTTTTTTCCTGCGTATTCAGTAGAAATTATTTCATCACCAGGAGCCGAATCAGAGATAGTTTCCCTTATAGATTCTTCCTCCGAATCCGTTTATGTTGATGTTTATATTCTTACTTCAGAAGAAGTGGTGGATTCCCTTATCTCCGCCTACCAGCGTGGAGTGGATGTCCGGGTAATCCTGGAGCACCGTGTTTCCAGAGGCGCCAATAATTATGCATTTTCCCGTCTTTCTGGTGCAGGAATTGATGTGTGCTGGGCCTCAGATGCCTACAAGCTCTCCCACCCCAAAATCATGATAATAGATGGAAGAAAAGCACTTGTGGGTTCCCATAACCTCTCCAATTCTGCCCTCAACTACAATCGGGAGGTTTCCCTGCTTGTGGAGGGGAATATAGTGCGGGAGGTGCTGTCGCTTTTTGAGTCTGACTGGAACGCCTGCACCTTCGCATAAACACCCTTTTAAATATATTTAAAGTAAATATCTATATGGCTTCAGTTGTAAAAGGGAGAGATTGGTGGATGCTTTTGCTGGGCGTCCTCCTGCTGGTTTCCCCCTTGTTTTCCGCCGGTGTAGTGAGCGAGGAACCGAATGCAGGTATAACATTCCTTGTCCTTTCCGGTTCTGACGGCGTAGTGGAAGTAGAGGTGCTGAGCCATGCAATAAACGGAAGCTTCAAGCAGAGCCCCGCGCTTTCGGATGCCTTTTCAGCAGCAGAAAAGGGGAATGTGGAAGAAGCAGAATCCATTCTCCAGGAAGCAGACCTTGAGACATACCTGGATGAGATTGAAACCGAGTCCGCTCCCCTGGAGGGAGCCGAGGTATATTTTTATTATTATAAGAGGGAGGAGGTTGATAATGAATACACTCAGGTGAAGCACGAAATAACCGGGTGCTACCCTGCGGAAGTCACTAATGAAGAGGGCCACACTTCCTGTGTCCTTCCCCCTGAGGTTTATGAAAATACCTGCACAGAAGTTTTTGTCCGCGTGGGGGATGAGGTTTACGGGTTCCAGCAGGAAGGCCGCACTTACAAGTCCTCCAAGGACAGCATCCGTATATGCGACAAAGGCACGGGTGCGCTTGCAGTAATGTCTAATTCAATAAAAGACGCTCTTACTACACAGGAGAATATCCAGAATCCCCTCTGCTTCATTTCCATGATTCTGGCAGGCCTTCTTCTTGCATCCATGTTTTTTGCAGGAAGGAACCCCATTTCTCTTCTGGATATAACAACTCCTCTCCTTCCGAAAGCAAAATCAATATCATATAGTGGAATCAAGATGGGGACAGGCTTCGCCCGGATGGCCGAGCAGCGCAAGTTCCTGGGAGATAAGATTGGTGCTGCCTCCCAGGAAACAATAAACCGTCTCCTCCGCCACATCCGCTCAAAAAAAGGCTACAGCAAGCATCTTGTTAACAAAATACTCAATTCCGAAGCGAACTCTGTGCTGAAGATGCTTGCCCTACGCGCCCTCTCTGCGGGCAAGGACAAAAGATATATAGATCGGATTC
Organism: Candidatus Micrarchaeia archaeon; assembly: GCA_046538155.1. Lineage (GTDB taxonomy): Archaea > Micrarchaeota > Micrarchaeia > Anstonellales > Bilamarchaeaceae > CAIKOA01. Next base: position 6,776 of record JBKHJL010000035.1, read on the forward strand.
TGGGGATGCAGGGCAAAAGCGTAGATGACAAAGAGTATCTGGAAACATATGGAAAAGTGCTCGCAGACCTGGAAAAGGCAGAAGATTCGGAAGAGCTTGATGAGGAAGGTGGAATCCATTCAAGTTCATGGGAGCTTGCAAGGATGAACATTCTTCTCCAGATGGAGTCAAATGCTTTTGGAGAAGCTACCGGGTCGGTCCCCAAATGGGTCCGTTCCACGCTTGGGAAAACTCTGGGCCGAATCCCTCTCCTGCGGACTCATTTTATGGGGGGGACTGCTTCACTGTTCTATGGGGGGCGCCATCTCTTCCGGATGTATTCCACTCCTCTGCGTGGCCTCATCCGCAAGACAGGTGATGCCTTTACCCCAAAGGGCAAAGAGAAGTGGAGCAAGCGGGTGCAGATGGCAGTGGACGGGGCAAAAGCAAGGGGCATGAAACCTAGCCGCTTTGCCTCCTGGGTTGCACTCAAGGACCATGAGCGCAACGTGGTTTCAGTATACAATAATTTTGCCTTTGGCGCAGAGTTATATGACCGCATGATGGCAGAGTGCAAAAAGGATATAATGCACTGGCTGATAGGTGAAGCCATCCGCCACTATGGAGGAAAAACAGACCTTGACCGTGATGAAGTCCTTGAAATCGGTTTCAAGAATCCGGAAGAGCTTCTTTTTGCAGGAATGGATATTAAGAGGTTTAAAAAGTTTGAGAAGGAGCTCAGGAAAATACTTGCGGACCCCAACATGCACGATTTGCGGAAAGCAAAAGTTATAATGCGCCTGATGAAGGAGCATGGAATTTCCTTTGATGAGGAGGGGGCAAGCAATGCCATTACAATGCTCCACCGGATAGACAAGGAGGTGCCCAGGTCTCCTTCTAATGCTGATGTAGTGGACCCAAATAATCCGGAAGCAGTAAAGTCCCACAAGCTCCAGCGCCTGCAGGAATATCTCAGGGAGCAGTTTGGGATTGACCGCCCGGTTGATTTTAAGCGTGAATACATTGACAAAGGCAAATTCTTTTTTACTGTGGGAAGGCAGAGCCTTTCCTATGGCAACACAGAACTCAGTTTCGGGACGCTTCTACGCTCAAGATACAGGGAGGTTCTGGAATCCCGGGTTACTCTCAAGGACAAGGATGGAACTCCAATGAAGCCCCTGGGAATAAGCGAAATTGCAAATTATGCATTTCTGCGGGTTGTCAATGAGCGCTGGGGCATATTTGACCCTAATGGCCAGGGACTCAGCAGGGACCTGAAAATAGTCATGCTCAATGCTCAGAAATGGATGCAGTCTCTTGTAAACCCCCTGAAAATTGACCCTTCAGATGCACAGGCAATGATTAGTTCTCTCCAGGCAGGAGGCCGTGAGGAATATGGCCCGATAAAGGGAGAGTGGCAGATGGATATGCATGCACACTGGAGAGTCCTTGGAGGGGATATAGGAGGGGCAAAATCTTCTGTTGAAGAGCAGGCCTATGGGGAAGTCCATAATGCCTTCAATATTCCCATGGCAGTGCAGCGGATGATTGAGAAGTCAGATGGCAAGCTTACTATGGAGAAGGCCCAGGAAAAGTACCAGAAAGAGGTTGTGGTCCCCAGCTATCTTTTTGAGCGGCTCCAGCACATAATTGAGGAAGGCCGGGAGAACACATATTTCACTTCCCAATCCGAATTCCGCCGCTTCAACCAGATTTGGGCTTCCTTCCGCTCTTATCTTGCAAGGGAAGCGGGCAGGGATGAGCGCAACATAACGGACAAGGAGATTGCAGAGTTCATAAAGAATCCCCTGGACATGGATGAGATTGCAAAGTCCACCTGGGTAAGGATGCGGGAAGGTCAATATGCTCCTTTTGATTCAGAAAACGTTTTCCGCTGGGGACAGGCCGAGCGCCCGGTAAATGCGAATTTTTATATACGCAGGGGAGGGTACTGGGAAGAGTTTGCTCCGGAAAAGTTCATGAAGGAGAGGCCATTCTCGGGCCTCCTGAAGAAAGAGAGCAGTATAAAGAAGATGTTATTCGGGGAGACAGATTACCTTCTCAGGCAAGGGGAGATACGCAAGGTTCCCCCGAAAGTGCTTAAGCAGTATCAGAGCCTTATGGATGAGCTTTCTCTTGCAGAAGAGAACAGGAGGGCCCCTCGGCTTTCCAGCGAAGATTTAAATAAGTTCTTTTCCAGCCTGAAGAATCTTGCTGAAAAAAGTCCCCGGAAAGCAGAGGCCTGCGCGGCCATGGCCGGACGCCTTCTTTCGGATAATCCTTTTGCTCTTAGCAGGATGGGTGTTGATGCCTCTGCACTTGACCTTGCAACTGTTTTTGGGAAAAAATCAGGGGAAAAAGTCAGGCTTGAGCTTCTTCTGCACCAATATAGCAAATCAGAAACTGCAGAAGAGAGGGAAAGGGCAGCAAAGGTCCTGAAGGAATGGGCAAGGGAAGGAAGCCCGGGCGAGGAGCGCCATGTAAAGGTAGCACTGCTTTTCTACCAGCATGCCCAGTCCACTGAAAACTGGGAGGATTTTAACGGGTACAGGGAAGCAATAAAGTTTGGAAC
>JBKHJL010000007.1:0-35887 GCA_046538155.1 Candidatus Micrarchaeia archaeon
GAATGCTCTTGTGGGAGACACCATAGAATCTGCATTCGGTCCGGCATTTACCATCGAAGAAATTGTGGTAACCGGGGGGACCTGTGCCTCCTGCGGGTCTGAACCGGAAAATGTGCGGGCAGTAGAAACCAGAATTGTGGCAAGCGGGCTGCTTGATGATGCAGAAACAGAATATTATGCAGAAGACGGAGATACAATATTTTTCTGCTCTTCTTGGGACCAATATGAAGAAAAATGCGAAGAACATGCGCGATTGCACATATTCAAAGTGCATGGAGAACTGGTTTGTGAAGAAGATAACACAAATTAACCTAAATAAACACATTTAAAAGACTTTCCCCTCCTAACTTATTCACGGAACCAAGAAAAACCAGGCACAGACACCCTGGAAAAAAATGCTTAACGGAATAAAAAAAATTGTTCCTCTCGGAGGACAAAGAGAGCCTGAAGAGGAGGGCCTGCAAAAAACAAGAGCCAAAAACCCTGTACTTGCCACAGCTGCGCTAGTTGTTGCAGGAGCACTGGTAAGCGCCTGTTATATGGGCGGGAACACAAACAAGCAGGGAGGCTCCTGGGAAGAAGATACTGCTTCTGAAATAGATACAGGAACAGAAGGCAATTATGATACAGATACCGAGTCGGACCTTGAGGTGGATACTGATTCGGGCAGTGGTAGTGATACAGATACTGATACCGGAACAGGGGAGGGATGTGAGGACTACCAGCCGGTTCCTGCATACGAATACATGGAGTATATAGTTACAGACGTAAAGCAGGGAATAGAATATGTTGAAACAATCTCCCTTAGCGAAGGGCTGGAAAATAATTACATGGAAGATGGACATCCTGAAGAAAGCATATATACCGCATCGTATTTTTTTGAGAGGCCAGACGGAAACGGGATTCCGGAGTATTTATGGGGGAGAAGAGGATGACCTAGCTAATTACGTTTCAAGCCACCGGGTAAAAATAATTTATGATGGAAGCCAACGGGCCATACTTGGAATGGATGGAGGAGAACTTGAACTTGGAAAAGAAATGTTTTCGGGAATCATAAATATCGGAGAATCCATTCCTGCAGGAGATTCCTACAGCCTGGTGCTGCTGGATACAATGGATGAAGGCGGGTGGGCAACCGCAGAAATTGCAGTTATGTACGAAGAGGAAGAAGTATGCATAGGAGATTACTGGCCTGGACAAACTGTAACGGACGTCTGTGGGATAGAAGACCTGGATGTGCACTTATATACTGCAGCCTCAGGACTGAATTTTATTTCAAAATGGGCAGAAGTTGCAGTCATCGAACGGATTAGAGAGATTCCCGAGCAAAATACAGCAGAGCTGACTGGACAGGAAGCTGAATATGCTGAATTTGAAGAGGTTGACGGAAAATATTACCTCAGGGAAATTGTTTCTTACCGCGGGGAATGCGTAGAATAGCGGTTCCCTACTCTTTTTATTTCTTAAAACAAAGAAAAAGATTATGAAAGAGCTTAAGGCAAGATGCGGAGGGTTTGCTGCAATGGAGCAGAAGCTGCGGAACATGGGTGCACAAAAGATAGGTGAGCTCAAGGAAACTGCAACATATTTTGATACTGAAGGGAGGGGAGCATTGAAAATAGTGCAGGGGGAGAAGGGGGCTCGTATGGTGCTGGCTGCATACAATGAGGAGAACGGGTGCTTTGATGTTGCTGTAACTGCAGTTGGAGAGGCCATGGGAGCAAGGAGGATTTTCAATAAATTATTTAGCAGTGTAGGGCAGATTGTGATAGAGAAAAAGGTTTACCGGATGGGGAGTGAAGAAGCCTGGCTGGCGCACATAGACCAGCTTGGGAATTTTGTTCTTTTGAGGGGGGAAAACGAAGGAAGGCTGCATGAGCTCGGGGAGGAACTGGAGATTGGTTTTGATAATATACTGAAGGAGGACTTTGGGGAAACGCTTTACAAATCCGGGAAGAAAATGTAGAATTACATTCCCGGAAGGTTCATTCCGCCTCCCCCACCCTTGAGCATCTTCTCCATTTTCTTGCGGAAGCCGCGGTCCTTGCGGAAGCGGGTGAACATCTTTTCCATCTTGGAAAACTGGGAAAGGAAAGAGCGGACGTCCTCAAGCGGGTGGCCGGAACCCTCTGCAATCCTTTCCATGCGGGAGCGGGATTTCCTTATGAGGGATGCGTCCTTGCGCTCCTCTTTTGTCATGGAATTGATTATTGCTTCATATTCCTGGAGCTTCCCCTCGCCCTGATTTACCATTTCCTCCGGAAGGTCGCTCATTCCCATCATGGAGAAAACGCCTCCGAGGGGGCCCATGTTTTTTGCAGCCTTGAGCTGCTGGTAAAAAGTTTCTATTGTGAATTCCTTTATGTCCTCCGGAGAAATCTGGGCCTGCTCTGAAGCAGCCTTCACCTTCTCCATCAGGCCTTCAATATCAGGGATTCCAAGGAGGCGACCCACATACTTTGCAGGATCGTAAACCTGGAGGTCCTCCATCTTTTCCCCCATACCCACAAAAGCAATCTTTGCCCCGGAAGCGGAAACAGCAGAAAGGGCGCCTCCTCCCTTTCCGGAGCCGTCCATCTTAGTAACGATGACCCCGCTTATGGGAACCAGAGAGTTGAACTGCTCGGCCTGCTTTCCGGCAACCTGTCCGACATCAGCGCTTAAAACCAGGTAAGACTCATCAGGAGAAAGAGCATTTCTTATTCTGGACAGTTCCTCAGCAAGGCGGTCATCAAAAGCATTCCTTCCCGCAGAATCCACAATAAGAACATCATCTTCAGAACGGGAAAGCGCATCATCCACCACCTTGTAGGCATCTGGCTCACCTTTTACGGTGTAGAAATTTACCCCAATTTGCTCGGAAAGCTGCTGGAGCTGTTCCTGGGCTGCAGGGCGCTCCACATCCGCGCCGACTACACCTACCTTGAAGCCGCGCTTCTTGTAGAAATAAGCAAGCTTGCCTGCTGTGGAGGTTTTTCCAGCGCCGAAGAGCCCCATGAGAAGTATTTTATGCTTGTCCATGCAGGGGGAATAGGCATCCCCCATAAAAGCAATCAGCTCATCATGGACAATTTTCAGGAGGTGCTCACGCAGAGTAAGCCCCTCAAGCTGCTCAGATTCCAGGGCACGCTTCTCAATTCGCTTGGTCAGGTCAAAAACCAGCTTAACGCTTACATCAGAGGCAATCAGCACACGCTGGAGGTCGCGCACAAAAGACTTTACCGCCTTCTCGTCAACGACCGGTGCATTTGTTATCTTGGAAACAAGTTTTCTCAGGCTCTTACCCAGCTCCATGCAAACACTTCTGGTTGCTTCTATTTAAAAACAAAGGGATATGGTAGTTGATGAAAGGTTATGTTTATAAAATATTCCCGGCCAATAAAGGGAAGCATGAGGAAAATCAGCAGGCCTGTGGAAAAGAGAAAGGGCAGGAAGATAGTAGCAGCTGCACTTTCAGCGGCCCTGGGCCTTGGAATAGCCGGTTGCGGGAAAGCCCCACAATGCAAAGTGTACTACAGGGGGCAGGAAAGGAGCTTATGCACAAGCTTTATAGATGGATACAGGGGCGCACTCAGGAACGGAAGAAAAATGAGGGCGCAATTCAGGGAACTTGAAAAGAATATAGCGATGAAAAAAAAGGAGGGGAAAAACACCAGAAAAGAAGAAAGAGAACTGGAAGAAATGAAGGCGGGGGCCGAGTGCCTGATGAGAGGAATCAGCAACAAGCATTATGTCAAATCCCGCATAGACAAGGGGGAAGCAAAAGCAGTGGAAATGAAGCAGGCAGCAAGGGAACTGGGAAAACTACTCAAAGACATAGACGAGATACGAAAACAGCTCGTTAAATTCAGGTGGGGATAGGTGAGGCATAAACCAAACAACAGGGCAAAACCCGGAAAGATGAGAATGGGGGCTGCGGCAGCAGTTTTTGCTTCTGGGCTCAGCATTGGGGGGTGTGGAGCTGCACATGTATGCAAGGCGAAGTACGAGGGAGCAGAGGTGCATAGATGCAAGGGGGCGCTTACAAATCATGAAAAAGCAAAGGAAAAACTGGAGAAACTGAGGGGAGAGCTTGTGGAAAAAGTGCGGCGGGCCCTGAAAAATAAAGTAGATGCGGGGGGAGACTACCCCAGGGAACTGGACGAATTCAACCGGTGCATAGGCAAAATAAAGGAACTTTCAAGAGAAGTTGAGAGATTCCAGGGAGCTGGGGGGCTTATCAAGAGGGGTAAAGTCTCAAAGCAGGAAATGGGCAGGATTGAGGAAAACATGGAAAGAGTGATTACCGGGCTCCAGAGAGTGGAATGGAAACTGGAAGACCTGCTCAGGAAAACAATGCTAAAAGGATAAAACTTTTCTGAATGATATTTGGGCATGAGACCTGCAACTGTTGATGCACTTATTCTGGAAAACGGAAAAATAATGCTCATAAAAAGAGGGAGAGAACCGGACAAGGGAAAATGGGCGCTTCCCGGCGGTTTTGTGGATAAGAAGGAATGTGCGGAGGGGGCGTGCATCAGGGAGGCAAGGGAGGAAACAGGGCTGGATGTGGAGATAGAAAAGCTGGCCGGGGTTTTCTCAGAGCCAGGGAGAGACCCGCGGGGAACAATCTCAATTGCATACTTGTGCAGGAAAAAAAGTGGAGAAGAGCGGGGAGGAGATGATGCGGATGAAGCCGGATGGTTTCGGTTGGACGGGCTTCCGGAGCTTGCTTTTGACCATAAAAAAATAATTGAAAGCTTGCGCTGAGGAGTCTATTTATTTTTGTGTATGGGGAGTGTGGGGAACTAATTGCTTTTTTCCCGGGTATCTTCAAGGACAACAATGTCCTCCATGGACACCATCTCATCGGGCTTTTCCCCGAACACGATACCATGCTTCTTGCCGGACCTGAGGGCCTTGCGCTTTCCATAGAGCTCCTTGAGCTCTGCCCGCATTCCCTTGAGCTCTCCCTCTATTTCAGAGATGCGGTTTTCCGCGTCCTCAATATCCTGCTTTACAAGCTTCTTCTTGCGCCTTGCCTTCTCAACCGCGCGGAGCTCTTTGAGCTTGTCTTCAACCTTCTTTACTTCTTTCACAAGCTGCCGCTCTATCTGGGGAGTATATGCCTGCGTGGCAATCTTGAACTCAAGCCTGCGCAGCTTCTTGCGGACAGGGCCCACCATAACATCCTGGGTCTCTTTGAGGAAGGGCTCCAGAGCCTTTTCTTCATACTTCTTGTAACGGATTCTGCCGTAATTCTTTTTTATCTCTGAAATGAGCTTGGACTTCTTGTTCTCCAACTCTTCTATCCGTTGCTCTACTTCCTCAATGTCCATGCAAATCACAAAAATGCTTAAGCTTTTAGAAATAAACTGTGTAGAGGAGTTTATAGGAGTAATGCTTTTAAAGGAGTGGGAAAGTGGCACTTCAGAAAGAAACAAAAAAAAGAGAAATTCCCAGAGGAAAGGGCAGGAGCATCATCGTACTTGTGGGCCCGGAGTATGAGACCAATCTTGGAATGGTTGCAAGAGTGATGAAAAACTTCGGGCTGGAGAACCTGAGGATTGTTGAGCCAGCTTGCCCTGCGGGTAAAACTGCAGTGATGTACTCAAAACACGCGAAAGGAGTGCTGAAAAACGCAACAAGATTCGGGAGCCTCAGAAAGGCAGTAAAAGACTGTGATGCTGCAGTGGGCTTCACCGGAATAACAAATAGACACAGGGGGAGCATAAGGGCAGTGATGCCGCTTAAAAAATTCAGGGAAAGGAGTGGAGAATACGGGGGCAACCTGGCCCTAGTATTTGGAAGGGAGGGTATCGGACTGAATGAGAAAGAAATCGGGGAATGTGATTACCTGGTTAATATAGAAACAAACAGCGAATATCCGGTGATGAACCTCTCCCATGCGGTTGCAGTCGCAATCTATGCTCTGGGGCTGGGTAAAAAGAAGAGAACGAGGGAAAAGAGACTTCCGGGAAAAGAAAAGGAAGTCCTTAACCAAATGTTTAAAAGTCTGGTAGGGAGATATAAGTTCCGCAATCCAAAAAGGTGCGAGGTGGCATTCAGGAGAATAATCGGCCGGGCCAACCCCACTGAAAAAGAAGGGCGCTCTGTGATGAATGTGCTTAGGGTTGCGCTTGAAGAACTGGAAGGTAGAGAACATGAAAAAGATGGGGCTACATGAACTTATCTCATTAACATTTGACTCTGACCCAAAGGTCAGAAAGCAGGCTGCAGTGGAGCTTGCAAAATATGATGCGCCAGGGGCAATGTTTGCGCTTGTTGAACTTACTTATGATAAAGACAAGAATGTCCAGGAAACAGCCCGGAAACTATTGGATGAAGCAAAGGAGAAGGAACCGGAAATGATGTCCTTTGCAGAAGTGTTCTCAAAGGGGGAAAATGGGGAAAAGAAAAAAGAGGGGGAAAGGGAGGAAGAGAAGCCCAGGACCACTGCGCGGGAGAAAATGCTTGAGCCGATAGAGAAGATGTTTGAGGAAAAACTTGGCAAGGAACGGGCAGAAAAGATGAAGAAAAGGATGATGCCCACGCTAGAAAAAATGTACATGAAGGCAATGGAAGGAAAAGAAGGGGGAGAAAGGGAAATGAGCAAAGAAAACAAGAAAGCAGTGGAGGATATGCTGGAAGGCTATCTGGATGTTGTTGCGGGCAGCGGAGAAAAAGAGATAGATATGCCAGAACCGAGGCAGAAATCACTTGCAGAAGAGCTGGGCCTGGTTTCAACCAAGGAACTCAGACCGGATGAAGTATTCAAGGAAGTTGAAAAAAGCTCACTGGAAGATGAGAGCGCTATTGAGGAAGAGCCCAGCCCGGAAGAAGAATGGGCAAAAGAAAAGGCGGAAATGTCCCCTGGGGGGACAGTATTCAAATTTGCATTTGACACCATGATGGCCAGCAAAGGAGACGAAAAAGTGATGAAAAAAGCGATGAAGAAGCTGACCAAAAATACTGAAGACCAGATAAAGCTTGCTTTTGACGTAGCTAAAAAGCGTTACAAGGAGCTGAACATAACAGACATTACCAAGATAAAGAGCGGGATGAGGAACATAAACACTGGAGCGCTCTATGTGAAATCGCTTGAGCACAGGGACTACCAGAGAACCAAGACTAAAAAAGATGTTTTTACCCGAATCGTTGTGGCAGACCCGGAGGGGAGCGAAGGACTGATTTACCTTTTCAACCAGAGGGGGAATCCCATAAGGCCGGGAATGAAACTAAAGCTAGAAAAGGCCTACTCAAAAACCTTTGACTGGTCGGGGGAAACCGCAATGACGGTGAGCAAAAAAGGAAAAGTGTACATCATTCTTTGAACAGCTTTAGGAGCATCAGTTTCTCAAAAAAGAAAGATTTTTCTTCAACTACTTCAGATGAAAATCCAAGAGAATGGGAGAGTTCCAGTGTGCGGGGAATATCCGTGTGGGTGCTCTGGACAAGGAAGGCTTTTCCTCCCGGAAGAAGGTAATCGTCCAGGTGATGGAGAAATGAATCGGTGTGGAAACGGCCATCCCTGCCGCTGTAAAGCGCCCCATCAATGGGGGATGGTTTTCCAGGGGGGCGGTGGCTTTCAGGGAGATAAGGCGGATTGAAGAGAATTGCATCAAAACGGAGCATCGGGGCGGAGGAAAACAAGTCAGAATGGATAAAACAGGCGTTCCTGATTTTGTTGTGGCTGGCATTATACTTTGCATTCCTGACTGCTTTTGGATCTATATCAAGGCCAAGAACATAGTTTTTCGGATTGCGGGAAGCGTTTGCAAGTGAGGATATACCGCATCCGGTACCCAGCTCAAGGATGTTTCCGCTTAATGAATGGGTGTGCTTGGCGAGGAGGAATGAGTCTTCCTGTGGAGGATAAACCTCCCTGAAGACATCAAGCTTTAGGCCTAAAAAATTAAACTGGGAAACACTGGATTCCATTAATAGGATAATAATGGAGAGGTTTTAAATAATTGCCCGGATGGGGAATCAGCTGGTCTTGTTTATATCCATCTTTTCCAGTGTCGGGACAAGAACATCCTGGTAAAAGCCGCAGAGATAAAGATTAAGACGGCGATATTGCTGCTTAACCTGCTCCAGGGCTTTTTTTGCAGGCTCTCCTAGCTTTACATCCTCTTCCTTTACCCCATGGAGAGTGGCACGGGAAACCACTTCGCCGCTGTAGCCAAGCAATTCAAAATATCCTGGTTCCTCCTGGGAAGGTCGGAGCACCTTGCTCCTGGTTTTCTGGTCAAGGAATCCACCTACCCGTAGTATGTGCTCGTTTACCGGAGAAGTGGGAGGTACAGCACTTTCCCCGTCCTCAAGGATAAACTCCCCCCCAAAATATGTGTTCAGGAGTTCCTTATAATTGAGCCCCAGGCGGGGAGGAAGCCCGATTTCAACATAATCAAGCATAAGGGCGACCTCAGGTATTGAACCATAAAGGGAGATATAAGTGTATTGGGGGTCAGGATGAGAAACAAGAGTTTCCAGGTCAATCCTGTCCCGCAATTTAAGGGAGATAACTTCTGAGGACGGGCGGGCCGGAGTCAGCATGAGGTCCACAGTTACTCCAAGGTCCCTGAAAAGCCCCTTTATATATTGAACGTCTTTTTTAACAAAAAATATGCCCGCGTGCTGGAGAGTGTTGGTCCCCATTGTCCTGAGATTCTTCATTATCTTCTCGCGGGAGATCCCCTTCATTGTTTCAGCATTATGGATGTTGTCCAGTTCTTTCAGTACTATCGCAACTATATTGCCGGAATTCATGAGCCGGTCGTAGTAAATGCGGCTTCTTTCATCATAGAAATACTTTTCCCTCTTATAGCACTGTTGATAATCATCATTTATGTTGAAATATTTCCCAACGATAGGGAAAATCCAACGCAGATTTTTTGGGGTTCCGGGCTGGTCAAGGTATTTTGGTTTTGTAAGGAGTAACACGGTTTCCAGGGTTTTTTCCGCACACTTCCTTGCTGCAGGAGTTTCCCCAAAAAGAGTGAGGATGTGTTCGGGGAGAATCTGGCCTGGCTGGTTTTTTGTGCGGTTTGTATCCTCTATTGAATCATGGAGGAGTGCAGCGCATACTGCATAAGCAGGCAAGCCCATTTTTGCCGCGCGCACAGCTACTGCAAGCGGGTGGGTAATCGTGTGGGTGCCATCATCCCTTCTTTTTCCCTGATAAAGCCTTTCAGAAAATGAGTATGCCTTCTCAATAAACTCTTTTGCTCTTGGAGTGTATCCATGGGCATCAAGTATCTTCCTGAGATTGGTTATGGAAAATGAATCGTTGGAAGAAAGAACGGGCTCGGGCATCGGGCGCTTAAGGAGGCGGGCGCATCCCGGAAGGTACATTTGACGGCCATGTTTCTTTATTTTTGCATTCCTAAAGCTGGGAGATTGAATACGATGCATTGCAGTGGGTGGATGAGTGTGCCTGCTCTTCATTAGTTTATATTATAACGACCGGAAAACTTAAATATAGTAAGGAAAACCAACTTTTGGCCAGAAATTCACACATAACTGGGATTTGGAAAGCAATAGAAACATTTTTAAACACTTTTATTCACAATAAGCATATAAACTATTTTTCAGGAAAGGGAATGGGAAATAGCAATACCCTTTATAAATATTTAGAAAACAGTTAGATACGGAACTATTTTTGGTGAGTGAATGGAAGAAACAAAGGCAGACCAGGTTAAGAAGACCGGGACAACTACCGTGGGGCTTGTTTGCAAAAACGGTGTAGTTCTGGCGAGTGATAAAAGAGCAACAATGGGCTACTACATCGCAAGCAAGGACGTCCAGAAAATAGAGAAAATAAATGACCGGATTGCCATGACGCTTGCAGGAGGAGTTGGGGACGCCCAGAGCCTGGTAAGGTGGATGAGGGCTGAAATCAAGTTGTATGAACTTAAGAACCAGAGGGAAATGAGCGTTGAGGCAGCAGCTACCCTTCTTGCAAACATTCTCTCTCAGTATAAATTTTACCCGTTTTTCGTGCAGATACTCATAGGCGGAGTGGACAAAACCGCGAGAGTATTCAGCGTGGATATGCTTGGGGGGGCAACGGAAGAAAAATACACGGCAACCGGAAGCGGTTCCCCTATAGCGATGGGGCTTATAGAAGAACTTTACAAACCAGAACTTGAAACAGAAGAAGCAATACGCGTTGCGGTAAAGGCAGTAAACACTGCGATGAAGAGGGACTCTGCAAGCGGAGAAGGTGTTACCGTAATGCTGATAACAGACAAGGGGGCAGACCTGCTCCCTGAAAAGGAAATTAGGAAATACTGTTGAATTTTTTTCATTTTTACTTATTCATAAACTGCGGAAGCGGTAGGTGAGAACAGTGCATTACAAAGAAATAGAGAAAATTGTGGAAGAAATAATGCCTGCTAAATGTGAGGTTACGAAAGTGGAGCCGGAAGGGCTTAACATAGTCATATATGTAAAAAACATAAAAGCATTTTATGATAATGACCAGCTGATAAAACAGCTGGCAGGCAGCCTCAGAAAAAAAGTCAGCGTGAGAGTGGATCCGTCCATGCTCAGCGACCCGGATGAGGCAAAAAAGAAAATAAAGGAAACTGTTTCAGAAGATGCAGGGGTATCAAACATAGTTTTCGTCCCTGAATTCTCAGAAGTTAATATAGAAGCCCTTAAACCTGGACTGGTTATAGGAAAGGGTGGCTCGGTGCTGAAAGAGATAATGATAAGCACCGGGTGGTCTCCAGTAGTGCTGAGGAGCCCGACCATACCCTCCTCAACCCTCAGGGGGGTGCGGAAAGCAGCAGTTGCAGATGCTGAGGAAAGAAAAAAATTCCTGGTTTCTGTTGGAAAAAAGATATGTCAGCCCCCTCCACAGAGCGACTGGGTGAGGGCGGTGCTGCTTGGGGCATCCCGGGAAGTTGGACGGTCATGTGTGCTTATCCAGACTCCAAACAGCAAAGTTCTCATTGATGTGGGGATAAACCCGGTTACCGGAGAGCCGAGCAAGGCATACCCCTACCTGAACATGCTGGGATTCCCTCTGGAAGACCTGGACGCAGTGCTGGTAACGCATGGGCACATGGATCACATGGGATTCATTCCCTATCTTTACGCATACGGTTATGATGGGCCAGTTTACTGTACCCCCCCTACAAGGGACCTGATGGGGCTGCTCCAGAGAGATTACCTAAACCTGGCAAAGAAAACGCTGGGGATAGAGCCACCCTACACCAAAAAAGACATACAGTCAGAGCTTAGGAGAGTAATCCCTGTGGAATACGGGGAAGTGGTGGACATAACTCCTGAGATAAAAATGACCATGTACAATGCAGGCCACATAATAGGGAGCGCGATGATTCACCTGCACATAGGTGAAGGCCTGCATAACTTCGTCCACACCGGAGACATGAAATTCGGCTATACAAAACTGTTTGGCCCGGCAAATACAAACTTCCCGAGGGTGGAAACCCTGTTTATTGAAAGTACTTACGGGGGCAGAAATGATATCACCCCCAACCGCAGGCAGATGGAAGACAAGCTGGTAAACATAATCAAGGAAACCGCCAAAAGAGGGGGAAAAACCCTCATTCCTGTATTTGCCGTGGGAAGGAGCCAGGAAATAATGCTGGCGCTTGAGGATTATTACAGAAGGGAAAACAGCGGATTTGACCTTCCAGTATACATAGACGGGATGGTGCTGGAGGCTTCGGCAATCCACACTGCGTACCCTGAATACCTCAGAGACAACGTGGAGAGGAGAATACTCTCAAACAACAGCCCATTTGAATCCCCCATGATAAAAGTGGCAAAAGGAACAGACAAGAAAGAGATAACTGACGGGGAACCGTGTGTGATTCTCGCACCTTCAGGAATGCTTACCGGGGGGCCTTCAGTGGAATACCTAAACCTCATGGCAGGGGATGAAAAAAACACTCTTGTTTTCGTAGGATACCAGAGCCCGCTTTCCCTGGGTCACAAGATACAAAAGGGAATGAAGGAAATTCCATTAACCGGGGAGGATGGAAGAACCCAGATAATGAACATAAACATGCAGGTGGAAACAGTTGAAGGGTTTTCCGGACATAGCGACAGGCACCAGCTGATGGCCTTCATGAAAAACATCAGGCCCACTCCTGAGCGCATATTCACGGTGCACGGAGACTGGGGAAAAACAGAAGACCTTGCAAAGGGAATCGGCTCCATGCTCAAGAGGGAAAGCAGGGCCCCGCTTAACCTTGAGGCAATCAGAATGAAATAAACTATTCCTTATCCTTCAGGAGAAGGGAATTCAACAATGGTATAAAGTAAAAACTGAAAGCGAAGCCTGCAATAACTCCGGTTATTGTGCGCAGCTCATTTGTGCTTTCCCTTAACCCTATAAACTGTGTTCCGCCATCCAAAGCAATTGGGATAAGGGCAACCATGAAATAGAGGGGATTGGGAGACTTTTTGGAATCTCTCCACCGGGTGTAATAGACTGCAATTCCCCCTGCAAATGCAGCAAGATAAAGGGGGAGGTCCCGTGCGCATACCGGGAACTTATATGCGGTCCCTTCCGGGGACTCAAGAATTGGGGTCTTGGAATAAACATCAGGGCAATCTGAGATGGATGCTGCACCAGGGTAATAACAATAAGAGCGGGCGGCCAGCTGGTGGCAGGTCATAGAAAAAAAGGAATTCATTACCTCGCCCGCGGGTGGGAATGAAATCAAAAGAAAGGGAGTAACCAGGATAAGTATATTGAGAACTGCCATGAAAAGCATGAAAAGATAGTAAGGTTTCATAGCTCCTCAACCCTCCTTCCTGTCTGCCGTTCAAACTCCTCTTTTTCCCATGGATAAACAATCCAGGAACTGGTTTCTGCATAAAAATAGTCCGGCCGGAAACATGAACCCGGCTTGAAATGGAGTGTTGCTGTTTTCAGGGAAGCGGAGGAAGACTGCTTTAAGTACCTCTCAGCGAGCTCCAGGCTCTTCCCGCTGTCTGAAATATCGTCCACCAGGAGTATGCTCTTGCCCGAAACATCAACAGAGAGGGGCTGGGTGACCTTTGGCTCCTCCATCCTTACCCCTACGCTGGAATAAAAAGAAATCCTGATTGTATAAAGTATGGGCACATTCAGAATGTCGGAAAAAAGGCGGGACGGAACAAGCCCCCCGCGGCTTATTCCCACAAGGATGTCCGGGCGAAAGCCGGAATCTTTTATCTTTTGCGAGATGCTGTAAACTGCTTCCTCTGCTTCCTGCCAAGAGAAGGGGACATACTCCATGGAACCACTTTAGCCCAGAACATTTTAATTACATCAGGGAACGGATTTTCCCTGCAATCTCCTCCCCAATCCTGATCTGGGCCTCAGATGTTGAAGCGCCCAGGTGGGGCGTAAAAAACACATTTTCCAGTTCCAGCAGTTTCCCCTTGTAGGGCTCCTCCCGGAAAACATCAAGAGCGGCTGCGCCAACCTTTCCGGAGCTGCAGGCATCATAAAGCGCATCCTCGTTTATTACCGGGCCCCTGGAAGTATTGATTACTATTGCCCCCTCCTTCATTTTGGAAAATGCATCAGCATTTAGCAGGTTCTCGGTAGAGGGATTCAGGGGCACATGGAGAGAGATTATGTCTGCCTCCCGAAAAAGCTCATCCAGGCTCCCGACATAAGTAATTACGGTGGATTCGTGGCGTGGGGGAGGATTAAAGCCGAGGACCTTCATGCCAAGGGCGGATGCTTTTTCAGCGAGCAGGGAACCTATACGGCCGCACCCTATCAGCCCCAGGGTTTTTCCCCTTACTTCATGCCCCGCAAGGGCCTTCTTCTCCCATCTGCCCTGCTTCATAGTGAGGTGAGCCTTTTGTACATTACGGGAAGTAGATAAGATTAGGGTAAGTGCAAGCTCGGCAACAGCGTTTGTGGATGCACCAGGAGTATTGACAACTTCAACCCCCCGCTCCCTGCAGGCCTCCTGGTCTATATTGTCCAAGCCCACGCCTCCGCGTATTACTGCCTTGAGATTTGGGGCTTTGGAGATGAGACCCTCCGTAACTTTTGTTGCGCTGCGGACTACAAGGACTTCGGCATCAGAAACTGCATCTTCTAGGGAATCCGGTTTGTAGATTACTTCTGCACCGGTTTCCTTTACCTTCTCAAGTGCACCTGGGTTCATGTTGTCGGAAACAACCACTTTCATGCAAACACCTCATTTTAGAAACTCTTCAAGCATATCTATGCAAATGTCAAGATTTTCCTTTCTGAACTGACCCATATGTGCAATGCGAAGACCTTTTCCCTTCAGCTCGCCCTTGCATCCAACAATAGTTATGTCGCGCTCCTCGCGCATCCTCTTTTTTATTAAATCCGCATTATCGCAGTAGAATGCAGTGAGGGCGGGGGACTCGTAGCCCGGTTCAGGAATCAGCTTCAGCCCCAGGGAGATTACGCGGGAGCGCACATGGGATGAAATTGAATTGTGCTTCTCGTGCCAGGCGGGCATTCCCCCCTGCTGGTCTATAAGGTCAAAGGCCTTGCGCATAGAGCGGAAAAGGCTTATTGCAGGAGTATTGGGGGTCTGCTGGTTCTTGAGATACCTCTTGCGGTGCTTTCGCAAGTCGCAGTAAATTGAAGGTATCCTGTTCCTGGATTCTATGCGCTCTATCGCGGATTGGCTGAGGCCTATTATGCCCATCCCGGGCGGGCATCCGAGGGCCTTCTGGGAAGCAGAGCCGAAGAAATCAACCTGATATTCGGACTGGTTGAAGGGGAGCGCTGGCCAGGCGGAAACAGAATCTACTATGGTGAACATTCCTTTGGATTTTGCATACCGGAAAATCTCCTTTGCGTGGTTTGCAATACCGTACCCTGTCTCATTGTAAACCATGGCAAAAACCTGGGCTCCGGAACTGTCTATGAGCTCTTTGGCGCGTTCAAGATTCCAGCCCTTCCCTGCAGGGAGGGAGTGCTTTTCCACGTTTGTATACACTTCTCCGATTTCCGCAAGGCGGTCTCCGAACTCCCCGTTTGAAAGACAGAGCATCTTCTCCTCAGGGAGGCAGCAGTTCAGGACATTGGTCTCGTTTGCAAGCGTGCCTGAACCTGTTATGAGGTAGGCTTCTTCGGAATTGAGATAGGCTTTAAGCCTTTTGCAAATATCTCCATAGAGCTCAGTGAATTCCTGGCTGCGGTGGGTAATCATCGGCTTTGCCTGCGCAAGCAGGATTTCCTCGGGCACATAAACGGGTCCGGGGCTCAGCAAAATACTCATTTTAGCACCTTTTTGGAAGTTTAGTAGATTACTATTACAGGTTCTGGATAACGGCGCACGTTCCCAGAATATACACGGTGGCTCAGCATCTCCTCCAAAAGAGAATACGCTGTTTCCTTTTCCTCAAGAAGCCAGCCCAGGCGCATATTGAGCCGAATTATCCTTTCCGGGATTGTGTGGCGGGTGGACTTGGGCGGAAAGGGCCTACGGACAAGGGCCTCTTTTACGACCTCGTCTTTCGTGTATGGGCGGCGGAAAAGCACTGTGCGGCCAAGGCCGAGATGCTCATCAATAAGGTCATCCGCATAATATTCAAATGGAACATGGGAAAGTGAGGAAACAAGGCTGTTCTGTTTTTCAGTCATTGAAATTACATCATATGATCCGGGAGAAATCAGACGGCATTGCTTTTCATCTCCCTCCCCGGAAACCATCATGAAAATAGCTTCAAGTGAATCTACCGCTTTTTTTCCTGTTTCAAAATCAACCGGCTCGGTTTTTTCGCCAAGCGCTTCAAAATCATTGTAAGTAATGTGGTTCTCGCAGACGGGGAGCCAGGTTCCCAGCCCAATCCTCTCATTCTTCCTGTAATCAACCGGCTGGACAACCGCATTTGGTATCTCTATATTCTTCAGGACCGCATAGCGGTGATTTCCGTCCAGAACCACCCCTGTTTCCCTGTCCACGATAAGGGGGTCAACAAGGTGGCCGAGATTAAACATGGCCTCCTGGAGGCGCTTGAGATTGCGGGGAATTGTCTGCTCATGCGGATAAAGGGAACTTACTTCCCTCACCTCCAGCTTTGACATCATGTCCCTTAGGAGCATAAGAAAACCAAGTTGTTTGCGCCGGGAATGTTTAAAATGGAGATGGTGGGAAAAACAAAAAGGTATTTAAAAACAAGGAGGGGATAAATAGAAACCCTCGGGAGGATTCTGCGGGGCTTTTTGTTCCGCTTTTGCTCTGGAGTGAAACTCGCATAAAAAGCGAGGGCCCGTAGCGCAGTCTGGATAGCGCGGCACCCTCCTAAGGTGAAGGTCGAGGGTTCAAATGCAGGGTAATGCCTGTTTATTCTGCTGAAAATCCCTCCGGGCCCGTTCATAACTCACAGTGCGGGTGATGGCCCGGCCAGGAACTGTAATTCCGGGGATAGACATGGTGATGGTGGAAATCGCAAATGAGCTTGAAAAATCAGTGAGGGAATGCCTTGAGGACAGGGTGGGGATAGCCTTTTCCGGAGGACTTGACAGCGCAACCTTGGCTAAAATAGCAAAAGAAGAGGCAGAAGTGGAGCTCATCTGCGTTGGAGTTGAAGGAAGCGAGGACCTGGAAGTTGCAGAAAGAGTAGCCGGGAAGCTTGGGATGAAACTCCACAAAAAAATCCTGGAAAAAGAAGAGCTTCTGGAATACTACCGGAAAGCGGAAGAAACAGTTAATGCGGATTTTTTAAAAGTCGAGATAATGGCGCCGATATATGCTGCATGTGAAACTGCAAAGGAGCTGGGGCTGGAAGTGGTGCTTTTCGGCTCAGGGGCGGAAGAGCTTTTTGTGGGGTATGAGAGATACTATGCTTACTGGAATGAGGGGAAGAACCTGGAAGAAATCCTCAGGGATGAATTTGAAACCCTGGGAAAGCGGGATGTCGGGATGATAAAAAAAATTGCAGGGAAAGTGGGAGTAGAGGCGAGATTTCCCTTTTACAGCAGGAATGTTGCAAAAGAGGTTTTTTCTGTGCCGGTTTCTGTGAGAATGGAGGAGAGAGAGCTGAAGAAGGGCCTGCTTAGGGAGGCTGCCCATTTTCTGGGAGTGCCTGAAGAAGCAGTAAAAAGGAAAAAGAGGGCGCTCCAGTATGGGAGCGGAGTTCACAAAATACTACTGAAGGAAGTTGGTGGAGAATTCTAAGATTATTTCTCTTCTGCAACTATCTCCCTGGCCTTCTTTTTCTTTGGGGTTTTCTTTGAGCCGGACTTGGCGTTGAGCTTGCGCTGCTCAAACTCTTCCTTCAGGTGCTCGTTTACTATCCTCTCCATCTCCTTCTGGGCCTTTCCAAACTCTACGTTGCCCTGGTCATCCTCTATTTCACCAAGCATCCGGTTTACAGAAGTATTTACCTTTACCACAAAATCAAGGCCCATTAGCAGAGGGTCATCATACTTCATGCTCAGCCGGTAAATCATGTCATACATCTTTCCCTTGAGGAAGGCCTGAAGGATATATTGCTCTGGGGCGATGCCTGTTTCTCCGCACCTCCTTGCAAGAACAGGGGGGATAAACTCCAGGTCAAGCTCCTTCTCCAGCTTGGCAAGATCAACCTTGCTGAAATCCTGCATCTCTGCCTCAGGGTTGCGAATGAACTTTGCCTCCAGTACACACTCATCAATTGAGGGTCCCCGGCGGTACCTGAACACCTCCTCAAACTTCCGGTTCTCCGGGTCAGACTCGTACTCATATCCAAGAACGCGGTAAACGCGGCCTTTGCGCCCAAAGCGTACCTTCTTGAGGAAAGAATAGCGTTCGGTTGCAAACATGCTTGCCCCGGGAATGCCGAAAACCAGCTCAAGCCGGTCCTGCACATCCCGGAGGGACTCGGCGTGGAGATTGTACAGAAGGAAAACTCCGGGCTGGGTGTTGAGCAGGTTTATCACACCCTGCACCGCAACCCTGGAGCGGATTTCGTTAATTATCAGTGCTGCATCACCCATCCTCAGAAGGGCATTGGCCATGGCAACCAGGTCAAGCTCCCCGGTTGAAGAACCCGACTGCTCCCCTATGGAGGATTTCACCTTTGCAGCGCCAACATGGAAACCCCTCTTGCGGAAGGCGCGCACAGGAATTTCCTGGATATCCTGGATAGGGATTATGCGCTTCTTGGTTCCGATTGCAGCTATCTTTGCAGAAGTAAATGCGGTCTTTCCTACGCCTTTCAGGCCCAGGACTGCTTCGCTGGAGCCAAGAGTTACAAGCACATCATCATATCCGCAGAAAAACGGGCTGAACGACTTGAAATAGAGATATTGGGGATAAGTGAAAGGCTCCTCCTGCATTATTCTCAGGGCACCCTGGAGCTCCTTGAAAGTTGCCGGGGGGCGCTGGAGGTGGCAGCGCATTGAGTGGCGCTTTACCACCACATCCGCGACCGGATGGAGGTCGTCAAACTTCTTTCCTTTTTCTGAGAGAACTATATTGCGGAAGGCACGGACGAGCAGGTCACGGTTGTAACGGAAGAGAGTGTGGCAAATTCCGAACTTTGCGTGCTCGATATACAGGGGGGAATTTTCGCTGTCTATGTAAATATCGGTTACATTTTGCCGGTCAAGGGCGAGATTCTCTATTGGGCCTCCGAGGCCGACCACCCAAGAGGCGGCTTCCCTGCCCATGGCCATTGCCTGCCGGGTGGTTATCTTTATATCCTGTTTTATTGCCTCGTCCAGAAAATGCTGGCGGTACTCCCTTGTCTTCAGCTGGAAGAGAATGTCAAATCGCTCGGCCTTGAAAGTTTCCTTCATCTGCTCATCAATTGTGCGCTTGAGCAGTTTTGAGAGATCCTTGGGGAGATTGTTTATCATTTCGTTTTCCTGCACATAAAGGTAAGCATCCGAGCCGGGGACCTCGTAAAGCTGCACTTTTATCCCAACGGGGAGCTCGTAGGAGGCATCCGGGGAATCAACCGGCTTTGCATCCGGAGGCATATCCAGGACAAGGGAGTGGACAAAATAGAGGGACTTCAGTCCGGTGAGAGAGAGGAAGGCGGAGCGGATGTCCCCCGCTTCCTTGGTCAGCTTATAAAGCGCAGTTTTTGTATAGCGCTTGAGTATTCCATTGAGCCAGGCTTTGAAAGTGGTGTGGCCCTTGAGGAAAATTGAGCGCTCCGGCCTTGGCTCTTTGTAATTCTTGAGTTTGTTCGCTGCAATCAGGGGGTTCATGAACATGTACTCGTAAAACTCCCTGATGAGCTCGCGACGGTCGGAATAATGCTCATCCTGCTCCAGGCCATAAATGTCCTTGCGGAGGAGAAGGGCCTCAACCTGCCTTATGACTGAAGCATACTCTGTGAGTACTGCTGTCTTCTCCTCATCCAGCTCCACCATTATCTCCTCTTCATAACGGATGGTTGTTATGGGGTTTTCTATTGTAGAAAGATCCTTTAGGTGGAAATTGAGGAACTCTGCTGAAGCGAATTCAAACGGGCACTTGGCCATGTCAAGAACCGCGCGGGTACCTTCAAGAACTACGTTGCACATAAATTGGAGAATATAGGAGGAACTATAAAAGATTATCTACTCAATCTATCTCAGATGGGCGCAGAAGAAAGAATAAAAGAAATAACCGAAGAGCTTGCAAAAACAAAAAGGCACAAGGGGACAGAGCACCACATAGGGCTGCTGCTGGCAAGGAGGGCAAAACTCCAGAGAGAGGTAATGGAGAAATCATCCAAAAAAGGGGGGGGAGGAGGATATGACATAAAGAAACAGGGGGATGCTACAGTAGTGATTGTGGGATTCCCGAGCGCGGGAAAATCAACCCTCCTTTCCAGAATAACCGATGCAAAAAGCAAAGTGGGGGCTTATGAATTTACCACTCTGGAATGTATTCCGGGAATAATGAAATACAAGGGAGCACAGATGCAGGTCCTGGACATCCCGGGAATAATTGCAGGGGCGCAGGAGGGGAAGGGAAGGGGAAGGGAGGTGCTTTCCGTTGCAAGGAAGGCAGACCTTATTCTTGTTCTGCTTGATGCAACCAAGAGGGGACAGTATGTAGTGATAAAGAGGGAACTGGGGGAAGTGGGCATAAGAATGGGGGAAAGGCCTCCGGATGTTTCCATAAAGCGGGACGTTAAGGGGGGAATACACATAACAAGCGCAAGGAGGCTCACCAGAATAAGCAGGCAGGAGATACTTGCAATACTCAATGAGTATGGGGTGCACAATGCAACAGTGACCATAAGGGAGAACATTACGGGTGAGCAGCTCATTGACGTGCTTGAAAAAAACAGAGTATATGTGGAAGAAGTTGTGGCAGTTAACAAGACAGACATTACCGGGGGAATTCCTGAAGAGTTCCCGGAAAAATCGCTTGCAATCTCTGCTGAAGAAGGGGAGGGGCTTGAAGAACTCAGGGAAAAAATTTACAGCAAACTTGAATTCATACAGGTATTTACCAAAACAAGAACCAGGGGGGTGGACAGGAAAGAGCCGATGATGCTGAAAAAAGGGGACAACGTTGGAGAATTCCTGAAAAAGCTTCCGAAAGACTACAGGGAAAACTTCAAGTATGGGCTGGTGTGGGGCAAAAGCGCAAAATTTCCCGGGCAGCGGGTAGGGGTGGAGCATAAGCTCAGGGACGGGGATATTGTTTACATTGTAAAAAAATAGGTGTTGCTATGGTTTCAAAAGAAGAGATAGAAGAAGTAATTGAATGGTGCGAAGAAGTGAAAAAAGAAAAGGGCATTATGTATACGGTTGAACGAAACCCGTTTAGGGATAAAATAGACTGGATGACGAGGTTCCCGCTGATTGAGATTGACCGGCCCAAAGAAACTGCGAACAAGAGGAATCTGATATATGATTCAAGCGTCGGGAAGCTCTGGCAGTACATGAACGATACCTGGATGGAAATTGTGCCGGATGTGGACCTTAGAATCGGTCTCAGGGAAAAAGAATAAAAATTAGGAAAGAGATAGGTATATGATGGTGTTGATATGGCAAGGAGTGCAAGCAGAACAAAGGGAATAAAAGAGCGGAAGAAAGGGAAGGAAGAAACGATGGGGGACCCTACAGAAGTAATTGCGCGTATTTCTGAAATTGAGGAGCGTATTGCAAAGAGGATGAGGGGGGAAGGAACGCTCGGGAGGCTTGAAAGATTTCGGGATAAAGAGGGTCTCCGCCCGGAAGAGATCAAAAAGCTTGCAGACGCTGCAGAAATTGCCAACAGCCTCGCAGAATCCATGAAAAACGTCCGGGCACTTAATAAGTGGGGGGAAAAGGTGGCGTAAATGGGAGCATTTGAGAAAATAAACATGGAGCGGAAAAAAGACATGGTCCGTATATGGAAGGGTATGAAAATGGAGGACAAGGATTATTTTGTGGACCAGGTAGCGCTTGCACTCAGCATATGGGGGACAGATGAGAAGGGAAAAATGCTTGTTGCGGAAGTCCTCAGCACACTAATGGAAGACGGCTCGGAAAATCTCTCTGATTTCGGGCTGTATATTGAAGAATACCTTGTGAATAACAAGAAGGAGTCAAGAAAAGGGAAAATGGAGAGGGCCAGCGGAATAATAAACAGGTACCGCCTTAAAAATGCACTTTCTTCAGTTCCCCACAAGGAAATAGAACTTTAGGATTTTTTTCTTCTTTTTCCCTTTCTTCTTTCTGAAGCAGCCTTGAGCAGGCCCACAAAAAGGGGTGCGGGATCCTCAAGCCGGCTCTTCAGCTCGGGGTGGGCCTGGGTTCCTATCCCATAACCCTCCTTCCACTCAACCATCTCCACAATGCCCTTCTTGGGAGAGCGGCCGGAGATTATAAGGCCACATCCTTCAAGCCTGGGGGCAAGCTCCGGGTTTACTTCATAACGGTGGCGGTGCCTCTCGTGGATTAGCTTCTTTTTGTAAAGAGACTGGGAACGGGTATTGGGCTCCAAAACGCAGGGATATGAACCCAGGCGCATTGTCCCCCCCTTTTCCTCTATGCGCATCTGCTCAGGGAGAAGGGCGATTACCGGGTATGGGGTGGACTTGTTTATCTCCTCTGAATTTGCATCCTTCATCCCGCAGAGGGACCGCGCATACTCAACCACCATCATCTGCATCCCCAGGCAGAGGCCCAGAAATGGGATATTGTTCTTGCGGGCATAGCGTATCGCAGAAATCTTTCCCTCTATTCCCCTTTTGCCAAAGCCCCCGGGGACAATTATTGCATCCAGCCCCTGAAGAACAGAAGTTCCTTTCTTCTCAACATCCGTGGATTCCACAAAGCAGACATCTGCGTGGACACTGTTGGCAGCAGCTGCATGGAGAATTGCCTCCTTCACGCTGACGTAAGCATCTTTTACTGCAGTATACTTGCCCACTATGCCCACCTTGAGGAGCTTCTTTTGGGCTTTTGTTATCCTGCGGACCATGCGGTTCCATGTCCCCACATTCACCTTTGTCTTCCTGAGCTTGAAGCGCTTTGCGATTGCATCGTAAAGCTTCTGCTTCTTCAGCACCTGGGGAAGCTGATAAACAGTATCCACCACAGGGTCATCAAAAACATTTTCCTGGGGAACATCGCAAAACAGGGCTATCTTTTCCTTTGCCTCCCTTATGAGCGGCTCCTGCTCCCTGCAAAGGATTATCTCCGGCTTTATTCCAAGGGACTGGATGAGTCGGTTGGACTGCTGGGTGGGCTTTGTTTTCTGTTCCCCGGGACTGAGACTGGGTACATAAGTGAGCTGGATGAAAAGTACATCCTCCTCTCTTGAAAGCTGCCTCATTGCCTCTATGAAATATCCGTTTTCAATGTCCCCCACCGTTCCGCCTACCTCCACCAGGACTATATCTGCCCTGGATTGTTCTCCCACCGAACGGACCCGGTCCTTGAGCTCATTCGTAAGATGAGGAACCATCTGGACATCCCTGCCCAAATAGTCGCCCCTCCTCTCCTTTTCCAGAACAAACTTGAATATTTTGCCCCCTGTTATGGAAGATTCTTTTGTAAGTGAAGTATTGAGGAACCGTTCATATGTGCCGAAATCCATGTCCACCTCCCCCCCATCATCAAGAACAAAAACCTCTCCATGGCGGAAGGGATTCATGGTTCCGCAATCAACATTCAGATAGCCGTCAAACTTTATCGGAACTACCCTGTATCCGTGGGTTTTCAGGAGGCGGCCAATAGAAGCAGTTACTATTCCTTTTCCCAGCCCAGACATTATTGTTCCCAAAACAACAATATATTTTCTTCCCGGAGACATGGGGACGTATAAGAAGTAGCAGATATAAAAATAGTTAAGTTTGCATCAGTAAAATACGAGGAAAATCCAGTCCCCGGCCAGGATGGAAGCAAGAAGGCCCACCAAGAGGAATGGAAGGAATGGGGGGAGTTCTGCATAAATCCATACCTCCTTTACCCTGGCTTTTTTGAGGGCTGCAAGTTCCTTTTGCCCTATTACAGGGCCGATTTTGAGCTTCTTCATTAATTTCGACATCTTTTCCTTTGCGAGAACATCCTCGTCTCCTTTGAGTGTGGAAACTCTTACTTTTTGGGTGATTGCATCATTTATGGAATCCCTATATACCAGATAGGAAATGGCGGAGAGCATCAGAACGGATGCAATGAGAAAATACGCTGGGGAAAAAAATGGGGCTGTGAGAAATATGTAAGAGAAAAGGAGATACGGGATTATGAGGGAGAGGTAGATGAGGTTGGGCTTTGCCTTCTTTGATTTTATGAGCAGGTTGCCGAAGAAGAATATGGAGAATACTGCAAAGGCTACTCCGCTGTAGAGGAGGGTGGAGAAGATTAGTGGGTAATTGAATGGGGTGCTTAGGAAGCTTGGGTGGATTGGGAGGAGCAGGGAAATTGAGCAGATTACGAAAAGGTCTGCGCCGCCTAGCTGGCCTGCGCGGTAAAGGATGAAACCAAATGCGAAAAGGATTGCGGTGAGGGTGGCTGCATAAAGAAGGATATCTGCATCAAAGAATACGAGGTTTGTGAGGAAGGCGATTGCAAGGAATGCATAAAGGAGGTTGTTGGGGATGTTGCGGTTGTTGAAAATATCGTAATAGGTTGCGGCTGCTGTGCCTAAGAGTGCGATTGCAATTCTTGCCAGTTCTCCTGGCATTACTAGAGTTGAAAAGAGGAGCTTTTCGAGCATAAATGAGCTTTTGCTTGGGAATTTAAAAGCCTAACCCAAAACAAAAGTAAGGAAATCGTCTTCTATTTTGATTACGTCCAGGCGGGCACAGGCGCAGGGCTTGCTCAGGAAGGAGGAGATGCTGGGTTCGGTGCGTTCGTTATCCCCGTGGATTAGTTCCTTTATGTAAGTGCCTGGATCGGCTTTTATGTCTGCGAGTATTTGGTTGTTTTCTAATTTTGAGGAAAGGATTTGGGCATGGCGGCGGCGTATCTTATCTGCGCGGCGGTGGGCGACCCTTTCCGGGGTTCTTTGGTTCAGGGTGAAGCTGAACGCGGCGAGTTTTTGGGCGTCTTCTTCTGTGAGGGGCTGCTCTGAGGAAATCCAGGCTCGGTAGGTTTTGGGGAAGTGGGAATCCGCGACTAGTGCCACTGAGCCTGGGGGAACGAGTTTGAGGTCGGTGAGCTCAAGCTTCTTTTGGGAATTTATTTGGGCTGAGAGTTTTTCCAGGTTTATGGAGATTGTGGAAGGATTCTTGATTTGGAGTATAAATGGGCGGCCTGCAAAATTCAGAACATCGATGTCTTCGCGGCCGGAAGCATGGAACTCATATCTGCCTCCGGTTTGGGTGAGGGCTGCATCCCCTATCAGCTCTTCTACGGATTCATCATACATCTTTCCTTTTCCGTTGCAGTGCCTGCATCCGGAACCGTTGCACTTGAGGCAGAGCCACTTGCTCTGGCAGATTCCCCTTACAAGTTTTTTGTAGCGCCCAAAAATGAAAAGCGGTTCATTGGAGGCTGTTACTTCAAGGGTTGAAAGGTTTATGGATATGCGGCCATCTGCATTCATTGGGGAATAGATTTTCCCGGTGGATTTTTCCAGGTGCTGGGAAAGCTTTGCATTTAACCAGTTCTTGAGGCATTCGCCTTCGGAATGGTCCCAGGCTTCCTCCTCTTTTGCAAGGATTTTCTTGGGAATTGAGGTGGAGAGGGCAAATGTTTTCCATTCGGGGGGCATTGCGGATTCTGCGTTCTTAATAAGTTGGTTTAGGCTATCAAGCTGGTTTTCGCAGATGTGGCAGTGACCCTGGGGGAAATCCTTCTGGAAGCGGGAGTTGCAGATGCTGCAAAGCGAAATCATTTCTTCAGCCTGAACTTGAACCCATAGTGGATTGGGCCCTCAGGGTCATTGGAAAGAATTTTCCTGAAGGTGCCTTCTACACGGTCTCCAATTTTAAGGTCCTTGCGGGTTGCATCCACGATCTGGCCTGTGCAGCGGGTCCCCTCATCCAATTCAACTATCGCCATTACATACGGGACCTGGTTTTCAAATCCTGCTGGGGCTGCGTGGATTTCAGTAAATGAGTAGATCTTGCCGTTGCCTGAGAATTCAAATGGCTCAATTTTCCCTTTTCTCCTGCATGTGGGGCAGACCATCCTTGGCGGGAAATAATGCGCATCGCAGGTTGTGCAGTGCGAACCAAGCATCTTGTAGCGTTCCGGTATCCGCCTCCATGTAAGTGAAATCGATTCTTTCATTCATAACACCTCAGTATCCCCTCTTGTAAATATGCACTACGGCTGTTGCGCCGCTTCCCCCCACATTATGGGTAAGTGCATACTCAGCATCCTTTACCTGGGTTGCTTCGCCTTCTCCACGAAGCTGCCAGGAAACCTCGCAGGCCTGCTTTACACCTGTGGCGCCTACGGGGTGGCCGGTGGCTTTGAGGCCTCCGCTTGTGTTGATTGCGATTTCTCCGTCCACCTTGGTTTTGCCTTCAAGGGCTGCAGGGCCCCCTTTGCCAGGGGCAAAAAATCCGAGGTCTTCGGTTGCAATAATTTCTGCGATGGTAAAGCAGTCGTGGACTTCGGCAACATCTATATCTTTGGAGGTGAGGCCTGATTTCTTATAGGCGTTTTCACCCGCTATTTTTGCTGCCTTGATGCTGGTGAGGGTGTCACGGTCGTGGAGCGCAAGGGTGCCGCTTGCCTGCTCACTTGCAAGGATTTCTATGGGCTTCTTGCTGTAGCTGGATGATGAATCCAGGGGGGCCAGGACCAGGGCGGCTGCACCATCGGTAATAGGTGAACAGTCCAGAATTTTGAGTGGGTCTGCAACAATCTTGGAGCTCAGGGCCTGCTCCAGAGTTATCTCACGCTGGAACTGGGCATACTTGTTGTGTGCGCCGTTTGCATGGTTTTTTACTGCAACCGAAGCGAGCATTTCCTCCGTGGTTCCATACTCATGCATGTGGCGGCGGGCCATGAATGCATACAGGCCTGGGAAAGTGGCGCCCATAAACAGCTCCCATTCCTGGTCCCCTGCACCACCAAGGATTTGGGAAACCGCAGCAGTATCCAGATCTGTCATCTTTTCTACTCCGCCTACTACTACAAGATCATGGAGGCCGGAGGCAACTGCCATTACTCCCTGCCTGAGGGCAAGAGAACCGGATGCACATGCGCCTTCTACCCTCGTAATCGGAATGGGATTGAGGCCCATGTAATCTGCAATGAGGGCGCCTGCGTGCTCCTGGCCCACCAGGGAACCGGAAGCCATTGTGCCCACATACCCTGCGGAGATTTCATCCCCTTTTACATTGGCATCCTGTATTGCCTTTACTCCTGCTTCAGTGACCATGCCACGGAAACTCTTGTCCCAGTTCTCCCCGAACTTGGTCATTCCGACTCCAACAATTGCTACTTTTCTCATCGTGATCACATCCCTTTATACTTCTTCCTGAGCTTCGCGTAAATCGCGTAGGTAACATATTCCTTGTTCTCTATGAAATGAGAAAGAGGATAGCCGTTCCTGTGATTCTCCCTTATTTTATCAGTAACCTTTATTGAAAAGGCATCGGAGCCTGCACCTGAGCCAAAAGAAGTTACAAAAATGCGCTCGCCTGGTTTTGCGTGGTCTAAAACATTAGCCAAGGCGAGGGGAGTATTACCTGAGTATGTGTTTCCTATTATTGGGCAGAGCATTCCGGTCGCGAGCTTTTCCTTGGGAACTCCGAGTTTTTTTGCAACTGCATAAGGGAACTTTGCATTTGGCTGGTGGAAAATGAAATGGTCATAACTTTCTGTATTTTCGCCCATCTTCTCCATCAGGCCATTAAATGCACCCTGCACATGCTTGAAATAAGCAGGTTCCCCGGTGAACCTGCCCCCGTGTAAAGGGAAATCTGCCTTTGGGCGCCTCCAGAAATCAGGGGTATCTGTTGTGTAAGAAAAAGTATCTTCAATTATTGCAAGAGACTCCCCCTCCGGGCCGAGTATATAGGCGGCTGCGCCTGCTGCTGCAGAATATTCAAGAGCATCTCCCGGGCGGCCCTGGGCAGTATCCGCCCCTATTGCAAGACCATACTTGACCATTTTTGAGTCAACCAGGCCCATGCAAATCTGCATCCCTGCAGTCCCTGCCTTGCAGGCAAACTCAAGGTCTGCGGCAGTTAGATTGGGGATTGTGCCCAGAGCCTGGGCAACCATAGTCGCTGTAGGCTTCACAGCATAAGGATGGGATTCGCTTCCCACATAAACAGCACCCATACTATCGCAGGATATCCCTGCACGCTTCATTGCAATCCTTGCTGCTTCCACAGACATTGTTGCTGAATCCTCATCAGAAGCGGGGACCGACTTTTCCATTATCCCCAGGCCCTTCTGGATTCTTTCAGGGTCCTCGCCCCATACTTCTGCGATTGTTTCGCTCTTTATCCGGTATTTAGGAACATACGCTCCATAACCTACAATTCCTGCCATTTTCAATACACCTTAGATTTTCTTCAGTCTTTCCTTTATTTTGCTTATCTCAAGATTTGTTGTTATTACCGGGACCTGTTCTTTTTCAGAGAGCTTGAGGGCAAGCTTGTCCACCTTCTTTATACCGTGGAGGATTACTGCGGAGGGCTTAGAGGGGGAAACGCGGATTACAACCATAGGACTGCGGCCTGTTGAAACTCCCGTAAAAATCATTGCGCGCTCGCTCATGTTTCCATAAATATTTGTGAAATAAGTAAAGGGCATGTCCAGGATTACCTTTATTGAATCAACCAAAGTGTAACCATAGAGCTTGCGCTCTTCCACCAGGTCCTGATTTGTGACCACTTCACCATCAATGAGCTCTACAAAATCCGAAAGAGGGAGAGAGCGGGCAAACTCATGAAGCTCAAAATACTTTTCGGTGTTGGAGCCGCCCTCCAATAGCTTCTGAGTAATGCTTCCGCCCTTTTTTGCATCTATTTCAAACAGGACATTTACAAAACGCTTTATGATGTTGGAGCCCGGGGACTTTCTGCGGTTGGACTCATAATCGCTGATTGTGGAAACCGAGATTCCAATTGCCTTTGCGAGCTCTCCCTGTGTGATACCGAATATTTCGCGCCATTTTTTCATGGTGGAGCCGGGATCGTCGGAAAGAGAGATTTCCCCTGCAATCCTTAGCTTGAGCTTCTCCATATAATATAACCTCTAAACACGTGAATAAATTGTTCTGGTAGGGAGAATATAAAAAGCTTTCTACTTGCCGTAATTGGATACGGCATAAAACGTAAATTAAGCATATAAAAAGAGTTGGGGGCAAAAAAACAGTATGGAAGTTAAGGATATTCATTTTGAGAAAACACCTTCAGTAAAAGAGTTGGTGGGCGCGTATAGGGAGAGTGGGTTCCAGGGGACCCGTTTGGGAGAGGCCGTGGAACTTGTAAAGAAAATGAAAGATGAGGGAGCTACTGTTTTTCTTGCATTTACTGCGAACGTGGTGGCTTCGGGATTGAGAGGAGTGCTGGCAGATATGGTGAAAGAGGGGTATGCAGATGTGGTTATTACTACCGGAGGAGCACTGGACCATGATTTGATTAAAGCATATAAACCGTATTTGCTGGGAAGCTTTGGAGAAGACGATGTGGAGCTGCATAAGGAAGGAGTGAACCGGATTGGGAATGTGCTTGTGCCGAGTGCGAGGTATGAACTTCTGGAAGAGAAAATGCAGAGGGTTTTTGCGGAAGTTTCCAAAGAGAATAAAGTAGTGAGCCCGAGCGGGATTGCAAAGGAGATGGGCAAGCAGATTGGGGACGAAGGAAGTTTTTTGAAACATGCTTATAGGAAGGGAGTGCCGGTGTTTTCACCCGGGATTACAGATTCTGCGATTGGGCTGCAGACTTACTTCTGGAAGCAGAAAAAGGAGAATGGGGAGTTTGGAATTGATGTGACTGGGGATATGAAAGAGCTTGCGGACCTGGCGCTCAATGCGGAGAAGACCGCGGGAATTATTGTGGGGGGAGGAATCTCAAAGCACCACACAATTGGGGTTAATCTGATGCGCGGGGGGCTGGATTATGCATTGTATTTGACTACGGCAGAACCGTGGGATGGGAGCCTGAGCGGGGCTCCTGCAAAGGAAGCGGTGAGCTGGGGGAAGATAAAGGAGGAGGGAAGGCATGTTACAGTTCATGGGGATGCAACAATAACGTTGCCTTTAATTTACTATTCATTGAAGTGAGAATATGCTGGATATATTAGCTGCAATTGTTGCGGGGGGGGCAATAAAACACGTTGATTATATTGAAGACAAAAAGAGAGGGAAGGGAGTAGAGAAATGGCTGTTGGGGATACTTGCAGGGCTTTGCATGGGTTACGTTCTGGCTTTTTCTCCGGCTGCGATTCTGTTTGTTGGGATAATTGCTGCACAGGTGCTGATGGGAAAAATAGACAAGCCTGTGCATGGTACGGCAGTAGTGCTGGCTGCAGTTGTTCCATTTGTGTTGGGGATGGGGTGGGCGAATACCGGATTGCTGCTTCCATTCTTTGCAGTTGCCGCGCTTGATGAAGTGGAACTTGCGGGGGTGCTGAAGCCTATGAGGCAGTACAGGCTCTGGCTTAAGGGGACTGCGCTTGCGGTTGGAGCAATTAGCGGGGTCTGGAGCTACTTTGTGGTTCTAATGGCATTTGACCTTGCTTATCTGGCTGTGAGCAAGCTCGCGGATGGGGGGAGGATAGTGGACCTCTGAAAGAAGTTGCGTAACCATGGTTACACAACCACTGGAAGGGCGCTCCCCTTAATATTTAAAAGCGGGCAAGCGCAAATATTCACATGGGACTTAATTTTGCCTGCAGGTATCCATTCACTGAAGAGGGAAGGCAGGCAATAATAAATAATGACATTCAAATCAACAACGAGATAGCAGAGCGGGGGGTAGAACGGATTGTGGATGCGCTTGAAAAGAGATACAAAACGGCAAACCCTGTAAACCTCTCTGACCAGCTGATTGAAATCGGCTCTTACGGAGCGGCAAGAATGATGCTTGCCCACCTGAAAAACCGCTACCTCATCAATAAATTTGCAGTTGCCGAATCAAAAAAGGCATCTGTGCTTATGGGGAGGGACAGCCTGGAAAATATTGGAAAACTGCAGCAGGAACTGGGAATAATCCCGCAAAAATTTGAAGAAAAAGGGGTCCTGCCTATGGAAGTCTATCTGCGTTTTTCCCCCCAGTCTATTGATTACAGGATGGTTAACCGGAACGTAAAACAGGGATATGTTGAAGTGAGCAATAGGGAGGTTTTACGGCTGATGGAAGAGGCAGTTAAATTCAGAGTTGGGGACATCGGGCTGTTTCCAAATGCCCCAAAAATAGTGAAAGAATATTCAGGAAAACTGATGAAACTGGTGCCAAAAACAGCACCGTCCAAAATGAGTTTCAAGCAGGGAGAAAACCCGCCATGCATTGAAAAACTTCTTGAAAGCGCAAAGAAACATGAAAACCTTGGCCACCAGGGCAGGTGGACTCTGGCCGTTTACCTGATAAACAAGGGCTTGCCTTACGAAAAAATACTCCAGATTTTCTCAAATTTTCCTGATTATGATGAGAGGATTGCCAGTTACCAGATAAAACATGCGATTGACAGGGGATACACGGTTCCCTCCTGTGGTATGCTTCTAAGCTATGGGCTGTGTATTGCCGACTGTAAGATAGGAAACCCCCTGAGGTGGAAACAATGGAAAAAGAAAAAGCACTGATACTCAGAAGCTTCAGAAAGTATTACAGGAATGCTAATATAGAAGTTCCCTGGGTTGGGCGGAGGGAATTTGGGGTCGGGGGATTCAGGAAGAAGATAGAATCCAGGCACATGGGTTTCCCCAGCAATCAGGCCCTTAACAATTACCTCGTGCAGGAGGTTCCGCTGTTCATCTCCCATTCTGTTGCATACTATAAGTTTCCGGAATCCACCCCCATGGAACGAAAAGAATGGATGGGAGGGGACCTTGTCTTTGACCTTGATGTTCACGGGGGGATGTTCTTAAGCAACGAAGAAATAGAACGCGTAAAAAATGATGCAATTGCTCTTCAGGAAGAATTTCTTGAGAAAGATTTCGGAGTCAGTAAGAAAGATATGGTGCTGGTTTTCTCAGGGAGCAGAGGATTCCATGTTCATACAAATGCAAAAAAATTCATGAATATGGGGGGGAAGGAAAGAAGGGAAATTGCAGATTACGTTGCAGGGGCCGGTCTGGATTACAGGAAATTCTTCAGTAAACTAGACCGTTATAGGGTAGGCGGGCCCAAAAAAACAGACTGGGGCTACAAAGGAAGGCTCTGCAGGATAGTAGAAAAAGTGATTGGGGAGGAGCCTTCACTCATACACAGGGGGTTGAAAAAAGAAGAGGAAAAAGAAAAACTGCTTTCCTGTATGGAAGAGGGCAACTGGAGCAAAACCCCCATAAAGGACATTGTGGAGCGCATCGGAAGGGTTGCGGAACGGATGAAGCTGAAAACAGTGGATGTGGACACAGGAGTCACAATAGACACCAAACGGCTCATACGTGTACCCAACACAATTCACGGCTCTACCGGGCTGGCTGCAAAAAAACTAGAACATATTGAAAAATTCCATCCTTACCACGATGCCCTGGCTTTTCCAAAAGAAGAACTGGAAGTGATTGCTGCGCAAGACCTGCCGGAACAGGAATTTGCAGGAGGAACCATGGAAAAAATGAAAAAAGGAGAAAAAGGAAATGTCCCAAAAAGCTACGGGATTTATTTAATCCTAAAGGAAGCAGCTACTCTTTATTAGTGAGGCTGAACCTGGGGGGGACAATTGGCGGGGAAAGATTAACAATTCTTGCAGCAAGGACTCCATTTACTCCACAGAAATAATTTATTGCATTCAGGATTACTTCTGCATAGTCCTTCGGGAGCCTCTGCTTGTCTGCCCACTCCTTCTTTATCTTCTCAAGGAGCTCTTCCTCCTCTTCTGCAATTATTGTCCCTTCCATCTTTATGTGGCCAACGTCTTTGGTATACTCAGCAGCATATTCGTAAGAGATTTCCACGTTCTTTGCCTTTACCTTTGCATCTTTTACATTTATCTTGAAATTCAGTCCCTTGCGGGGCTCCTGCTTTTCTCTTGCAGCTTCTATCTTAGATACTCTATTTCCAACAATCAAAAAACCACCGTTTAACCTTTTTCTTCCATACAATTTAAGTATTCTTGGTTTTCTTCCCAGCCGCAAACACCATCGTGGCATCCGCAGGTTGTGTACTGGAGGCACTCATATTCCGGAAGATATTCACAGGTAGTGACAACATCTGCCATTGAAACCGGGACACAGAGCTGGGAAGAGCACCCTGCAACTACGCATTCTGTGTCAGACTGGCACTCTGCTTCTTCCGGGGGCTGCTCCTCCTCATCTTCTTCTGCAGAAGTCTGGTTTTCCTCAGTCTGGTTTGCCTGTGTTACGGTATCTATACACTCCTGTATCTCATCCTGGTCTTCCATCTGCATGCAATAGGTTGTATCCATGTATTTCCAGGCAAACTCCAGATAGCAGTCCGAGAGTAGTTCTTCGGAAACTTCAGTGCAGAGGCTTGGGGTTCCTTTCTCAAGGGCCACGTTCAGGTAGCAAGTGTCCTTTATTGTCTGGTTGCTTACCAGCTCGCAGAGGCGCTCATTCTGGGACCAGATTGCCTCCGCCCGGATGCAAGAATCAAAGTCGTCAGAAACAAGGCACTCTGCATAATGTTCCTGGCTCTTCTTGAGCATGAAATAGAAATCCTCCATCTCCACTTCCTCATCAAGCCCCTCCGGGAATTCCACAGGGGTGGGTTCGTCCCAGGCAATCTCGGTGGTGGCTGAAACAGTTGAAGCCGATTCTCCAAAGTTCATATAATCCATGGAGCGGCGGACCACATCGTAATTATCAGGGTTCACGCAAACCGTAAAGTTGTACTTCTTGGAAAGCAGGACCTGGGGGGATTTGGGGTCTATCCCTACAGAACGTAACTGCTCCAGAGTGAGTTTAGAATAGTCAAGGGTATATTTTATCTCTGTGCAGTTTCTTCCATCATATGTTCTTTCATATGTATGGGGATCAAAGGTTATTGCCCCGTACTCTATGAACATCTCGTTCTTGTTCATGTTTGCGTTTATCTTGTCCTCATCAAACAACAGGCCGGAGAGAGTATATGTATACGGATTGAATGTGGAGTTCTGGCCCACATCTGTACACACCCTTCTGTTTACTGTTTCAAGGCAGAGGATCTTTTCTTCTCCGCTCATGAAAAGTTCACGGGTAAATATGGCGTCTCTTTTCTTCACATAGGAATAATTCTCCCCTTCCGTGAGGAAAACAGTGTTTGTGTATCCATTGGAAGCGGTTTCCTCGTATGCATAAGTATAAGTGTCATGCCCCAGAGGTTTCTCCATAGAGCCGAAGAATAGCGCCTCTATCTCTTCGGGGCGCGCCTCCTGCCCTTCCTCTTCATGCTCTTCCCCTTCCTCGCCATGGTGCTCTTCCTCATGAGTTTCTGTTCCGCCAAAAACATCAGCGAGATAGTATATTGCACCTGCAAGAAGGACTACAATCACTATAGATAAAATCGGGTACACGACATTCTTATCCATATAATACACCTTATTTAGAGAATATCTTTATGATATCACAATCTTTTAATTGGTAATCCTTTGCAAGGCGGATTTTTTTTCTGGCATCCAGGGCCGCTACGAAGCCTTCGGCTATGTCAGTGTGTACCCTTTCTGCCAGGTCAAGCGGGGTGCTTCCCCTGGGCATGAGAAATGCATTGGGAAGTATGTTTCCTTTCTGGTCAGCCCATGCGGACTCGTCCTCCACAGGAAAGACCACAATCCTGGAAAGCCGGCCATAAACAAGCCTTTCAATGGCCTGCTGGACTCCGGTATTGCCTTGTTTTTCAAGATAAGAGGATATCTTTTCCAGGGCCTTCTCCTGCTGGGGTGAAACCTCTTTTGTTTTAAAGGAATGGGAACCTGGAAGATAATCGATTACTCCGGAAAAATCCGCTTTCTTTAAAGTAAGCTCAAAAAGGGATGATACAGGAACTGCCTCAAGTGCAGAAAACTCCGTCAGGAGCCCTTCCGGGTTTTGTGCCTGGTCAAACTTATTCAGAACTACAAGAATTGGTTTGGCCTTTAGAAGTTCCTTTGAAAACTCAAGTTTCTCTTCTGTAGACCAGTCTATCCTCTCTGTTTCCAGGGAAAGCCTGCGGGCAGCCTCCTCAGTTCTGGGAGAGGGGATTTTCAATCCGCTTAGCATTGAGGACAATGCGCTTATGTCCCGTGTTCTGACCTTTTTCCAGTTTCGCTCTATTATGCTCAATACCCAGTGGGTCAACTCATTCTGCAAAAACCTTACCTCATCCATGGGGTTGTGGTCTTCTGCAGGATTGCCCTGCAGGTCTGTTTTTCCGCTGGCATCCACCACATGGATAAGGGCATCTGCAGCAGCAAGGTCATCCAGGAACCTGAAACCCAGACCCTTACCCCTATGTGCATCGGGAACAAGGCCCGCCACATCCAGCATACGGACTGGAACAAACCTTGTTCCATTTCTGCAGTAGGAATCCTGGGGGTTGCAGGGCCTTCCCCTCTCCCTATGGGGGCATTGTTTGCGCACATACCCAACCCCTATATTAGGGTCAAGAGTAGTGAAGGGGAAGGAAGCTATTTTTGCCTCGGCCATTGTGAGGGCTGAAAAAAAAGTGCTCTTGCCTGCATTGGGCTTTCCTACTACTCCGATGGTAAGAGCCATGAGAAGTTTGTGTTGGAGCAGGTTATTAAATAATTGCTGCCAAAAAAGCAATCCATGAATCCATTGAATTTTGTTCCGAGTAAGATTTTTCTTACCAAAGGAATTGGCAGGTCCAACACACAACTGGGCTCATTTGAAGAGGCACTCAGGGATGCGGGAATAGCTTACTGCAACCTTGTTTATGTTTCAAGCATATTCCCTCCGGGCGCAAAACTCATAAGCAGAGCCGAGGGCAAAAAAAAACTGGAACCAGGGCAGATTGTTTTTACTGTTATGTCAAGGCTCAGCTCATGTGAGCCCAGCAGAAGAATTTCTGCCTCCGTAGGACTCGCCCTGCCAAGAGAAAAGAGCTGGCACGGCTACCTCAGTGAACACCATTCCTACGGGCAGAGCAAGCAAGCGGCAGGGGAATACGCAGAAGACCTTGCCGCAAGCATGCTTGCCTCCACCATGGGCATAGAATTTGATCCGGATGCTGCGTGGAATGCAAAAGAAGAGCACTTCAGGATGAGCGGAAAGATAGTCAAAACAAAAAATATAACTGCAACCACTGAAGTAGGGAAAAGCGGACACTGGGCAACTACGATTGCTGCCGCAGTTTTGCTTCCCTGAATTGAAAAAAAAGAGAAGGTAAGATAGGACGGCCGCCTACTTACTTATTTTGATTATTTTTTCTTTTTTGAAGACTTCTTTTTAGTGCTCTTTTTCTTGGTCGCTGGCTTTCTTTTGGTTGTTCTCTTCTTTGTTGTCTTTTT
>JBKHJL010000036.1:0-7910 GCA_046538155.1 Candidatus Micrarchaeia archaeon
AATCCCATTGATGTAATCCAGAAGCCATTTAGTGGGAATCTTTGCACTAAGCGAAACAATCTCCACAACTCTTCCATCCTTCAGTTTATGTTTCATTTTTCCATCTCAGCTTTCACAATGGAAATAAACTCTTCTGCTTTTTTAATTGCCCCTTCCGCTTCGCTTTCACTTACTGTGCCCCGCACTTCATACACCAGCTTATGCCTCCGTTCCCTCATCTTATTGAACAGATTCACAAGCGGAATTGCTTTCATTGGCATTTCTGAAGATGCAAATTTCACAACAGAAAGATGTTTGTTCTCCCCTTTTGGCCGGTACCCAAGATTAAACATGAATGCCCTTGCTGCCTGCAGCATAGAATTATACGCAATTACATATGCCCAGTCATAATTCCCAATCCCAAATACTTCCTTTGCGGTTTTCAGGTCTTTATCTGCAGATCTCCGGGTTTGCTCTATTAATTCAGGTGTGTTTTCAAACTCCTCAACAATCCCCTCAGCCAAAAGCTCTTCTAAACTCATTTTCTTCACCTTTAATCCAGATTACGGGGTTCCTGAGTATATTAAGCAGCAGATGGTGCCTTTCCACTGCACTTTTCTCAAATTCCTTTTTATTCCAGATTATGTAGCTCACTTCCCTCCCTGTTTTTTTCTCAATTTTCCCAATCGCTTTCATGAATTCTTTTTCATCTACCTTGCCCACAACAAACAGGTCGATGTCGCTCCTTTCCCCTTCAGTTCCCTTTGCAAAGCTCCCGTAAATAAGCGCGAACTCAACACCCTCCCCATCCAATTCCGCAGATAAGTAGCTGCCCAGTGCATCTGTTTTCAAAAACAGCGCCTTTATCTCAGGATACAGCGGGCATTCCTTGTTTATCTCCCACATGCTCAGGTTTCCAACCTTCTTGTTCAAAACCAAGCCAACTGATTCCAGGTTCTTGAGCTCCTTTCCCACATAAACCGGAGTCACATCTATTCCGCGGGCAATCTCCCTAAGGTGAAACTCC
This sequence comes from Candidatus Micrarchaeia archaeon, assembly GCA_046538155.1. Classification (GTDB taxonomy): domain Archaea; phylum Micrarchaeota; class Micrarchaeia; order Anstonellales; family Bilamarchaeaceae; genus CAIKOA01. The sequence continues at coordinate 1,007 of JBKHJL010000036.1, forward strand.
CCGCTAAACAGAAGCAGTCCAAGCACCTTAACCATTGTTTTGGATTTCAGCAACTTCTCCAACATGTAAACTTATTGTATACAAATGTATATTTAAAGTTTATGCCTCACGGATAAGCCCTTGTAATTGTCCTCGGGAACGGTATAGTATCACGAATATGGTGCAGCCCAAGCGTCCACTTCACGAACCTCTCAATGCCCATTCCAAACCCAGAGTGCGGCACGCTCCCGTATTTCCGCAAATCCACATACCAGGCCATCTGCTTCGGCCCAAGCCCAAATGCCTTCATTTTCTTCTCCAGCTCAGGAAGCTTCCAAACCCTCTCCGAGCCCCCAATCATTTCCCCATGCCCTTCGGGCGCAAGCATATCAGCGGCAAGCACGGTCCCCGGCTTATCCGGGTCGTCCCGCATATAAAATGCTTTTATGTCTGAGGGAAAGTTATGGATAAACATCGGCTTCTCCAGTTCTTTAGTAAGCAGGGCCTCATCCTGGGTCCCGAAGTCATCCCCCTGCTCCATCTTTCCCCCAAGCTCATTTACTTTGTCCACTGCATCCTCATAATCTATCCGGATAAACGGGACCTTCACTTTCTGCAGAACCTTGGGGTCACGCTCAAGCTCTTCCAGCAGCTCGCCCTGCTCTTTAACGAATTTCTGTATTGCGAACTCAATCATGTCTTCCTGCAGTTTCATATTTTCTTCCTGGGAATACCAGGCCATTTCCGGCTCCAGGTGCCAGTATTCCGCAAGATGCCGTATTGTGCGGCTCTTCTCCGCGCGGAAGGAAGGTGCAAATGCATACACCTTCCCAAGCCCAAATATGAGCGCTTCCTGGTAAAGTTGCCCGCTCTGGCTCAGGTACGCATTTTCTCCAAAATAGTCTATTTCAAACAGGGTGCTTCCGCCTTCACATTCCGCCTTGGTAATCACGGGCGGCGGAGTCTCGTAGAACCCTTCCCTGTCCAGGTATTCACGCAAATAGTTCACAAGGTAGTGCCTTGCTTTGAATATCCCGGCAAGCTTCCTGCTCCTCAGCCACAAGTGCCGCACATCCAGCAGGAATTCTTCGCTCAAATCTTTGGAGATGGGGAATGGATCCCCCTGGTGCACTGTCCTGAATTCTGAAACCTGGATCTCCCATCCCCCTGGGGCCCTTTCATCCTTTTTCACTTCGCCGTTAACCTTTACCGAGCTTTCTATGTATGAGTTGGATGCGTTTTCCCAGCTCTTTTCATCAACATTGTCTTTTTTTACTGCTACCTGGATTCTTCCGCTCCCATCACGAATCACAAGGAAATTGAGGTTTCCGCTGCTCCTCTGCCTGAATATCCAGCCTCTTATGCTGACTTCTTTTCCTTCCAATCCTCCCTTCAGAATGTCCTTTATGTTAATGTACATTTTAACTCCCTTCTAAACATCATATTTTATTTTTTTGATATCTGCATAGCTGCGGCAGCCGGTGAGGAATGCAGTAATTTTCATCTGCTCTACCCATTCCGAAGCCATCTTGTCAAGTTTCTCGTAATCATATGCAAGCAGAAAAGGTCTTGAGGCCCCTGCAATCTCTGCACCAAGTGCAATCGCCTTTACCGCGTCTATCCCGCTCCTTACTCCCCCGCTCCCTATGAGGGGCAGCGTTCCCTTGCACATAAGAATTGAATTAATGGTGGGTATTCCCCATTCCTCAAATCCCGGAGGCGACCCCCCTCTTTCGTATTCAACTCTGCTCCAGGAGGTTCCCCCTGCTCCTGCAACATCAATCCAATCCACCCCCGCATCCTTGAGTTTTAAAGCAACATCTTTGTTTATCCCTGCCCCTGTTTCTTTTGCAATTACAGGAACAGAAAGCTTTTCACAGAGTTTTTCCACCAGCCCAAGGGCTTTGCTGAAGTCCCTGTCTCCCTCCGGCTGCAGCACTTCCTGCAGGGGGTTGAGGTGCACAGCCATCCCGTCCAGTTCTGCTTTTGAAACAAGTCCCTCAATTCTTTCCACAGGATATGTGGCAAGCTGGACAATCCCGATATTCCCAATCAGCGGCACACTGGGGCAGTATTCCCGCATAAGGTAGCTTTTTTTTTCTGCACCCTCAAGCATGGGGCGCATGCTTCCCAGCCCCAGAGGGAGGTTGTATTTTTCAGCGGTTTCCGCAAGCTGCCTGTTTATATCCACAGCCCCTTCAAACCCCCCGGTTATTGCAGTAATCATCAGGGGGGTTACTTCTTTCCCAAGAAACTTGGTTTTGAGTTCAACAGAAGAGTAATCTATTTCCGGGAGCGCATTGTGCAGCAGCCTTACGCCTTCAAAGCCGGCACTCTTCTCGTATTCTACCTCCTTCTTGATTACTGCCTCAATGTGCTCCCCTTTCCTTTTTTTTATGCCCATGCAGGTTCACCCGGGGAAGATTATGCTCGCGTATGCGACCACCCGGGAATACTCTTCCGTAGCTTCCCCCGAATTTGTATACATTAGTTCCAAACCCTTTTTAGAACCCTTTGACTTCGCGTAGAGCATTGCCGCAGAGACTGGCCCGTATCCACATATGCTCCATCCCCTTTTTCTATTTTCAATCTGAAATCCTTCAGCATCCAGCTTCAGTATATGCTTCATTGCAATGTGGTCTTCTTTTTCTGCCTGTTCTGCAGGCACATAGTGTGAGAAATCCGAGCTTGCTATGAATACTGTTTTCCGGCCAAGCTCTTTTTCCGCAGCCACTACCGCATTTGCAACATCCCTTGATTCTTCCATTCCCTGCCCCCGCATGCACACTGGAACAATTTTTGCTCTGGGGTTCAGGTGCTGCAAAAACGGCAGCTGCACTTCGATTGAATGCTCAGCCCTGTGTGCAGTTTCATCCGGCTTGAGGAAATTTGCACTTTCAGCCATTTTTTCCCCAAACTCCCGGTCGTTTTTCACAATTCCTGTTGGAAGTCTCCAATCTTCGCTGGAAAGGGCAACCAGCTCTCCGGCCCCGGTATGGTTGGGGCCTGCAATCACCACTGTTTCTGCTTCTTTTATTTCCTTAATGCTCAGGAAGGCAGCAGCCGCAGGCACACCTGAATATGGATATCCTGCATGCGGAGCAATCCCCGCATATGCAGAAACAGGCTCCACTTTTTTCCCTGCCTCGGAAAAGTATTTTCCTACAATCTCCTCAATCTCTTCTTTTTTTCCGGGATAGAACATCCCCGCTACAGCAGGACTCCTCATGACCATATCCTCTTCAATAAGAATTATATTAGTGTGCAAGCGCATATTTTTTCATATATATGTTGGCCTGGTAGATTATCAGGAAAGGCAGCACGAATACAGAGTTTACCAGAAGCACCAGGTATGAGCCCAGCGGGTGGGGCAGCAGGAAGAACAACAGTTCAGTAACCGTAAGGAATATGGCCCCCATAAGTATCCAGAGGAGCACGCTTGCCCATCTCTTTTTCACCATGGCAAGAGAGGCGTCTATTGCCCTTCCCAGCCGGTAGCCGTCAATTACCATTGCCTGGGGCACAAAGAATACTCCTGCTGAAACCAGCAGCATCAGCACCGGAAGGAGTATCCCTCTCATTTCCATATCAAATGTTACCAGTTGGGCAATAAGGATCAGCAGCGCGGCCAGGGTATATGCAAGGAAAATAGTAATTCCGTATTTTCTCAGGCCCGTAAGCACTTCTGAAGTTGGGTTTGTCTGTGTCCTTTTCATCTTAACAAGAAGGGTTATGCTGGTTATGCTTTCTGCAATAAGGAACATTGATATGAGGTATGCGGATAACATCACCGCAACCCCTACTGGATCCATTTCCGGTATGCTCCCTGTCCTGAGGAATACGCCTCCGAGGGAAAGATATGTTGGACCGGATACAAGGGAGGGAATAATGAGTGCAATTATGAAGGGAAGCGAGAAAAGCAGGACAAATCCTGCCCTTTCCCGGTAAAGCCTCATTGAGTGTCCAAGGGCCCTCATGCCCTTTCAATCTCCGTTCTGCTTTTTATATGTTACCTTCTATCCATTCCCTTAGCCTTTCCTTGGGGGCGGCCCCTGTAAGCCTGTCCGCTTCTTTCCCGTTTTTGAATAGAATTATGGTAGGGATGCTCATTACTCCGAATTTCTGTGCAATCTGCTGGTTTTCTGAAACATCCACTTTTCCGAATTTTACTCCCTCCATTTCCCCACTAAGTTCCTCGAATATTGGGCCAAGCATCCTGCAGGGACCACACCATTCTGCCCAGAAGTCCACCAATGTTGTGCCTTCCTTTACATAATCATCAAATGTTTCGCTGTTCAGGTGTTCAATCGCCATAAAATCACTCTGTTTTGTCTTTATTCTGCTTGGTTTAAAACGGTTTCTGAGGCGTGAAATTTCTTCTGTGCGTGTGCCACACCTTTATATTCTTATTTACCCACAAATACTAACTGATGAACCCAACCAGGCAGGGACCAATTCGCACCTGTGCCGGGCAGCAGAAGACAGGAACACGCAGAATTACCAGGATTGGAGCCGGCCCGCAAGGGAAGTTGTTTTCCTTCCGTCAGCTTCCTCCTGAAAGGGAGATGAATGTTCCTGCATACAGGTTCTCATCTCTGGTCCGCTCAGATAGCGGAAATCTTTCCAAGTGCATCTTTTCGTTTTACATTACAGGCAGGGCGCTGGTGCTGGATTCCCTTTCTTGGGAGCTCCGGCGAGGCAACCAGAAAAGAAAATTTGTGGATGAGGGCTCCTGCAAAACAATAATAAAAATCCTGGATAAGTTTGCAGCCCGCCACAGGGCAACTACGATATATGCAAGCAGGAGGGAGATCCCCCTCCCCCTACTCTTGAACCTGGGCTTCCGCCCTGCGCGTATGCGTGATTTTCTTGAGAGGAAGGTGGAAAATCCCAATACGAAATCCTAAATATTCTATTTTTTAGCTAAAATCAACTGCAGAATGCGTAACTCCTTCTCGGGTTTTGCACTGTTTGGCCACCGCCTGCCGATAACCCATCTTTCCGAACATTTATATTATTTATCTGAATTTTCATAAAATGGCAAAAACAAAATCAATGGCTGAAGAGCTCCACAACTGCTGGGGGTGGTTCTTTGCACTCGGCTTGCTGCTCCTCCTTTTCGGGTTTGCAGTTATTCTTTTCCCGGTTGCAGGCACCTTCGCAGTCGAGATTCTCTTCGGAATAATCCTGCTTGTTGCAGGGCTTACCCAGGTAATGCTCGCATTCCAGGCAAGGCAGTGGGGAGGTTTCCTGTTCACTTTACTTGCAGGGTTACTTTACCTTGTTGTGGGTTTGTTATTCCTTGTATATCCGCTCCAGGGCGCAATCACCCTTACCCTATTGCTTGGGGCAGCCCTCATTCTTGGCGGAATATTCAAGATTGCCTTATCTTGCAAGGTTAGGCCCCACACCTATAAGGGGTGGCTCACTTTTAACGGGGTACTTTCCATTCTGCTCGGCGCCCTTGTGCTTGCGGGCTGGCCTTCGGATGCAGTCTGGGTAATCGGCCTGCTTTTTGGAATAGATTTGCTGTTTAGCGGCCTTTCCCAGCTGATGATTGGGTTTGCAGTTAAGTATGCGGGGCGCAAATAGCCCCATTTATTTTTTTCAAAAGAATTTTATCTGAGGCAGGGCTCCATTGCCATGTATCCCTTTAGAAACAGCTCTATTTCAGAAGCATGCATTTCCGCGGTTATGTTTCCCGCATTTCTTTTTTCCCTCATCTTTGCACACACGTCTTCTGCATTTTCAATTTCTTCAAATGTTTCCATTGAACCAACATAGATATCAAAATCAGTGTATTCCTGTCCCCCTTCAATCACCTTTATCCCCTCAGCCCCTTTACCAATGGTGTAATTCCCTTTCCCCTCTATGTACAGCCCGAATTTGGCCCCCGGGTTTATTTCATCTATTCCATCAATCCTTTCCGCTATTGCATTTATGCGCTCACTGGTTATCGGGTTTTCTTCCACTGGCTCAGGCTCAGGAGTTTCTTCCCCGGAATATTCCCATTCTGCAGGTCCTGCTTCGGCTTCCTCCGGAGTCAGGTAAATGAATACTCCAAGCAAAACCAGCATCCCCACGGTAGCTATCGCCATTGCTGCTACAACCAGCACGAGCATCCATGTTTTCCCCGACCTGTCCATGGGGCTATTTTCATCCTAAACTATAAAAGGCTGTCCAGGATTTGCCCCTGGTTTTTTGGTGTGTTAATTAAATAATCTATTAACTTTTTTCATTGAAATAATATCCTCAAGAATACTGCCAGCTTCAGCTGAGCAGTTGAATTGGGCATAAATTCTAATTCTATTATTCAAAAATTCGTTTGGTAGCGGCAGTGCCGCCTTACGGCGGCACGTGAGTATAACTCAAGAAGTTCCGCTACCGGACGTGTCGATATGGATAGTGGAACCCAGGATTTAAGAAGGAATTTGTACCACCTCGTTTTTGTCTCGAAGTGCAGGTACAAGGTTTTCGGTAATGAGCGCACGGTACATGCGTGCGAAACCGCATTTGCCGATGTGGAAACTAGGTACGGGATTAAAATACAGGAGCTGGAATTCCAGGGAGACCATGTGCACATGATGGTGCACATCCCGGCAAAATACGCGGTTTCCTACGCCGTGCAGCTGCTTAAGGGCAGCTCTGCACGGAATGTGTTTTCAGCTGTCCCGAACCTGAGAAAGCGATACCCGGGGGGCTCATTCTGGAGCAGGTTCAAGTATTGCGGGACGGTTGGCCCAATGACCGACAGGACCGTGAAAGAATACATCCACGCGCAGGATGTGCATCATGAGAAGTTGATAAACCCCGAAGCAGGGCAGAAGCAGCTTACCGAATTCCTTAACTGAGCGGGCGGAATACTGCGGGCTTCAGCCCGCAGATAGCCCGCGAACAAACTTCAGGTTTTAGCGAATGCTTTTAT
>JBKHJL010000008.1:0-31840 GCA_046538155.1 Candidatus Micrarchaeia archaeon
TGCCCACAGAATCATCAATATCCATCACCGTATAATTCTGGAGTGAGCCGGTGGGATTGGTAAAAGTAACATTTTCTCCTTCAAAAGAGAATGCTCCTCCTGTTGAATAAACCAGCAAATCTGCTTCATTGTCATAAAGAGTGAGGTTCTTCAGGTTGTTGTCGCTTCCTGGACCATTGTATAATATTCCATAGCGGTTGCCTGCGGATTCTGAGTAAAATATGTTGTTTTCATTTACTGCATCTTCAAATGAAAACCCGTCCTGCGTATTGTTTGTTGAACTGCAGTTGGTAATGTTGTTCAGGGAGGAGGAGGTTCTGAATTTGAACCCCATCCATGTGTTGTTGTATGCTCTGCTGTCTTCTATTACATTGTGGGTTGAAGTGGAGGTAATGAAAAATCCGTCTTCCCCGTTCAGGTAGGATTCGGTGTTTGTTATGTTGTTGTAATCTGAATCGTAAATCCTTACTCCCCTCCAGCTGTTGTTGTAGAAATAGCTGTCTTCCAGGGAGTTTTTGTTTGAATTCCTTATGTAAATTCCATTTTCTGAATTGTTGTATGCTTCCAGGTAGTCCATCTGTACCTTTGTGTCCGAAGCTGAGGGGTTGTCCAGGTAGAACCCTGTTTTTGTGTTGTTGTGTGTAGTTAGGTAGTATGTGGGGGTCCCATCAAACTCTCCATTTGATGAGCCTGTTGTGTAAACTCCGTGTTCAGTATTGTAGCGCAGGAAAACATAATCTGAAGTGCCTGAGCCAGGGTTGGTTGCTGTAATTTCAAAATTGGTTGTGTCTTCAAAATAAATTCCTGAGCCTGTGTTGTGCTCTGCAATAAGCGGGTTTGAGCTGTCGTATGGATAGAATGAAACTGCATCTGAATCATAAATCCTTGCCCCGTCCTGGGCATTGTAGCTGAAAGTGCATCCTGAAAAATCAAGTGATGTGGTGCTGTCAGAGTATGCCCCGTATGCTCCATTGTCCGAGTAAAAGCCGGTTGTGGAGGTTACCGGGTTTGCTGAAGGGTCTGAAGTATTGTTGATTGTGATGCCGTTTCTTGTGTTGTTTACTGCCCTGTTGTCTTCCAACGTCATATGGTTAGTATTATTCAGGCTGAATCCGTCCAGCCCGTTTTCCGTTGCATTGTTTCCTGTTGCTGTTGTTCCTGTTGCTATTTCGTTAAAACTGAATCCGTGTTCCGTATTGTTGTATGCTTTATTGTAGGTTAGCCTGTTGTTGCTGCAGGTATCATACAGGTAGAAACCCTCCTGGGTGTTGTTGTATGCTTCGGACCGGGTTATGTTGTTGTATGTGGATTCAGTAAAATAAATTCCCCTGGTGTTGTTGTAGGCGGTTATGTTCGTTAGGTTGTTGTAATTTGCCTGGCGGACCACCAGCCCTGCGCTGTTGTTCTTGAACACCAGGTTGCTACCGTGGCTTGAATTAACATAATTGAAATAACCTCCCATGTAATACCCCTGCACCAGTGAGCAGTTCTCCACTGTTACATTCTCGTAGGTAACAGTATTGTCTCCTGCTACCATTATCCCTACTGCGAATGCTGTTCCATCATTTGTAATATTATATCCGTTGCAGCTGAAAGTTACGTCATCCGATTTTATTACAACGCAGGCATCGGATATTCCTGCCGCTGAAGGGTCATTGGGCGCTCCTTCCGCATTTGTTGAGAGGGCGTATATTCCGGGGGAAGAGATTACCTGGCATCCGCTTTCTTCAAGAATTGTAATATTGTTTGAGCAGTTCTGTTCCCCTGCCTGATATCCATCATTGGGTGTTACACAGGCCTGCCAGGTATCATCAACATCTGTCTGCTGGGAAACAATAGTATCCGTTCTGTTCTGGGCAATTGCCTGAATCTGTTCGGCTTCCAGGCTCATGTTATACACTCGTATATCATCTGCTGAGCCTACCCATGCCTGTCCTGCATTAAAGGCCCCTCCACAGGAGTCCTGCTCCTGGCAGAGGATGAAACCGGTGGAGCCAGCACAACCCACGTCAAGTGTGGCACCATTCACGGTTTCCGTCCCCATGGACTGCCCGTTTACAAAGAACTCCCCTGTTGTGCCAGTTCTCTTGAATGCCATGTGTGTCCATTCATTCTGGTTCAGGGTAAAACCAGTAAAGTCATCTGAATCACCTCTGATTGAAATTCTCATTATGTTCGAATTAATTACATACATGAAGAATTCATTGCTGCTTGAGCTCCCTGCCGCTGAAAAGATTGCTCTGTCGTCTCCGGAATTTGAATAGCTCCTGTTTACCCACAGCATGATTGTAAAATCCTGCAGGCCGTCTATTGCGCTGTTGTTCATCTCCATGTACACACTGGTATCCGCTTCACACTCATAGGCCCCCCAGCCATCATAACCCCCATTTGGAAGATAATTCATTGAGTGGACGGCTGTCACATTATGGCCATATGTGGTATAGTCTCTGCCCCTTTCGGATTCTTTGCCCCCCTCAAATGGAAGGAACATCGTCATTATGGATTTGTTTGTTACGCTGCCGTTCGTCAGGAACCAGGTGGTCATATTCTTTACTGCCGAGCCCTCAGGGCTATATGAGTCATACCAGACAGTGATGTTTTCAGTTGTGTAATTTGTGCCATCTGTGGAATTCAGGGTAACGTTTTCCACGATTGGGGAGAGCGGGGTTTCTATAGTAAGGTTTCCGCATACTGCAGGATTTATTGAATCCTCCAGATATCCATTTGGAAGAACACATGCTTTCCAGGTTTCCTCATAATATGTTTCCTCTGATGATATATTGTTGGGTATACTGTTTGAATAAATGAACTCTATCTGTTCAGTGCTCAGAGTGTGGTTCCAGAAGCGGACCAGGCTGACTTTTCCGTCAAAATTATCTCCATCTGTGCAGCTTGTTGATCCGCCGCTCTGCTCCCCAATGCAGAAAGCCCCGTTGCTGACATCATATGGTCCTCCGAAAGCATGCGAAGCATTCAGCTCCCCATCCATGTACAATTTCATGCTCCCATCTGTTTCATCATAAACTCCTACAAAATGGTGCCATTCTCCTGTGGAAACAGGGTAATCAGAATGTATGTACTGATAAGTTCCACCAGTATCAACACGGAAATATGCACTCCCATTTGAGCGAATCCCGATTCCATACCCCCCATACTGTATGGTAGAAACTATCTCTGCTATGTCCGCAGGGGTTGTGTCCGGATAAGCCCATGCTTCTATGGTAAATTTGCCTGCATCAAGAATTCCGCTTGCATCACTCTGGTCAATTTTGATGTAATCTGAAGCTGAATCAAAATCATAGCCGGGGCTTCCATCATGAATATCCGGATCCCAGGCAACACCATTTAGTGTTCCATTCAACCCAAATGGAGAATAGTCTTTTGCAACCTCAGGTGTTCTTCCATCATATGCTTCAAAGGGGAAATAGACGCCAAGCAGGGGCACTTCATCAACGTACCAGTTCACAATCCCTTTTTCCGAGCTATTGAACAAATCATACGAAAGAGTGAGATTCTCGCTGGTCTTATTTGTCCCAAAAGTTGAATCCACACTGACATTTTCAACTCCAAGTGCGGCTATGGTAAGATTGTTTGAGCAGTTCTGCAGGCCATCCTCTGTGCCGTCATTGGGGGTGACGCAGGCCTGCCAGACCTCTCCCTGTGTGGTTTCATTCCAGGAAAGGAAATCTGTCTGGTTATTATAAATCATTTCAATCTGCTCAGGTGTGAGGCGGCGGTCATATACTCTGACTTCGTCTATGGGACCTGCCCACTCATTGGATACTGTGCCCCCGTCAAACTCCTGGCCAAGCGAAATCTGGCCGTCTGAAGGAATATCGGCAAAAGAACAATCCCCAAGATACTCCCCATCCATATAGAGAGATGCAATCTGGGAAGTGTCATCCAGAATCAGACCAACCTGGTGCCAGTCGCCAACTGCAAATGTGGCAGAAGCATCCGGCGAACAATGGGTTCCATAATATAGGATAAGGGCATTGTCTGAATTTCTCATCCCAAAAAGGAATCTGTTTGTCCCTCCGGATGTATGCCCGGAATAGATATACTGGTCTTCAGAGCTGTCCTCATCAAGCTTTACCCATGCAAGGAATGTGGTAATGCTCCCGTCGATATGGGGGGCAAGGACGTTCAGGTTCATGTAGTCGCTTCCGGTAGTGTAATTGTAAGTCCCCCATCCGTCAAAGCCCCCGGTTGCAAGCCATTCAGGGGAGTTTACTGGGGTCCCGTTAAGCTCATTTGAGGTATAATCCCTTGTCCATGTGGAATTGCTCCCTGCTTCAAAGGGAAGGAATGTGAGCATGAGAGAAGCGTTTCCATCAGAGTTCAGGTACCAGGTTGTAAGATTCTTTACAGAATCGCCATCAGTATCATAGGCATCATACCAGACAGTGAGGTTTTCTGTAGTATAATTGGTTCCGTAAGTGGAATTAAGGGTGACATTCTCAACTGCCGGGTCATCATGGATAAGGTCAAACTCAAGATAACCAGTTGAGCCGCCCTTCACCTCAAAATCAAAAGAATCAGTGGGCTCCGCAAGATTCTGCACCTTTATCAGCTTCCATTCCTCTGAAGGAGAAATCTGCCCGGATGTTCCAACAAGGGGGGTAGTGGAATTCTCAGGATAGATATCAAAGTAAACGTTGGAATCTCCGCCGCTGCGCACATAAACATCAATTATCCTGCCGTTGGTAAGATTGTCCTCAAAAAGCACATGGACAAAGTCCCCAACCGGAATCTTCTCGGACCAGTTCCCATCCAGGTAATAGACATCATCGGTGATGTCCGAGATAAAGCCGCGGGAGGAATCCAGGTGCTCCGCATAAGTTATGTTTATCTCCCCAACACTGTAATTTGAGAAGCCGGAAACATCAAATTCTGCAGTCCCAGAAGCAGAATCATAAATGAAGTTGCTGCAAATATCCTCAGGGCAGGGCTCCCCATCCCTTAGGGGAAATGGGGAATTGAGGCCATAAAGATTCGTGAAAACCAGGTGCGCGGGCTGGTCAAACTGAGGGTATTTTTCTGAATCAATTCCTATGTGGTTTCGCTGGATTTTAAGGACACTTGAAAGGTCCAGTTCGGTGCTCCCTATATCCAGCCTGAGCTTGCTGAATTCAACCGAGCCCCCGGTGCCCTCAAAAACCGTATCCTTTACCTCCACATTGGTGAGGTTCTGGAGAACTGCATGGGTGCAGATTATAGTTGTGCGGGAACTCTCGTTGTCATGCCTAACTTCAGTCTTGTTCAGATAAACCTTTCCAAGACTTAATTCTTCATTTATGTATCCCGCAACCCGCACCTTTTCCTCCTTAGTTATGCAATATACGGATTTGTAGCCCATCCTCTCGCATGCTGATTTTGAAGAACCCTGGGGCTCCTGCTCAGGTCCTGATGCAGATGGCCCGGCAGAGGTAGCATTTTCGGAATCCACAACTTCCTCTATGGGAATCAAGCCGGAATTGTTGCCCTGGGGAGCCCCGGAAGAAGTATCCACTGCCTCCTCTATTGGCACGAGCCCGGAGTTATTTTCCCCGGGATAATCTGTGGTGTTGGTTGTCTGGTTTTGAGAAGAATTCCCTGTAGAAACAAGGGTTTCAATATCCACGACAGACCATCCGGAACCCCCCATTTCAGAAGGAGCAAAACCAAGCAGTGTAGAGGCTGGGCCTTCAAAGAAATTTCCTGCCAGGGAGAGGAGGAAAATTATGGGGATTATTATAGACCAGACTTTTGAATGTCCTCGCATGCCACCCTACACCGAGTGGGAATCTGCAATAAAGTATTTATATACTTCATTAGTGCAATATTATTAAACTCAAATTTTACTCTACTGTAACAGATTTCGCAAGATTCCTCGGCTTATCCACATCACAGTCGCGCAAATCCGCCATGTGATAGGCAAAAAGCTGAAGTGGCACTACTGTAAGGAAGGGATAGAGCTCCTCCTCTGTTTCCGGAACAACAAATAAATCAGTGGAATACTCAGAAATTTCTTTGTCTCCTTCTGTAGCAACTGCAATGACCCTACCGTTTCTTGCCCGAATCTCCTGTATATTAGATACCATCTTTGGATATACGCTGTCCCTGGGGGCTACTGCCACGGTGGGCACCTCATCGCAAACCAGGGCAATCGGGCCGTGCTTCATCTCGCCCGAAGCATAACCCTCTGCATGAATGTAGGAAATTTCCTTCAGCTTAAGCGCACCCTCCATGGCAACCGGAAAGTTGAAGCTTCTGCCCATATAAAGGAAATTGTAAACCCGGAAGTACTTTTTCGCTGTTTCCCGTATGCTTTCGCTGCAGGAGATAACCTGCTCAATCTTTTCAGGGAGGGAAGAAAGCGGCAGCTCTTCCCCTGAAAGTTTTGAGGAGAGGCGGTAAAGTGCAACAAGCTGGGACAGGAAGGCCTTTGTGGAAGCAACCCCTATCTCCGGGCCTGCTGCAGTATATACAACCGAATCGGCCTCCCTCGCAATTGTGCTCTCCTTCACATTAATGATTCCCAGGGTTTTTGCCCCCTTTTGCTTGGCAAGGCGCAGGGCGGCAAGGGTATCTGCCGTTTCCCCGGACTGGGAGATTGCAACAAAAAGGTCGTTCTCCCCTACTACAGGATTTGAATACCTGAACTCTGAAGCAGGGACGACCTCAACCGGAATCCTTGCCTGTTTCTCAAGAATATATTTTCCGGTAAGGCCGGCATAAAAAGCAGTCCCGCAGGCAACAATGAATATCTTTTCCGGTCCTGGTTCCATTTCAAAATCAAAGGGCGCGGAAATTGATTCCCGCACAACCCTGGGCTGTTCATATACCTCCTTGAGCATAAAATGCTTGTATCCCTGCTTCTGGGCACATTCCACATCCCAGTCTATTTGCTTTACCTCGGGGGAAACCTGCTTACCTTTGCCGTCAAAAACCTCAACCGAACCTTCACGGATTGTGGCCATCTCAAAATCCTCCAGATAAACCACTTTTTTCGTGTGCTCCACAAATGCGGAAACATCCGAGCCTATGAAATTTTCGCCCTCGCCCAACCCTATTGCAAGCGGGGAGCCGTTTCGGGCAACCACAACCTGTTCTGAATCAGCACAAACTGCGCAGACAGCATAGGTTCCGTTCAGCACTTTCATGGTTTTGAGCATGGCACCCCTCAGGTTCCCGGAATAATTCTTTTCAAGAAGGTGGGCAATGACTTCAGAATCCGTGTCAGAACGAAAACCTGCATCCCCGAGACCCTCCTTAAGCTGGAGGTAATTCTCAATTATCCCATTGTGGACTATCGCGATTTTCCCTGATGGGGAAAGATGGGGGTGTGCGTTCTTTTCAGAAGGCACTCCATGGGTTCCCCAGCGGGTATGGGCTATGCCCAGGGTGCCGGGAAGTGAGGAAAAACCAAGTTCTGGTGCAGCTTCCGAAACCTTGCCTTTTCCCTTGCGCAGGGATATCGCGCCTTTTGAGAGCGTGCAGATTCCGACTGAATCATACCCTCTGTATTCCAGGTTTTTTATGGATTTGAGAAGCAATTCGCCTGCTTTTCTTTTCCCGATGTATCCTGCTATCCCGCACATCTTTATTCACCATTGAGGAGTTAGCATAAAAACGGAAAAGCTTTTTAATATTTGTTTATAAAAAATTTTAATAGCATAAAAAATTTATTTGAAAGGTGAGTTCATGAAATTAGTTTCAGAAGATAAAAAGGCAATGGAATGCAAGGAGATAGGCCCGGAAGCACTGAAAGTGCTTTCCCCGGAAAGAACTGAAATGCTGAAAATGATTGCAAAAAAGCCAATGTACCCTGCCCAGATTGCAAGGGAAATGGGGATGCAGGTGCAGGCAGTGTATTACCACATAAACCTGCTGGAAAAGGCGGGGCTGGCCGGATTTGCAGAATATGAGGAAAGGGGAGGAGCAGTCGCAAAGAAGTTTTCAAGTGCTTCAGACAGCCTTGCAGTGGTGCTAAACAGCCGGGCCTGGGGGGAATACAAGAAACAGAAGGAGGAGGTTCCCCGTTTGCTCTCATTCTTCATAAAAAACGGCAGGTTTGACGGGCTTGCCGTGCTGGGCTCCCCCGACCCGCACGGTAAATACCGGGCAAGGGGGAATGAACTCTGCATGGCGGAATTCGGAATGCTGCTCGGGCAATATGCCGGATTCTCTTTTCCGTTCTACATGCTGGACACGGAGATAAAAGAAGGGGAGAAAGAGGGAAATTTGGTACTCGCCGGAGGGCCAAAGGTAAACACTCTTGTTTCTGAAGTGAATGGGTTTTTGCCTATACGATTTGAAGAAGGAAGCTTTGATGTTTACAGCACCCTGTCGGGAAAAAAATACAGAGAAAACATAGGGATTGTAGAACTCATCCAAAATCCATTCAACAAAAGAAAAAGGCTGCTGCTGCTCGGGGGGCTAAACCAGAACGGCACAAGGGCCGCGGTTCTTGCACTCATAAAAAAGATGAAAGAGGTTGAAGAGGGAAATGCCTACAATTCAGACATCATAGCCAAGGTTGTGGAAGGGTTTGATGATAATGGGGATGGGGTAGTGGATGCTGTGGAGGTTTTGGAGTAGGTGGCTAAGAAGTGTGGTAAAAAGACAACACTTATAAATCTAAATAGAGAAACAGTATCAAAATTGTGGGTGTGAATGAATGAACAAATTTAACCTCAGGCTGGCTGATGCAGCCAACAGAATGAAGGAAACAAGTGCCCTGCACCCCAAAAGGTGGAAAAACCTTGGCAGAGGCATGCTGGAAAGTATAAACAGAGGGCAGGCACCGAGGATTCTCGCAGTAGGGCCACGGATTGTCGGGGGGCTAAAGCGACTTTACAGCAAAAAGCCGGGCCACGGGGGAATCCCGGGAACCGTCTTTGAAGTGACCACCATGAATGACGGCACATTCGACAAAGTTGGAAAGGGCTCGGTATTGTATGCATTAAACAAGCTGGGTGTGGATGTTGTGGATATCTGGGGAAACGGAAAAGGAACCCAGGAAAAGACGTTTGAGAGCCTGAAAAGCTTTGTTTCCAGGCCACTGGAAATGAGGGAACACTCAGTATCGGGGGAAGAAGTCCTGAATCTTGAAGAAGCCGATTCAGTTGTGCTTGCATGCTCTGACTCACGGATACAGGTCCATGACATTTATGATGATGCAGTGGTGGTTTCAAACGCAGGCAACATCCTCTCTCCTGCGGCAATAGAAGTGATTGGAGAGATGGTCAGCAAGAAAGTCCCTGTTCTCATGGTGATGGGGCACACAAAATGCGGCGCTGTTGGGGCTGCGAAAGAAGAAACTCCTGATAGTGAGCTTGCATCTATTGTGAGCATCGTGGCACACAATATGGGGCGGAGTGATGGAAAGGGGGCTCCGGAAATGCAGAATGCAGCATTTTCCGCAGGGATACTGAAGGGGGATGAGTTTGCAGAATACTATGGGAGTGGACTGCAGGAACTCCAGGGAAGAGTGAGGGATGCAAAAACAGAAGTGCTTGCTTCATTCCTGAATTTCTCGGACGGAACAGTTAAGGGGCTTTAACAACCCCTCCTCTTTTTTAACCATTCTTATTTAATCATCTTATCTTATTGAGCCGGTGGTGAAAAAACATGAATGCGGAAGAAGCCATGGAACGCCTGATGGAAGGAAATGCAAGGTTTGTTAAGGGGGAACGGAAGGAGTATGACTTTATTGCGAGGAGGAGAGAGCTTCTTGCAGGGCAGCACCCTTTTGCAACAATACTGACATGCTCGGATTCAAGAGTACGCCCGGAATACATATTTGATTCCAACATAGGGGAAATATTCAATATTGAAACTGCAGGGAATGTTGTAGATGCGGTTTCACTCGGGAGCATTGAATATGGGGTAGAACACCTGAAAACACCGGTATTGATGGTGCTTGGGCACACAGGCTGCGGTGCAGTAACTGCCTGCTGCAATCTTGAAGGAAGCCCTGCAGGCAATCTTGGGGAAATCATGAAAAAAATTGAGCCCGCGGCGCTTAAAACACAAAAAAAGATTGATATGGCAATAGAGGAAAACATGAAATGCGTAAAGCAGTGCATACTTGAAAACAGCCCGGTAATAAAAAAGGCTGTAGAAGAAGGAGATACAAAGCTTGTGCTTGCAAAATATATTATGGAAACAGGAGAAGTCAGGGTGCTTGGGTAAAAATGAACAGCCACGGAGAGGAGCAGGCAGTAAGCTCGGAAAAGCTTTACGAATTCAAGAAACTCATAAGGGACCTTAAAGGTTACAGGGGCAGCGGCACCCAGATGATTTCAGTTTACATCCCTTCAGGGTATGCAATACACGAAACCAGCAACAAACTGAAGGAAGAGCTGGGCCAGGCCTCAAACATAAAGTCAAAGCAGACACGCACCAATGTTACAGAAGCCCTTGAAAAAATAATAAACCACCTGAAAATGTTCAAAAGGACCCCGCAAAACGGCCTGGTTGTTTTTGCAGGGAACATATCCGAAGACCCTTCAAAGAGAAACGTGGAGCTTTTTTCCCTTGAGCCCCCGCAAAAGCTGGGCGTGAGCATCTACCGCTGCGACAGCACCTTCTTTCTTGAGCCGCTTGATAACATGCTGGAAACAAGGGCAAAATACGGAGTTGTTGTGATGGACGGCAGGGAAGCCACGGTTGCGCTGGTAAAGGGGACTGAAACAAAGATAGTGAAAAGGCTCCATTCAACTGCACACTCAAAAATAAAAGTCGGGGGGCAGAGCGCAATGCGCTACCAGAGGGACATTGAAGAGAAAAAAGGGCTTTACTACAAGAGAATAGGGGAAGCGATGGATGCTGCTTTCCTGGGCAAGGTAAAGGGGGTTGTCATAGGGGGGCCCGGACCTGCGAAAGACTTCTTCATGAAAGAAAAGCACTTCAACCACCAGCTGAACGTGCTCGGGGTTGTGGATACCGGATACACCGATGAGTATGGAATAAGGGAAGTACTTGCAAAAAGCGGGGAAATACTTGCGGAGCAGGACGCAATAAAGGAAAAAGAACTGGTGGAGAGATTCATAAAAGAAGTTGTAACTGAAGGGCTGGCAACCTATGGAATACGGGAGGTTCTGGAAGTTTTGGAGACAAGGCAGGCAAAAACCCTGCTGGTTTCTGAAGAGCTTCCCTTCAGGTTCCATAAATACCATTGCAACAAATGCGGCGAAGAACAAAAAAAAATAAGCAAGGAGAAGGCGGATGACATTGCATGCCCTGCCTGTGGGGCAAAAATGGACATGGATATAGATGTGCCGCTTGTTGATGAACTTATAGACCGTGCCCACAAAAACAATGTGGAAGTTGAAATTATCTCAACCCACACTGCAGAAGGAGCACAGTTCCTGAATGGTTTTGGAGGAATAGGGGCACTGTTAAGATATAAAAAACAGGATTAGGGAAGCAGACTTTTGCTTCCCGGATTAATTCCTAACTGCTTTCATTTGCCGGGGGAAGTTCCTCTTCTGCATCAGATATTTCTTCGTCAGTTTCTTCCTCTTCCAGCTGGGCTGGCCTGATGCTGCAGGCCCCCTGCAGATAAGTCTCATTTACCCTTACCAGGAGGCCGCGCTCATAGAACTCAGGGGCATTGCCCTTTTCTATCCAGATTATTGCAGCAGAAGCATCATTTGATGTAGAAAGGATTTCTGCATAGCAGGATTCCAGGGTGGCGTTTCCAGAGGTGTGGCTGCAGGAATTATCCTCCAGCACATAAACCTTCATTTCCTTACCTACAACCCCTTCGCTTCCTGCAAAATCAACTCCGCACTGCATAATGTTATTCTTGCTTAGGGGGTATGCATCCAGCCCCCGCAAATCCTCCACAATATAAACTTTATCTGAAGCAAGCAGATTGGCTGCAAACTCCTCCAGGGTAACATTCTCCCCTGCAACTGCAAAAGGAGGGCCGTATTCCCCGGGTTCTTCATCCCCATTTACAGGAGTGGGCTCTTCCCCGCCATCTGCAGGCAGGGTAAGCACGTAATACCCAATCCCTGCCGCCACAATCAGGAGCACAATGACTGCTATCTGTTTCCTATCCATAACCCATCAACTCACTGGCTGGTTTCATTCTGTGAAGTTGTGTTTCCTTCATTTTCCTCTTCAGGAATATAAGAATACTCCTGTACCTCTTCTGTAAATGCGGTGGCCACCTGGCAGTCGCCAAAGTAATCCTCGTCCCCGCTGAAGGTTCCCTTGTATACGAACCCTGTGTTGAACTGGGGGCTCTCATCAACGGTGCTGTAGCGGAAGAGGATTATCGGCTCTTCGACCGTGTTATAACACTCCGCAAGCGTAACATTCTGCCCATTGATCAGGCACTCGCTGTTCATCTTATTGTAGACCACCACGTCTTTTCCTTCAAGGGAAGTAGAAAGCTCTTCTGCACATGCCATCATCTGGGTTGAAGCGCCTGCCGGTGCCCCTTCGGTTTCCACAATGATGGAGACATATTCGCTGAAGAGCACGTGGTCCTTGAAATCAGTAAAGCTTGCATCGCTTGAAGAAGAGGAAAGCACATAGTAGATTCCTCCGGAAACAACCCCTGCAAAAAGGATTGAGCATCCCAGCAGCAGTATTCCTGCAAACAGGGTGACCTTGTTCCTGAAGAAATGGGAAAGTGTTGCAAATGCAAACAGGAAAAGGAAAATCGCAAGCGAGGAGAGTGAAAAGAATGAAAGCGAAGATATCACGATGGGCGTGTATTCTGACACCTGCTCCTTCTGGGTCCTTTCAAGCGGAGCCATAGTAGAGGTAAAGTCAGCGATTCCTTCGTTGGTTTTCGTTCCTGCGCCCTTGAAAGTGTTGACTACTGTTTCTGAGGCCTCCACTGAATCCAGGGTAATCAAGGCGCTGTTTCCGAGTTCCGTGTATTTTTCAGTAAGCTGCTGGTACTTTTCAGGGGAAAGCCCTTCCACAAAACTACGGTCCTGGGTGCGCTTCTCTGCCTTCAGCGCTGTAAACTCCGCCTGCTGGGACGCTGGAAGATCTTTTGTATCAAGGGTGAAGAAAAGCATATCCGCCCTTTCCTTTGCTTCCACTGTATTGTTGTAAACCTCCCATGATTCGGAAATTAAGGTTTCCAGGACATTGAGCTTTGCATCAAGCTCATTAAGGTTGGATTCTGTTGAAGCAAAGTCAGAATTGTTTATATCTGTTTCAATATCGATAAGTATCTCTCTTACCCTCCCGGAATTGCTCATGACCGTGTCATCTGAAACATATTCAAGCAGTTCATCTGCCTCTGCAAGAACCTCTTCTGCCCTCTCCTCCTGTGGAGCGAATTCGGTTGTATATTCTGATCTCTGCTCATTGAGCAGTTTGTATTCCTTGCGGGCTACAGTTGAATTGTGTAGTTTTTCCGAAAGCTCCTCATACTCTTCAATATACTCAACTTCCGGGAGCATCTCTTCTACCCGTTCATCCGCCTGGTCCAGGTATTCCTCTTCAATTATTATTGGTGGGCAGATTCCGTAGCAGTCGTTACATGTATCTCCACCACTGGAATAAGGGACGCGGAACTTGGTGGTTTCCAGCTTCTCCTCATACTCCCTCATCAGTTCTATATTCTGGTCAATCTCAAGCAATACATCATACATATTGGATTCAGAAAGATTAGCAAGGTCCTGCTGTGTCTGATTGTCTATCTCCGTGAGGCGGTTTGAGGAAATCGCAATATCCTGGATAACAGGCAGGATGTTCAGGGGGTCACTGCAGCCCACATAATCTCCATATTCTTCACAAACCACAGAGGCAGTCATGAAACAGTCGTTGTGTTTTGCCTCCTCCCAGGTTTCGGGAATTGAATCATTTGTGCAGGGAAATGCGTGCAGAAAAATGCTCATCCTGCATTCCTCTTCCTCTACTCCTTCCCACATGTCACCATTTTCCCGGCTATCATGATAAAGGTTGAGAAGTTCAGTAAGGTTGTCTATTTCTGCCTGGGTGGGGTAATACTGCTCCATATAATACTGATACAATACAGCGTCAATCTCGGATTCGTCATCCAGGAGTTCCCCGTTCTTCAGAATCAGAGCCTCTTCCCCATTAATATAGACTATCTCGTAATCCGCGCCCATGGCGCTGAAGGACTCGGAACCGGTCTGGTTCTCCCCCTCGTACATGTAATCCTGCAGGTTTGCCGGGAAAAGCAGGCCCAACACAAGCAGTAGGGACAGGAACAAAGTTATTGGTCGCATAAGCTTAATTTAAATAAGAAGAGATTTAAATAGTTTGCTATTTTTCCCTTTGGACCACATAATCTGCCAGAGCTTCCAGGATTTCCCTTTTGCTTTCATCCCTGACTACATCAAGGGATTGTTTTGCATCCTCCACTAATTTATCTGAAACAGAAGAGGCATAAGAAATTGCCCCTGTGTTCTCTGCAAGCCCGATAATTTCAGAAACATCTTCCCCGGATTTTTCCGGTTTTTTTAGTATCTCTATTGCCCTTTCCTTTTCCTTACCATCCAGCTTCCCGAGCATTTTGAGCGTGATGAGAGAGCGCTTTCCCTCCTTTATGTCCTCGCCAATCTCTTTTTTGTACTTGGAAGGGTCAGCCGTAAGATTGAGCACATCATCCTTTATCTGGAATGAAAGCCCGATTTTTTCCCCGAACTCCTGCAAACCTGCCTGAACCTCTTCAGGCGCTTCTGCAGCATACCCCCCAATCCTGCAGGAAACCCCAATTAATGAGCCGGTTTTTCCCCCGGCCATCCTGAAATAATCCTCTTCGGTGAGTTCAAACGTGCCTGTTCTGTACCATTCAAGCTCAGTGCCCTGGCCATCTACTACAGAGGAAAATGCGCCCACGAGCATTTGCACAGCCCCCTGGAACTTTTCCGGGGGGAAACTGCCCGAAACAAGGGAAGACCATACCGCAGTATAAAGTGCATCCCCGCTGTTTATGGCTATGGGGATGCCGAATTTCTCGTGCAGGGTGGGTTTCCCCCTCCTTAGAGGAGAATTGTCTTCAATATCATCGTGGATAAGGGTAAAATTATGGAAAATCTCAATCGCCAGGGCATATGGAAGGGCATCCTCGTCCCTTCCCCCGCATGCTTCTGAGCAGGCAAGGGTAAGCACCGGCCTGATCCTCTTCCCACCCCTTGAAATATACTCCCTGAGCATTCCATAGATGCACTCAGGCTCATCCGGAATGCTGTTGTAAATATTGTCCTCAATCTTGCGGGACCGGGTAAAGATGTAATCAGCAACGTCCATGGAAACACCTCCTCCTTCAAAATATAAAGGCAACACTATTTATACTTCAGCCTTCGGGTGAAACCGCATTCTTTGCACCTGTACTGGAGCACACTGTTCCTCTGGTCAAAGGACACATCAACTGTTTTTCCGGGAATCCAGAGGGTGAAGCACTTTTTGCAGAAAGAGAGCTTCTGCTCCCTGGTGAGGCGGACCTTGTACTTCTGGACCAGTTTCCAGAGGAGCTTTAGATACCGCTCAGAGCGCCCCGGATGCTCACTGAACTCAGAGCGGGCCTGCCTGAGGAGCTCCTCTATGCGGGTGCGCACAGTCTCCTTAATAACCTTTTTGGCCCTCTTATCCATAGCCGGATTAGGAAACACAAACCAAATAAAGGGAGAGCATGGGAGCATTTGAAGAATTTTTTATAGACCCGATACTGGAGAAAACAGGTTACAACCCTGTGAATACACTTGCTTATGCTGCAATAGCAGTAATCGCAGTTTATGTTCTGTTTCACCTCTTTCGGAGATTCAGGATAAAAATAGATTCAGGCTTTTTCTGGGGAGTGCTCAGCTTCGTCCTCTTTGGGGCTGCGGCAAGGGCGGTTACCGATGCGGTTGACAGCGGAGTGTTCACCGGGATAACGCCTCTCCACCAGGCAATCCTGGATTCCGGGCTCTATGATTATGGATTCCTTACGGTCACTCCGGGAATATACCTTGTTGTAGCCGGGGTGCTGCTGCTTTCAATTGGGGTGCTCCACGTATTCAGAAAGATGGAGCTGCTTCCCTGGGTTGGCGGGGCACTTTTTGCATTTAACCTGCTATTGCTGTTGCTATTTATGCAGTATTTATATTATGGGGCTGCTGCTATTGTCCTTGCGGCAATTCCTGCATACATAGTACTAAAGAGGTACGGGGCCATTCCTGCAACCGTTGTGGGAGGGCATGCCCTTGATGGTGCGGCAACATTCATCATACTGGACATATTCGCCTCTGATGTGGGGAAGAATTACTTTGAGCAGCATGTTCTTTCCCGGGCTGTGGGCGAACTGTTTGACACCTATTTTACATTCTACCTGCTAAAAGTGGCAGTTGCCTCTGCTGCAGTCTGCCTCGTGGAAAAAGAGAAAATGCAAAATGATGAGAGGATATTCTTTTACCTGGTTATCGCAATAATAGGGCTGGCTCCGGGGCTGAGGAGCATCCTGAGGATGGTGTGCGGTGCATGATTTCCCTTGTGGGGCTCGGGGTTGCATACGATATTACTGAACATGGGATGGATGTGCTCAGGGGATGCGATGCCGCATTTTGCGAAGTGCACACCATGCCCGTGCCCGGGGATTATATTGAAAAGCTTGAAGCGGAAAGCGGGAAAAACATAGAAACCATTGGAAGGGAGGAGGTAGAGGGAAGTTTGCTCATTGAAAAAGCAAAAGAGGGGAGGGTATGCCTGCTCTGCGGCGGGGACCCGCTTGCCGCAACCACCCATATCTCGCTTCTTGTTGATGCGCGGAAAGCAGGAATTGAAATAGAAGTTGTGCATAATTCATCTGTATTCTCTGCGGCCGCAGGAAAATCCGGGCTCCAGCCATACAAATTCGGAAAAACGGTTACTGTAAGCTTCTGGAGGGAAAACTACAGGCCAACTTCCCCTCTCCTGCTCATTGAAAAAAACCTGGAAGCGGGCATGCACACCCTGGTACTCATGGACCTGGACAACGAGCTGGGGTTGATGGATGCAAAACTGGGGCTTGTACTCCTTGGGAAAATGGAGAAAAAAGAGGGCAGGAGTGTGCTTCCGGAAAAAGTGGTTGTGCTGTCAAGAGTCGGCTATCCGGACGAGAAGATTTCCTGGGGAAATGTTGGGGAACTGCTGGAAACGGATTTGGGAAACGCGCCTTTCTGCATAGTGGTCCCTGCTGAGTTGCATGAAGTAGAAAAGGAATACCTGGAATCGCTTTGAGCACTATTCCCCAAACTCAAATGACAGGTCATTGAATACATACCTTGGCTGAGAATTCTGGATAAACTCTTCTGCATTTTCCCCTTCAAGAAGCTCGTTCCTGTCAATGTCAATTGCATAAGTTCTGTTCAGCCAGTTGAACTTAACCAGGGAATACCTGTTCCCTATTACACAAAACGCATCTTCCAGGCCAAGGGCGCGGAGCAGGGATGTTGCAAGAAGCGCTTTGTCTATTCTTGAAGCTGCCCCAAGTTCCTCCATTTCCTCAAAACTAAGGGAATACTGCACAGGGAGCTCCACAACATCTATACTGGAAATATGGGAAATCACCCTCCTTACTGCATCCAGCAATTTCTCCTCCTGGTTGTAGGGGGCAAGAAATTCCAGAATTTTAGTTTTGAGGGCGGAAACGTAATCCGAGTAAGGGGAAATCACCTGCCTGAGCCTGGAAAGTGAGCGGATTTCCTCCTTTTCTATCCCTTCCCTGTGGCGCTCCAGGATGTGCTTTGCAACTTCCAGTTCCTTTTCCATGCATGGAAATTGCATACGCATTTTATATTCTTTTCCTTAGATAAGATTTGTTGCGACCAGTGATAACATGAAATTTATTGCATATGGGGGAGCGAGGGAAGTGGGAAGAAGCGCTTTCCTCCTTTCAGAGAAAAAAAAGAGTATCCTGCTGGACTGCGGGATTAAGCTCGGGGAAAAGGTGGAATACCCGCTTTTTCCCGAAGGATTTGAAAAAACTGTGCGGGATGTGGCGATAAGCCATGCGCACCTGGACCACTCCGGGCATCTGGGGAGCCTTATTGCAAATGGGGCCAAGCCCATTATTTACGGCATAAAAGCAACCAAGGATTTAACCGGGGTGCTGCTTGCGGATTATCAGCGCATAGGGAAGAACATTGATTTCTCGGACAGGGATGTTTCAGAAGTACTAAGGCGGTTCCATACTTATGGATTTAAAGAAGAATTCCGGGCGGGCGGATACAATGCACGCATGTATAATGCTGGGCACATCCTGGGTTCTGCAATGATTCAGGTAGAGGGGGAGAAGAAAGTTCTGTATAGCGGGGACATCTCTGCGAGGGGAACCCGTCTGCTTGATGGGTGCGAGAAGGGTTTGCGCGCAGATGCGCTTGTTCTTGAGGGAACTTATGGAGGTGAGGAGCTCCCGGGAACCAAAGAATCAGTAAACATGCTTATTTCTGAAATAAAAGAAACCATAAAGGAGGGTGGACACGTAATAATTCCCTCATTTGCTGTGGGAAGGGGGCAGGAGATGCTGCTCCTCCTTGAAAGCTACATGAAATCCGGGGTCCTGCCCGAAGTGAAAATCTACATGGACGGGATGATTAAAAAGGCAATGAAAATCTACAGGCAAAACATGATTTACGCAAAAGACGAGGTGCAGAAGAGGGTTCTTCTGAGCAGTGATGACCCATTTGCAAGCAAGCATTTTTTTGTGCCCCGGAGGAGGGACAGGAAAGATGTGTTTGAAGAGCCATGCATTATTGTGAGCACCTCCGGAATGCTTTCAGGAGGCCCTGTGCTTACTTACCTTAAAGAGCTTGCCGGGAACCCGAAAAACAAGCTTATTTTCGTGGGATACCAGGCAGAGGGAACACGGGGTAGAAAAATCCTGGATGGCGCAAAGAGCATTGAAATTGACGATGAGGAAGTAGAGCTGCGGCTGAAAATTGCAGAGCTTAGGATTTCCGGGCATGCAGGAAAAAGCGAGCTAATCCAGTTTGCCCAGGGGATAAAGGGGCTCAAGAAGATAATCCTTGTGCACGGGGACAAAGAATCCCTGGAAGAAATGGGGGAGCACCTGGGAAGAAAATATGAAGTGGTTATTCCTAAGGCGCTGGAAGAAATAAGAATCTGAATTTCCAATGTTGGGGGTCTCCTCTGCGGTTCAGACTAGATAAAGTCATAGCAGTCCATGGAGGGAAGAATTATCCTCCCTGAACACTCTACATCATCCACAGATGCCCGGACCACAACCTCATCCTCTTGTTCAAGCATCAGGCCCTCCGTGATTTTTACAAAGGCCCAGTAGCTTCCTGAATTGAACTCTCCAACGTAATCATTCCCATGGGTTATTGCCCAGTTCGCAGAGCAGTGCTCCGGCTCATCTTCACCTTCGTAATTACAAAATACTTCAAAATCATGCTCGCTTCCGGGATACCCTGACTGGGGTGTTGGAACCACAAAGCAGGAAAACTCATCATCTCCGCCTGGCCCGGGCGAAATTTCAATCGTTGCATTGCAGACCATATTGTCAGGGTAGCCTACTGTTGCCTCCAGCAGCATCTCCCCTTCCGCATCCTCAGGATAATCTGAAATCTGCACCTGTGCACCAGACTGGTCAGAGCCTGCAAGCTCCCCGACATCATCTCCTGTTTCATTTGTTTCCCATGTAACTGTGCCGCTGCAGCTTCCGCCATCGCAGAGCAGGGTGAAATTCTGCATTGAGTTCTGCAGGGGATTTGTTACATGCTGGGGAATTATCTGGCATTCCCCTGGGCCGGGCTCATCAATGCAGGGTGCAGTCCATGTGCACCCATTGTTGCTGGTTGTGGCCTCCTCAAGCATGTAGGGAGTACATTCAGGGAAAAACTCTGAAAGCATGTTCACCCATGCAAGCGCGCCTATTGAATCCCCTTCCCCTGTGCAGACTGCCGGCGCATCCCTGAAAGAAACTGCAGTGCTCTCCCCGGGCTCAAGTGTGCCGTAATAAGTTCCGGGGAAGATTGCCCTGGTTGTATATGGATCAAAAGCAGGGGAAAGGTCACTGCTGTAAGCATTGAACATTATTGCTGAACAGAGGTAGTTGGTATCATTTATTGTTGCATTTGCCTCTCCTATATTAGTAATTCTCACTACCCAGTCATTCACCCCTTGCCCGGGATAGAATCCCGCGGGGCCGGGCTCTTCATTGTTTATGTACCCTACAGGTTCAATACTGCAGATTAAGTCCGGAAGCTCCCCTTCAGGGAAATCAAACTCCACCGGAATATAGGGTGTTTCCTCATCCCTCCCCTCTCCGTTGCAGTCCTCCTCTCCTGAGCAGGTTCTCCAGGAAACAGAGAATTCAACCTCCTGGCTCCCTTCTGGAAGGTTTTCCGGGAAATTCAGGGTGCCTTCAATATCTACATTGTATGTGCTGCCCGGGGAAAGGTGGCCTCCGTTTACCTGGCCGCAGCCCACTATGCTGCAGTCGCTGCAGTCCGCAGGCATGGAAGTCGGGGTAAAAGAGATACCGTCAACTCCTTCCACATTAATATCATAAAACTCAAAAGCAAGCGGGTAAAAATCATCCGGCCTGTCCGGCACGTGCACCCTTATTGTTACGGGGACGCTTTCTCCCGGGGAAACGGAAAATGAATCTTCTCCTATTATGAAGCCGTCGCTTCCAATGTCAACATACATTATTTCCGGAGGGACTACTCCGACATCCTCCTCAGCAACTATTGTTATCTCTGCTGAACCCTCAATATTAGAGCGGGTGTATCTGCTCTGCCCGCCTCCGAGTGAATCATATGACCAGTAACGCTCATTATCATCATACAGATTATATGAAACAATAGTACCACCATCAACATCAAGCTCCTGCTCAAATTCATAATCCCCTGAGCCGCCGGCAGGGAGGCTCACGGTGAAAGAGCCGGAATAAGAGGGCTGTGTTCCGGAAAGTGGGTCAAAAGCATGCAAAGGGGTGTAGACCATGCTGCTTGTTCTTGCATAAGTCAGGGTGGCAACTCCTGAAAGCACCGTTGCAACATCCGATACCTTGTTTGAATAAACAGTAGAGCCGACAACCTCCTGGTAGGCTATGCTCCTGTAGCCGTAAAGGGAAGACTCATACGTTCGGTCGCCAGACTGGGAAGTGGGGTCTCCATAGTGGGGAGTTCCCCAACGCACAGAAACATCCCCTTCAGGGCAGGAAGAATATCCTCCTGCACCACAGTTGGCCCAGCCGGCTGGCTGGGAACCAGTAATGGTGGGGGACATGCCCTCAAATGCGCCCAGGTCTGCCTGTGCATCCACTTCAGTATCATAATAGAAGATACCTTCACATACCACATCCCCATCATGGATATCACCATAGGAGCCTGTTCCTGAAAGCCACCTGTCGCTGTCAGGCACAGAGAGATGAGTCAGGAGATGGTAGCGGACATCCTGCTCAGTATAATAAACTGGATTACTCTGCAAATACTGGTACATTGGCCCCATGTGGTCATCAGACTCATGGTCTATGAGCTGTGCAAAACAAAATGAAAAAGAAAAAACGAGTAGAATGAATATTGCCTTGTTCATGTGTTCACCTAGAATTTAACTCCTATATTCACCATCACTCCCTCAAACTCGCCCCTCTCTCCTTCCCCGGTAAAATCAACGGCATTATTAACAGGAATGGGATTCAGCTGCAACTGCAAAAATCCTTCTGCCTCCCCTTTTACGCCTGCCTGAACACCTGCGCCAACCCCGGTCTGCTGAGGAAGCGGGCGGCCTTCCATATCCCTTCCCTGGGGAATTTCCTGCTGGACTATCGCTGAAACACCTGCCCAAATCAGAGTTTCCTTGTTCTTTGCTTTATCCCTGATAATCTTCTGGAAAGTAGGGCCGAGCTGACCTTCAATTATAAGGTCAACATTGGTGGTCCCGTCCATATTCTGGCTCATGCGGATTGTCCTTACGCCAAACAGGTATCCTGCTGCATTTTCTTTGCCTTTGGTGTAGAATAGTCCATTCAGCATTGCACCTGCTTCCAGATTAAATGCACGGCCAGTAACTTCAGGGGAAGCCTCCACCTGCAATCTTAGTGTATGGCTTGTGGCATCTGTGCCTCCACCGACTTGCCCCATCACGGTAACAGGAATAAACCACCCTCCCTGCTTTCCCGGGACATAAGCTACACCTGCGCTTGCACCTGCCTTCCACCTGCCTTCTTCAACTTCCCCGTAAAGCTCAGCTCCGCCCCCTCCAAGCCACCTGGTTCTTGATTCCCTGTCTCCCATCTGGCCAAGTTCCCCCTCTCTTACCGAAGTGGTCGTTTCTTCATATGCTTGCCCATGCGCCCTGAGTCCAAGCTCAAATCCTTTTCCCAAAGGAAATGCTTTTGTAACTTCACTACTGAACCGCAGTTCCAGTTCTTTATAGGTAAATGCAAGATAATTATCCGTTCCTGCCCGCCTCCACTCGCTAAAGGACGCATCATCATTAAAGAAATATTCTCCATAGGTCCCATTGCGTAGTGCGTTTTTTATCTCGTCCCCGAGACCCTCTGTTTCGCTGAGCAGGTTTGATATTGCTGAACTTATTTCCTCTTTATTAAAACCATATCCTTCAAAAAGCTGCTCCATTCTCCTGAGAAACCTGTTTCCTGCTTTTTTCGTGTTTCCATTAGTAAAATATGCAGTGGCAAGCCTGTTGAGTTCATTATGGACCATGGCTATATCTGTTGAATTAAGCTGTTGGGCCATCTGGGATGGAAGATTTCCAAAACCAACACTCCCTGTTTTTGCAAATGCAGGATTGTTCATGAACCACAGGAACATGAATTTCATCGGCTTCTCTTCCTTACTGGCAATGGCTTCTTCAGAGGTTTTTGGACCCTTGTACTTTGCCCTGCTGAGTTTGTCTTCCAGCTCCTCTATGCACCTGTCCACGAGCTTGGGATAGTATCCCTCTTCCGCCCTTGCGTTGCTGAGTTTGGACAACTGCTTGTGGAGGTCGCGGTTCTGCTCATATTCCCCCTTCGTCATTTCTGGAGAAAGGCTGCGTATATAATTGAGGATGCTTTTCAGCGCCTTGTTCAGTTCCTCTTCTGTTTCCGCTTTTCTGAGCTGGGCAGAAAGCTGCTTTGGGGTCTGCTTTGGGGTAAACTGTATCCTCCTTTTTCCGGCAGCAACAGGGGCCGGGGGCCCTGCTCTTTTTTCAGGTTTTTGTTTTTGTTTAGCCATATCAACCACCTACTCTTCACCCTCCCCTGTCCAGATTATGAAAACATCCGGGACATTTCCCCCTACATAAAGCCCTCCTTCTTCTTCTGTTCTGCCTGTAACCCCAATATCCTCTGCAGAGCCAACTTCCATGGATTCCCTTGCAGGGGAAGCCGTATGGGAGCTTTCCACAACATAATAGTGCCTGCTCTTGTCAACTTCAGGAACCATCTCTTCCTTTTCCTTCTTGGTCATCTTCCTCAGGTCTTCGGAATTGGCAGCCCAGGAACCCATCACGTATTTATCAAACTTCTCCTTCATCCCTTCCTTGTAGTCAATCTTGTGGGTGAACCTGTCAAAAGTGCCAATGCGTATCTTGAACACTCCTTCCTTTTTCAGTTCCCTTTCGCTCATTCCTGCATACCTGCGGGCATTCGCGGGCCTGAACTTTTCTGACCCTATCCTGTCCCCTGCCTTCCTGAACAGGTAAACGGCATCTCCATCATTAAAATCTACATATGCAGAAGAGTATGCATATGTCCTGAACGTGGGGTAATCCTCAACTAATTCTGCCTCTGTTCCATCTGCGTTGAACCTTGTCCTTGGGGGGTGGATGTAGAACTTGCTGTCCCCTTCCATCATCTCCCCTGAAATAGTAGAGAGGTGCAGGACTTCATTATCAAGCTGTGGCATGACATCCTCCTTCCTGGAATCAAACGAAACTCCAACCTTGTTCCAGTAGAGGTCGTTTGCAACCGCCACGTACCCGTGCCCTCCGTGGTACTCAGGATAAACCATCAGCCTTTTGGTGCGCGGCTCCCTCTTCCGCCCGGGCGGTTTTTTTCCGGTTATGTTCAGTTCGGGCGGGTTGGTTCCCCAGACATATTTGAATGTAAGGCCAACTGGCCCAATTGAATCAACCCAGGACCTCTTTGTCCTGACCTTGAGTATCTTGTCTTTGTCCCTGAGCGTCTTTTTCCAGTAGCTATAGCCTTCCGGGGCTGTTTTCTGGACACGGTCGCCCACGATATATGTCCACTTGGGATTGATGTTTCCTGCTTCATCAATAGCAGGAACGGCAAGAACATTTTTTCCGTTGTAGCGGACGACGATTGTTTCAAGGGTAGTGTATTCATGGCCGCCTGCCTTGAATCTGTTGTTCTTTCCTCTCCCCGCAATATAGTTTACAAGAGCATCCGCGCACTTGTCAAGCTGTATGGGCTCAGGGTTTGCAGAGGGAGTCTGGCCTGTCTCAAACCCGATAAGGGAAACATACGCCCTCCACATCATATCAAACGTAGCTTCCTTTTTCTTTGCCTGCTCCCTGGGCGGAAGGGTCATATATGCAAGGTCAAGGGCAAGGGCCTCCTCTGTAAGCTGCATTGCCGTATCATAAATTGCAGCTGCCGCATATTCATTTCCAAGCGCATCCGCAAACTCATCTATGCTCTTGTATTTGGAAAGAACTGCAAGCATCTGGTCGGACTTCTCTGGATAAGCTTTCTTTTTGTCCCTCATCTTGCCTGAGCCCGTGTGCATGTAAAGCATGTGCTCTACCACTTTCGCCTGCACATCCTGGGAAAACCTTGCGCCTTCAGAACGCTCCACAAGATTCGTTTCAGTGAGGTGGACACCTGCAATGCCATTCTGCCAGAAAAGCCTTCTCTTATCATTACCAAGAACAGTGCTTGCAAAACCCTGCCCATCTGCAGCAAGCACAGTATATGCACGCTGGTCCGCATCCATCCTATTGTAGTCCTGGGAGTGTGTTTCATAAACATTGCTTGGGTCCTGGAGCCCATGTAAAACAAAATACTTTTTATTTTGCCCTGCTTCTTTAGACTGCTCATCAAGGCGTGCCTTGAGCCAGGCTGCACTGGTCTCATACCACCTCCGGAGCCTCATCCTATAGGCATCGGAACCGTAGTATTTTCCTGCCCTGCGCTTCTGGAGCCTGTCGCCTCCGCGTATTCCGCGCACTGCAACAGATTTTCCCTCTTCTTTTGGGGCAGGGGGGATGGGCACAGAACTAAGGGTTACTTCCCATATCTCATTACCTTGTATCGTTTGTCTTTCCATTGGCTCCAGAGCTTCGGCCTCCACATCAGTAATCTGTGCAGATTTGAGATTATCTTCAGGATAACCTATCCTGGAAAGATATGCTTCAAGAGTCTCCTTGCCTTTCCTGCCCGTTCTGAACATAATTTTCCTTTTCCTGGTTTTCCCGTTAAGGAAATCCTGGAGTCTCGCCCTGTCCTTTGCTTTTGAAAGTATGGTCCCTCCCCTGTATGCCACCGGAACAGAAAGGGGCGTTTCAGACCTTCGTGAAAATGCATCTGCAGGCAGTTCACCTATGCGCAGGTATGCGCCTTCAGTTTGTCCCCAGAAATTCTGGAGAACCTGTATGGAAACTGCGCGAAGGTCGTTTCTTCCAAGGAACTCCTTCCTCAGAAGCTTTGCCGCATTCCTTGCAATGCCCGCATTCTCAAAAAACACCGTGCCCTGGGTTTCAGGATTGTTGGCAAGATACTCCAGCCTTTCCTTCTGCATCTGCACCTCAAACCTGCTTCTCCTCGCAGGCCTGTCAAGAACCCTGCCAAAGCGCTTGGTGCGCGGCTCAATCTCGACTGGCCCTCTTGGCATTTCATCTGCAACCCTGTCTTCCGCAATCTCTTCCCGCACTCTCTCTGGCATACCTTCTTCTCTGGGCGTAAGCGCAACAGGCCTGTCCCAGTGGCCTTCCGGGACTTCGCTGATATGTACTCCTGCCCTTGCCGGACCTCCTGTCCAGGGCATCAGCTCTACATTAGTCCATCCTTTCTCATGCAGATACTGGACCAGAAGGTCTGCGCCTGCCGCATCCACCTGTGCGCTCCTTTTGCCGGGCTTGTGAATTTCGGTATATCCTTCCCTGCCTTCAGTTAGAAGCTCCTCAATAACCTGCTTCTGGTCAGGGTGGAGGTAAATTTTCCTTCCTTTATACTTTATAAATACATTGCCGTCTTCATCAACTGGAGGGAGTATGTCTGTTTTTTTCGGCTTTACAAAAAGCTCAGGAACAAAGCTGGTATCAACCAGTATGTACTTACCCCTGAGCGCCTTCCTCTTTGCCTTTGTTTTCTTGAAAACAGGCTTCCGGAGGCCCTTGGCAGCATAAAGCACCGAAAGGCCCCTGCGCACAACCGGGAAATCCGTAGCCTTGTCCAGCACAATCCTTGGAGTCGACCTCGGGTTGGCTGTTCCCTCAAGCTGGGATTTTACTGCCGCATCAATATAATCAAGCACATCAGCCAGCTGGTCTCCGTCCACCCGTTCCAGCATTTTCTCAATTTTATCCTTGTTCCTGTCAAGATACTTTTTTGCAACCTTACTATTACCCGTCCATGCATACAGCTCTGTAATTGTAGGCTTGGAGGCAGCAACCGCAGAATTTCTTGCGGATTCTATTTTGGAAAGCAATACTTTGAATGCTTTTGCCTGGTTTGGGAATTTCTTTTTGAACTGCTTTTCAAGAGATTGTATGACATCATATCCTGCCCGGGTATTCTCCGCAATCTGATGTGCTAACCTGTATTTTGAAGCAAGGCCCTTTGAGGCATCAAAAGCGCCCTTTAGCAGATTGTACCTCTCAATCAGTTTGCTGTAATCCTCACCTGTCTTATTTTTGTACTGGTCCCTTATCCATTTCATGCCCTCTTCGTTTACTGCCAGCTCTTTCTCCTCCTTCCTCTCTCTGCCTTCTACCCTGAGGGGCTCTCCTCCCGCATATTCTACCACCTCTTGCGGGGTTTCAGAAACCCCAGTTCCTCCAGGTATCTCCAATTCTTTTTCTTTTTTCTTTTTAGGGGGTCTTAGGCGGTTTTCTGCATATTTTTTCCAGAATTCTGCATTTGCGCCTCTAAGCATAGCTTTTGCCATCCTTTTTGTCCTTGTGGAGATTTTCCTCCCTTCAAGCATCTTCTGGAGCTTCTCAAAATCAGAGATGAACGTTTTTAGGTAATCCTTTCCGGTTTGGTACTGGGCCTTGTAAATGTCCCGGACATGCTCTGTAACCTTCTCAAGCTGCTCCATCAGGGCCTTTTCCTTTTTATTGAGAGCTGGCTTTTTCTTTTTAGGTTGTATCTCAGGGACCTCGTATCTCGCTACAGCCTCCCCGGCGGCTTTCCGGGCTTCGCTGACTGCTTCTTTAAAACCAGTACTGGGAGTATATTCGGTAACATCTTCAAAATACCCTGTGCCATTTCTCTTTTGCTCTTTTGTGCCCATGCAGAACTGGAGCGTGCCTTCTGCAGTCTCCATATCCTTGCCTATCATCACATGATAACCGGATTTCTCAAGAAGGTTCTGTAGTTTTTTGAAATCTGCATACATTTCTTCTGGAAATGTTACGAAGGTGCCTTTTCTCCACTCCTCCCGCTCCCCCTCGTTTTGTGAAGACAGGTTTTCCAGCCTCTCCTTTTCCAAAGTTGCATCCATATCAGGAACTGTTTGTTCCAACTTCTGCGGAAGTTTTTTGGCAATATCGGATATTAAATCAGAAATTTTCTTTTCCTTACCTCTTTTAGTTGTTAACTGGGCGGACCCTGCCATAATTCAACACCTGAATAAAATTACTCGGGGAGAATTTATAAAGATTTGTATGGGCTGCCGAATAGAAGCTCACTTTTTCTTCTTTTTGAAAGGGTTGCCAAAAAGCAGCAGGACCACCAGGAACACAAAAAGCAGAATAATCAGGTAAGGGAGCCAGGAAAACCCTGCCTGCTCAAGAGTGGTTGAAACTTCTTCGTATTCTTCCTGCAATTCTGCAGTGGGGGCAGCCTCGGAAAGCAAGCCGGAAGAAAGTTCGGAAACTGCAAGGGCTGCTTCCCCTGTATCCCCTGTGGTTGTATCATAGGCTTTGAGAGTATATGTCCCCCTCTTCAGTATCTGCAACTCCCCTTCATGGAGCCCGTTGAATTCCCGGACTTCCTCTACATGAATCTGACTCCCGTCCCGGAAAAATACAAGCGTCAGGTTCGCGTCATATGCTCCTCTCTCCTCAATCCTGTATTCCAGCAGATATGGGGTTTTTTCCTCAAGCTCAACAGACATTGGGAAAACAAGTGCAACAAAGCAGAAGATGAAAAGTGCTGTGCGCATAAAACGTAAAAAGAAGAGAAGAAATAAAAGGCTTCCCCTCAGGCTTCCTCTTCAGTGCTGAACGGGGATTCCTTGAGCTCGGGGATTCCCCTTTCGTATGCCGCCTTCCTTTCTGCCCTGAGGTGCCTGCCCATCCTCGTCCCTGAAACAGTTATTGTATAAACATACTCCTCAATGTCCCCAGTGCCCCTCTCGCGCACCGGGCGGGAGCTGATCTCAAGGGTTATGCCCTTCCTGAGCAGGGCACGGGAAATCCTCTCTTTTACGCGATAATCCCCTTCGCGACCGGCCGCAATGGCCCTGAACCAGGGCGGGAGGTCCCTGTAAGTACCCGGCTTTGAGCGCACCGAAAGCCTCTCTTCCCCGTAAGTTTCTAGGGCACTGACAAGTGCAGAATCAAGCCTGGAGCGGCCGGATGACCAGGAAAATGTTTTTCTGAGCCAGGCCCGGGGGGTTTCGGCTTTTTTCCCTTCAGGATGCACGGTTATCTTCCATTCGCCGCGATCCTTTCCCCCGATCATCTCCGGAGTGTGCGTCCAGGTTATGGCTCTCCCGGGGTAGCGGGCCTCGAGCTCTGCCCTGGTTGCAGCAGCAGTTTCATAGCTGTGCCTGAGGAATGTTGCTTTCTTTCCATTTTCCAGCCTGCGAACGTTTTCCATAATGGGCTTCCAGGCAGGGGCGGGCTCCTTTCCTGCACGGAGCTGCCCGCGCTCTGTACCCTGGGGCTCTGTCCTTCCCTTTCCGGCCCGGCGTCCGCGGAGCGCTGTAACATATTCACTGAATTCTCGCTTGCCCATGAGGTAAAAGGGCCATCTGTCCCTGAGTGCTTCCCTTACATCCTTGCGCTTCAGAAGCTCCCTCACCAGCCTTGTTTCAGCCCCGCTTGGAGATGCCTTCCGGTCATCATAATCCTGTATTATGTCTGCCCCTCTGCCGGGAGATATCTGGCGCACATTTTGTGCATAGTGTTCCCCTTCTACCCTGAACGCCGCGGGCTCTGCCTTCTCCGCCTCTCTTGCTGCCCGGGCTTCCGACTCAATCCTTTCCAAATCAGCGAAAAGCTCATCTGTTACCTTTTTCCTCTTTCTGTTTTTTGCGGCCCGGGCAGATTCCATATCCTCAATGTAGGTTGTTTTTACCTCGTTTACAATGTCCTTTTCAAGCCTTGAAATGGCTTTGCCTATGTCCCCGGGCAACGCAGTTATTTCAAACCCTTTTGTCCCTGGCTTCTTCTGCCTGGTCTTGAAACCGTATTTCCCAAGTAGCTTCATCGCCGCCTTTGCCTTTGCAGGAGTGGAAAATGAGATGTACCTTCCGGGGCGGTGAGTGTTCTTGCCCTGGGAAAGCCTGCGGAAAAGCTTCCGCATCTTGCGCATCACAAAAGTATTTTGCTTTTCCTCCTTTGTACGGGAGAGGAGCACTTCCGCAGCGCGGGAATCCATAGTGTCCCCCTCAACCAGGCCAAGGCCAAGGCGCATCGCAAAATCAGATGCCCCGCCTCCCTTGCTCAGCATTATCCCACCTGAAAAACCCCTGTCCAGCTTTGCATCCATAATATTTGAGATTAAATAGAGGAGCTTATCAACCTGATTCTCCTGGGTTTTTACCGGGGTTTCCCCCATTTTCCCTGGCTCTGGTTTTATGATTGTAAGGCGCGAACCCATTAGTCTTCACCAAAATTAAAGCTCAGAAGAGATTTTTAATTGTTTGGTAAATTAGAGTAGTATGTCTACTGCAAAAGAAAACGCCGCAAGGGGGGCTCTGGACTATATTGAAGACGGGATGGTTGTGGGGCTGGGAAGCGGTACCACTACCGCGGTATTCATAGAACTGCTCGGCAGGAAAGTGAGGAAAGAGGGAATTTCTGTTTCTGGTGTTGCAACTTCCTTTGATTCAGAAATTCTTGCAAAAAAGGCAGGGATACCCCTGATTCCCCTGGAAAGGAAAATAGACCTCGCGGTTGACGGGGCAGACCTTGTGGGGGAAGAATATGTGCTTAAAGGGGGAGGGGGGGCACTTACCCGGGAAAAGATTGTGGATTATGCAGCGGAAAAATTCATCGTGATTGCGGACGAGGGGAAAAAGGACCTGGGGAAAGAGTATCCGATAGTGGTTGAAACCGTTCCCTTCTCATATCATTATGTTATGGGGGAAATGAAAAAGCTCGGGCTTGAGCCGGAACTCCGTGTTGGAGGGAAAAAACTGGGACCGGTTGTAACAGACAACAGCAACTTCATCCTGGACTGTGCGGGGGAAGTGCGGGGGAACCCGGAAGAATTTGAGAAAAAGCTCAATGGCATTCCTGGAGTTGTGGAAAACGGAGTATTCTCAAAATTCTGGAAAGTAATACTGGGAGACGAAGAAAAAAGCTACGAGTTCTGAGGTTTTGCAGATGCCCCGTATAAGCAGGGAACTCAGGGAACTGCTGAAAAAGCCGCTTGGAAAAGTGGTTTCTTTCAGGGAAGCAGCTGAACAGGTGCAGGGAAAAAAGATTGTTGCGGTTGGGGATGAGGTTGTTTTCAAGTTCCTGGAGGCGGAAGTTGTTCCTTTTGTGTCTGTTTTTGACCTGAAAACCCTCAGGGAGCCGGTGGAAAAAGAAGTGCGGGAAAGACTGCTTGAACAGTATCCTGAGCCTGAAAAAATCCGCAAAAAAGCAGGAGAGCTGAACAGAGGGATGTTTAAGGTTGCGGAAAAGATGCTGGAAAAAGGAGGGGGGCTGTATGTGGAGGGAGAAGAGGATTTGTTTGCCCTGCCTTTTGCAACCCTTATTGAAGATGAAGTAGTTGTGTATGGGCAGCCGGGAGAGGGATGCGTAATTCTTGAAAAAAAGGATTCAGAAAAGCTTGAAAAACTGGTGGAAAGAGCCCTTGGCTAATGCTTGCTCATAGAATGGAGGGAAAAATAAATCAGGCCAACTGCAATTAGTGAAACTCCAACAACTATCTCTATGGTGTCCTGCGGGCGGCTGGTCTGCCAGAAATAGCCAAGTACGCCCCCGCCAATTATGGAAACCAGCGCAAAAAGGGCCTGCTTGCCTGACATTCTTTCACTTTACCTGGGCAACAACAATTACATCCTCAACTGATTTCACGTTCTTGTAAAGCACGCTTTTCTCTTTGAGGACTTCCTTTGTTTTTTCCTTGGAGGATGAAAGAGGTTCAAGAAGGAACCTTGAAATCTCCCCGGACTCCAGGTCGATTATGAAATCCTGGGCGCTTCCCACGTATTTTCCACCATCAGTAAAAATCTCCATTCCGTACATTTTGGACAGCTTAACGGACATTATAACACCTTGCACGGAATACTTAGGACTATGAATTTTTAAACCTGTCCCTCCTGAGAAAGGAGAAAACGACTTCAGTTCAAAATGGGATATGTTTTTATAAAATTTTTACCGCAATAGGGTTTTGCACAGAGTTTTTTGGTTCTGAGAAACCTTTGGTTTCTTCTCATGAAGCAGGCTTCATGATCCGCTTTTTGTACAAGGGTAATAATGCTGTAGCGTAAAACGGGTTATGTTTTTATAAAATTTTTACCGCAATAGGGTTTTGCACAGAGTTTTTTGGTTC
>JBKHJL010000009.1:0-31704 GCA_046538155.1 Candidatus Micrarchaeia archaeon
ATCTGAGTGTGAGGAGGTCTAGGAACATTTTTGGGGAATCCCACAAAGAGAACTTCCCCCCGCCGTATTCCCTGTTTTCTATTCTATATTCAGTTATTTTTCCTCCATGATTTTTTACTTGTTCCAAGAGTTCTATATCAAATGCAAACCCCCTAATCCTGAATACTTCTCCTGCCCCGGAATAAACCAGCTTCTTTTTGAAAAATTTGCATCCGCATTGCGTATCCGAAATCCCGATTCCAAAAAGAACATTCACATAAATATTGAATAATTTTGAGGCGATTTCTCGGAAGAGGCTGCTTCTCCGGCTGTTTATCCGTTTTCCAATCAGACAATCCAATTCCTTTTCCAAAAATACGTCCATCATTTTTTCAATAGTATTTTCCTGCAAATTTTCATCCACATCAAGAAAGCCAACATAATCTGTTTTTGCGGCCTTTATCCCTTCCTCTACAGCCCCGCCCTTGCCCAGCCTTTTGGAATATTTTTTTATCTGTATTTCTTTTCCAGGGTTGTCCTGCTTAATGCCCTCCAGAATCCGGTATGTTTTGTCATTCCCGTCTACAATGAACAGGAATCTGCAGTTTTCCGAGAGCGTCTTGCTGGAGATGAACCTGGATGCCGCTCTGGATATGCGGTCTTCTTCATTATATGCAGGAACAACCAAGGTTATCTTTTTCAAGTACCAACCACCATACCGGAAAGTTACCCCCGAACTCCTTTTTAACTCTCCACCATAAAAATATACGCGTGGCGCAAATCTATTTCAGGCACGACAGCCTGAGGAAACAGCAGGAAAACCTGGTAAAGGATGCCTACTCTGCAATAGAAGGGGAAAAGAACCTCCTTGCACATGCGCCTGTTGGCCTGGGAAAGACCGATGCCCTTATTTCACCCGCGGTTTCCTATGCCCTGGAAAACAACAAAACAGTGTTCTTCCTAACCCCAAAAATTTCCCAGCACAGGATTGCCCTGGATGTGGTGAGGGGCCTGGCCCGGAAGTATGAGCTGGACCTCAGGGCAGTGGACCTGGTGGGGAGGAGATACTCGTGCATAGACCCGGTGCTGTCTGAGCAGGACCATGAAGGATTCTACCAGTCCTGCGAAAGAAAGCGGAAGCGGGAGGAATGCCCTTATTTCAGGAACGCGAAGGGATACAGCAGGCTGGAGGAGGCAAAAGCAGACCACCTGTTCAAGGAGGTCCTGAAAAAATACGGGAGCGGGATGAATCACGAGGAACTCGTGGAGCTCGGGAGGCAGAAAGAGGCATGTCCATATGAGTGGATGACTAAGGTTGCGGCGCGTTCCAATGTCATAATTGCAGACTATTTCCACATGATGCTCCCCCAGATACGGGACGTTCTGCTTGCAAGGCTGAAAAAGAAGATTTCAGATTCAGTAATAATCGTGGACGAAGCCCACAACCTTTCAAGGAGGGTAAGGGACCAGCTTTCAGTTTCCACAAACTCATTTCTCCTCCGCAGGCTTGACAAAGAACTGCGCTTCCTTGGAATGGAAAGCCATTTCTACTCAAAATTCAACCGCTGGGCAAAAAAAGAGCTTGGTAAGGCAAGGGAAAAGCTTGTTTCCAGGGAATTGTTTTTTGAGGCGATTGCAAATGAGGATTATGCACCTGCAGAGCTTGCGGACTATCTGGAAAGCTGCGGGGAGGCATTCATAGAGGCAACAGGGAAAAGGAGCTTTTCCCTTAAGTTCTCCCGCTTTTTGCAGAAGTGGGCAGACAGCAGGGACGCAACCCCGTCAGTAAACATACTCAGGAAAAAGGGCGAGTCCTTCTTCCTTTCCAAAAAAGCCCTTGACCCGAGCCCCGCAACCTCAAAAATAAACTCTGCCCATTCCGCAATACTCACAAGCGGGACCCTGCTTCCCCTGGAGATGCACAGGGATGTGCTGGGGCTTGATGCGGAGAATACACAGATGAGAATGTACACTTCTCCATTCAGGAAGAGGAACAAGCTGAACATCATTCTTGAGGGCTTCACAACAAAATATTCCCGCAGGGAACCCCGGGAATACAAAAAGATGGCAGCGATGCTGGACAGGGTGGTCAGCACAACTCCAGGGGGCACAGCGCTTTTCTTCCCTTCCTACAAGGTAATGGATGCAGTACTTCCTTTTATGAATTCCCGGAACCTGCTTGTCCAGAGAGAAAGGATGAAACCATCTGAAATCGGGGACCTTCTCAAGAGCTTCAGGAAAAAAGGGGCCCTTTGTGCAGTGCAGGGGGGGTCTCTTGCAGAAGGGGTTGATTTCTGCCAGGGGGAAATAAAGACTGCTGTGGTTGTGGGGGTTGCCCTGGATGAGATGAGCCTTGAAGTGGAATCATTGATAGACCATTATGATGCAAAATTCGGCCGGGGCTGGGATTATGGGTATCTGTATCCTGCGGTGATAAAGGCAATACAGGCAGGAGGCAGGGCAATAAGAAAAGAGACGGACAGGGCAGTTGTTGTGTATATGGACGAGCGCTTCCGCTGGAAAAACTACAGCCCCCTTCTTCCGAAAGACGAGAGATTTGTTTCAGCCGGGGACCCTATCCCCTATCTTGAAAAGTTCTGGGAATGAGATGGCCCGGACAGCAGAACGGTTGAGATTAAAAACGTAAGTGGACAAGATTGTTTTTATGCTTCTTTCGCAGAAATATGCGCCTGACAGGCTGGAAGAGGTGCTGGGCAATCTCACTGCCAAGAAGCAGCTGAAGCGCTGGATGCTTACCTGGATGCGGGGAAAGAGGCAGGAGCCCCTGCTGCTGAGCGGCCCCCCCGGAGTCGGAAAAACAGCGATGGTCTATGCATTAAAGAAGGAGCTGGGCCTTGAGCTCCTGGAAATGACCGCGAGCGATTTCCGCAACCGGGATAAAGTTGAAAAAATACTCGGGGGCTCAATGTCTGCATCCACTCTCTCGGGAAAGGCAAAGCTGATTTTCATAGATGATGTTGATGCAATGGGAAGGGAAGACCGCGGGGGAATGGGAGCTATTTCAAAGCTGCTGAAAGATGCGCCCTTCCCAATTATCCTCACTGCAGAGGATTCCTGGAACAGGAAAATATTCCCGCTCCGCTCATATTGCAGCATGATCC
This sequence comes from Candidatus Micrarchaeia archaeon, assembly GCA_046538155.1. Classification (GTDB taxonomy): domain Archaea; phylum Micrarchaeota; class Micrarchaeia; order Anstonellales; family Bilamarchaeaceae; genus CAIKOA01. The sequence goes on from JBKHJL010000009.1 coordinate 3,102, forward strand.
AGCTGAAGAGGCCCATAGCTCCCTCCATTGCAAAGCTCCTCAGGGAAACAGCAGGAAAGGAAGGCATGAAAGTAAGCGAAGAAAAAATACAGGCCATCGCTGAGGCTGCCCACGGGGACATCCGCTCTGCAATAAACGACCTGCAGGCAAATTCAGTAGGGGAGAGGGACAGGGAAAAAGACATTTTTACCATGCTTAAGAAGCTTTTCCGGGCCCAGACTTATGCTGAAGCAAGGGAGATTTCATTTGGGAATTTTGACCACGATATGCTAAAACTCTGGATAGATGAGAACATCCCTCTGGTCATGCCACCGCAGGATGTGCCCCCTGCATACAGCAGGCTTTCCCGAGCCGACATTTTTGACGGGAGGATACTTAACCGCCAGGCGTGGGGCTTCCTGAAATATTCCAGCGACCTGATGACCGCAGGTGTTTCTCTTTCCCGCTCTGATATGCGCCCTAAATTTGTACGGTTCCAGTTCCCATCGTTTCTGAAAAAAATGAAAGCAACGTCTTCCTCCAGGGCAACGATGAAATCGCTTCTCTCAAAAATAGGGAGGAAGGTACATACTTCCCCGAGAAGGGCGGAATCATACCTGCCGGTTTTTGCCGGCCTTTACGAGGAGGACCCGGGGTATTTTGCAGTCAATTACGGTATAGATGAGAAGGAGGCAGCGCTGCTAAAGAAGTTTTATGCAGGAAGCAGGAGAAAGAGAAAACCCGCAAAAAAGAAAAAAACTCCTGAGAAGGCCAAAAAGCAGGAAAATTCAGAGGGGGAGAAAGAGGAAAAAAGCAGAAATAACAAACCTTCCAAATCCACAAAACCAGCCCACAAAGGACCCAAACTCCACGAATTTTTTTAAGGTTCCTACGTCGGACCCTGGCCAGCAGGCCAGCAATTCCCCATACCGTCATAGCTTCCCATATTTTACTGACGGAAGCTCGAGGATAGGTTTATTAATCTTTAGCTCGTCTATAGCTCCAGTACACATCGAGGTGGACTAAATGGGAAGAAAAATTGGATCTGAAAGAATAGACAGACAGGATGGATACCTTTATTACGTCGGAAAGGACGGATATGTATGGAGAGTGCCCATGAAGCACAACAAGAGGGGCACCAAAAAGAGAGTCGGAACCGAAAAGGTCCAGAAGGAATCGGGATTCCTTTACTATGTTGGTTCTGACGGCTTTGTTTACAAGGCAAAGATGAAGAACGCATAAGCGTAACCTTCTCTTTTTTATTTTTATCTTTTTATATACTCCTTCTAACATAACTTTGGGTGAGAGTTGATTATATGAAATTGGTTGTTTCAGATACTAAATCAGGCAGGACAGTCCAGATTGACGTTCCTGAAGAGAAAAGGGCACTTATTACAGGTAAGCAGATTGGAAATGAGATGCAGGGCGATGATTTCGGGCTTCCAGGATACACGCTCAAGCTCACTGGCGGAAGTGATACAAGCGGATTTCCAATGCGCTCTTCTGTTTCCGGCTCCAGGAAAGTAAAATCACTGGTTTCCGGAGGCCCGGGCTTCAAGCCGGAGAGAAAAGGGCAGAGGAAGAAAAAGGTTTTCCGTGGCGACACTTATTCTCCGGAAATTACCCAGGTGAACTCCATGGTTTCCAAGCCGGGCGCAAAATCTTTTGACGAACTGTTCCCAAAAGAAGCGAAAGCTGAAAAAGAAGAGGGCAAGTAGGTGTTACTCTGCAGGCTGAAGTAAACATCGGGCTGATGGGGCATGTGGACCACGGCAAGACCAGCCTTACCCGTGCCCTCACAGGAAAATGGACAGATACCCATTCAGAAGAGCTGAAGAGGGGAATATCCATACGCCTGGGGTATGCGGACGCGGAAATAAGATACTGCCAGCCCTGCGACAGGTACACCACTGAAGAAAAGTGCCCGGAATGCGGAAAGCAAACAGAACTGAAGAGGCGGGTTTCTTTTCTTGATGCCCCGGGCCACGAAACACTCATGACCACGGTTATTTCTGCCTCAAGCATAATGGACGGGGCGGTGCTCCTTATTGCAGCAAATGAGGATTGCCCCCAGCCGCAGACTGTGGAGCACCTGATGGTGCTTGATATGCTTGGAATAAAGAACATTGTTGTGGTCCAGACCAAGATTGACCTGGTTTCAAAAGATGATGCAAAAGCCCATTATGAAAAAATAAAAGAATTCATTAAGGGCTCGGTTGCAGAAGGCGCCCCCATCATCCCTGTTGTTGCAAACTACAAGATAAATATAGGCGAGGTTTCAAGGGCAATAGAAGAGAATATTCCCACCCCTGAGCGGGACCCGAATGCCCCTCCCCTGCTTTATGTTTCCCGTTCCTTTGATGTGAACAAGCCGGGGATGGATGTGTCTTCCATGAAAGGGGGCGTTGTTGGCGGCTCACTTTTAAGAGGCAAATTCAGCCCCGGGGACAAGATTGCATTCCTTCCCGGGATAGACCGGGAAGGGAAGCCCCCGAAGCCGGTAACAACTGAAATCTCTTCCCTTATGTGCGAAGGGGGAACGCTTGAGGAGGCCCATCCTGGAGGGCTTATCGCGGTAGGCACAAAGCTGGACCCGAGCATAACAAAAGGGGATTCCCTTATTGGCTGTGCGGTTGGGGCCCCCGGCTCTCTTCCACCTGTTCTGGGCGAACTTGACATTGCCTACACTCCTCTTGAGAGGACGGAGTTTGAGAATCCTCCCCCAAAGCCCGGTGAGCCGGTTGTGATAAGTGCACAGACATCTACCACTGTTGGGGTTATTTCCGGATACAAGAAGGGAAAAGCATCCATAAAGCTCAAGAAGCCGGTTGCAGTTGAAAAGGACTCAACCGTGGCGCTAAGCAGGAGAACAGGGCAGCGCTGGAGGCTCTGCGGATGGGGAAAGGTCCAGTAAGTCGCTTCACTGCAGCCTCCCCAATATTTTAAATTGTTTCCGTCCTATTAAGAACAACAAGGTGTACCATATGAATATTCAAAATATAATGCGCAGCATGCTGTTTGGGCTTGTGCTGTTTGGTCTGTTGGCGGCAACTGAACCGGCTGACCCGACTGTTGAAACTATTGAATCGGGTATCTGTGAGCTGTATTACACTGTGCAGTCGCTTCTTGCCGTAGTTGTGTTCGTGCTTGTAGTAGTCGCGGCAATTGTTTATGCCGCAGGCCAGGTGATGGGTGCTGAGACAAGGGCAAGGGCCTCTGTCTGGGCAACTTCCATGATTGTCGGTGCAATCATTGGTCTCGTAATTTACATAATCGTCCCGTTAATCCTTGGTACCATGATGGGAGGTATGGATTTGAATTCAGTATGTGGTGAAAGTGAGTGGGGAGGAGATTAGTCATCTTCTTAATGCGGTTCAAGGGGCAAGGGGTAGGACCCCTTCTTCTTTTTTTCTTTTAGATAGTTTTTTAACCTCTCTCTTTTAGATTGTGACAAGGTGTACCATATGAATATTCAAAATATAATGCGCAGCATGCTGTTTGGGCTTGTGCTGTTTGGTCTGTTGGCGGCAACTGAACCGGCTGACCCGACTGTTGAAACTATTGAATCGGGTATCTGTGAGCTGTATTACACTGTGCAGTCGCTTCTTGCCGTAGTTGTGTTCGTGCTTGTAGTAGTCGCGGCAATTGTTTATGCCGCAGGCCAGGTGATGGGTGCTGAGACAAGGGCAAGGGCCTCTGTCTGGGCAACTTCCATGATTGTCGGTGCAATCATTGGTCTCGTAATTTACATAATCGTCCCGTTAATCCTTGGTACCATGATGGGAGGTATGGATTTGAATTCAGTATGTGGTGAAGGTAATTTTGGAGGAGATTACTCATCAAATAGTCAATCAGGTCCAGGTCCGCAGCCTGTTCCACTGTAGCCAATGTAGGAATAAGGGTTTTAACCCTTTTCCCCCAGCATCCGCAGACACCCATGGTATATTCCTTTTTTCTTTTCCCTAATTTATTTAAATTTGAACAGCCAATACATTTCTGAATGAAAGGATACTTTTCGTTTCTGCTTGTGCTTTCCATAATGGTTTGCATGTTTGCATTCCTCTCCCTGCTTCCCCGGCTGCACAGCGCCTCGGATTATGCGGCAATAGAAGCAGAGAGGACCAATTCAGTTTCCATGAACATTAAAGAGAGCCTAATTCTCTCTACATCATACAATATGCGTGCTGCAGCAGAAGCATATGACCTTGCACCAAAAGAGGAGAAAAACCCGGTTGAGCGGGAGCTCGCAATAAAGGCAGGCATACTCTCAGGATGGGCGCTGCTGTCCCAGCACCAGTTTGACCGGGATTTTGATGTTGAGTTCTGGTGCGGCTATATAAATAAAGGGACAAAGGAAAGCCTTTCCAGGCAAATGACTGAAGAGGAAAAGGTGCTTCCCTGCCCCGGATGCGCAGGCCCATTCCCAATGGATTGCGGCGGATTTATCCAGCTGGACCAGAAGGAAACAGCAGAGGAAAGAGACCGGGTGAGGCTTGCAGGGCCTGCACCACCCCCTGCGTTTTTTGGAGCGGTCGGGGCGTCGGTGTATTCCCCCAGGTACAAAACGGCAAATGTGGTTTACCTGCCGCTTTCGGAGTGGATAGAATGAAGGGGCAGATTGTTGCGGAAGAGCTTTTTTCAGTGCTGATTTACCTTGCGATGCTCTCACTCCTGCTTTCAGGCCTTTTTGTGCTTAAAGATTCAGGCTCGGCCTGGTCCGAGGAAATTTCCCTGAGGTCTGAAGCCGGCTCGCTTGCCCGGATGGAGGATGCTTTCCACAGCAATAATCTGTACAACCCCCACAACTGGTCAGGGGGAGGGGAAGGATACGTGCAGCTGGAAAAAGGAGATGCAGCATACCCTGTTGTGTGGGGAAAGCTTGAGGTGGCTAAGGGTGAACCGGTTTAAGGGATTTGTTTCAATGGACCTGCTTTTTTCTGCGATTCCCATACTGCTCATGCTTTCCCATGCGCTACTCATGGTCTGGGTTTCAGCAGAAGCAACAGGCAATGCCCTTGAGGCATCGGAAAAAACCGGGAAGCTCATAACAATTGCAGACTACATAGTGAAGAGGGGAGCGGTGGAGCGCTCCCACCAGGGAATGGAATTTATGGGTACAGCTTCCTACCGGCCAAACGTGATTGACGGGGAAAAGCTTTCCAGGATAAACCAGGAGGAAATACAGAATTGGATGGGGCTTGATTCACTCCAGGTTTCTTTTGAGAAAGGGAAGGGAAACTGCATCTACCGGCTGGTGCTCCTTAACGGGGAGATAAAGAAGCTTTATGTGTGCGGTGAATAGATGAAAACAATAGAAGCGTTGATTTCACTGATAATTCTTCTTTCCTTTACCTCATTTGCAATGCTGGATGCCCAGCCGGAAAATGACCCTGCCCTGCCCAGGTACCAGCTTGCAGAAGATATCTGGAGAATCTGCTACCTAAAGGGCTGCTTCAACCAGTCGGTTGATTTAGTGGAAGGAGAAAATGAGATTGAAAGCAGGAGCCTCCCGGTAATCCTGGAAATAGAAAGGAAAACCGGGCTTGCAATCGCCTTCCAGTCTCCCCTGGAAATCGCGGGAAATACACTTCCGGGGGAGGATGCGGTTTCAGTCAGGAAAACAGTAGTAATAGACGGGATTCCGAAAAGTGTAGAGCTCAGGGTCGGCACCCCAGCCGAATAAGCCCATTGACGTAAAAACTCCCAAATCTTATTTAAACCTCCCCCCTCAATCCAGGCGTATGAAACCATCAGATGCAAGTTCCCATGTAAAATATGCAATCCGGGATGTTGTCCTGGAGGCAAAAAAGGAAGAAGCAAAGGGCAAAGAAGTACTTTATCTTAATATAGGAGACCCTGCAAAGTTTGATTTTTCCCCTCCCAGGTGTATTGTGGACGGAACAAAAAATGCCCTGGATGAGCGTTACAAATCATATGCGCCTGCTGAAGGGGATGAAGAGCTAAGGAGGGAAATCGGAAGAGTTGAAGGGTGCCACGAAAGCCAGGTATTTGTTACTGCAGGGCTTTCAGAGGGTATAGATTTTGCAACCAGGATTTTCATGGATGCCCGGGACTCAATACTTCTTCCAAACCCAACCTATCCGCTCTACGTTTCCAAGACAAACGTAATCGGGGGCGAGCCCAGGTTCTATGAATGCGGTGAGGCATGGGTCCCGGATCCCGAAGATATGAGGAAAAGAATAGATGAAACCACCAGGGCCCTGGTCATAATAAACCCAAACAATCCCACAGGTGCAGTAACTCCCCTGAAAGTGCTCAGGGAACTGGGAGATATTGCAGCAGAACATGATCTGCCCATTTTTACAGATGAGGTTTACGACCACGTAATTCTTGATGAAGATGCAGAAATGCACAAGATGAAGGACGTGGTGAAGGATATTCCGGTATTCTCTGGAAACAGCCTTTCCAAGAATTTCTTTTACCCCGGGGCAAGGACAGGGTATGTGGCAATACACAATGATTCTGAAGGGAAGTTCCTGGATGCATTTACACGGATGTGCAACCAGCGGCTTTCGGTGAACTGGGAATTCCAGCGGGGGGCAATAGAAGCTTACAGAAATGGATTCGGGTTCAATGGTCCATATCTGGAAAAGCTCAGGAAAAGGCGGGATATACTGTGCAGGAGGATAAATGAAATTCCCGGGCTTTCAGTTGCCAGCCCCAGGGCAGCGATGTATGGTTTCGTGAAGGTGGATGGTTACAAGGGAAGCGACTGGGACTTTGTTTACCAGCTCCTGCGGGAAGAGGCGGTGCTGGTGGTGCCGGGTTCTGCATTCTACAAAAACCATCCCGAAGAACTTTATTTCAGGACAACGCTGCTCCCTGATGAGAACACTCTGGAGCTTGCAATGGAGAAACTGGACAGGTTCATGAATAGGATTGTTTAATAAAGTTTTTCCGAGTATTGCCAGCAATGCAAACGCAGAAGGAGAACCAGAATATCGGAGCTTCAATTTCAGGTGAGAGGACAAAGGCATACCTTAAAATGCTCCAGAAAAATGAAGGATTCTGGGCATCTGTGATTGTTTTTCTTGGTTCTCTCTCCCTTTTTTCTGCAATACCATTCTATCCGCTTCCGCTTGCAGTCCTCCTTGCACTTGTTTGCGGTGGAGTAGCTTACAAGAGCCCTCCACTCGGTGTTGCGCTTGGGTTTATACTGATACTCCCGGCACTTTCCTACCAGTCCCCAATATTCGGATGGATAGGGCTGCTTCTTCTTGCCCTGGTGTTTTTTGAAGTATTCTCCAGCTGGGGGGAAATTGCCCTCCTTGAAATACTTGTTTTGCTTCCTTTTGCCGCATTTCCCATTTCCCTGCTCGGGGGGCTTGTTTATTTTGGAATGGTTCTGGGCAGTTTCCATTTTGGCTCTGCAAAAAGCGTAGTGATATCCATACCTGCAGTATTCATGATACTGCTGCTTTCTTCAATCTGGCTTGCTCCCAATTCCGCATTCTTCCCGCTCAACCTTGACCAGTACAGCCCCGGGATAAGTTACCTCCAGCTCCAGAAGCCGGCCCTTTCTATGGGTGCTGTCGGCGGTGAGTTCGGCCCCGCACTTACGAATATGGTAAACTTGGAGGCAGCGGGAATGGCCTGGAACACAATCTCCCAGCTTTTTGGAAACGCATTTAAGATATTTGTTTCAGACAGCGGGCTGCTGCAGCTGGCAGTTTGGGCAGGGGTGCTTTTCTTTGCGGGGTGGTTCCCGGGAAACAGCAGGAGCAAGTGGAAGCAGACGATTGCGGCTGTCCCTATAATCCTTGTGCCTGTTGCCTATCTGCTTATCTCGTTTATTTATGGGTATGATTTCAATTTCCTGATGTTTGTTTATGCAGGGATTTCTGTAGGTGGAGTTGCCCTCCTTGATCACAAGGGTGTGAAGGTTTCAAGGGAAAAATCCATTTCCCGCAGCAAGAAGATGAAGAAGTTCGGGAAGTTTGGATTTCAGGATGTAAGCGAAAGCGGGGAAACCATGGACAATGTGGGGGGTTATGAAGATGTAAAAAAAGAACTCCAGGATTCAATCATGCTCCCGCTCCGCAATAAGGGGCTTGCCCTGGCATACAAGCTCAAAGTTCCCAGCGGAATACTTCTTTTCGGTCCGCCCGGAACAGGTAAGACCATGCTCATGCGGGCTATGGCAAACGAGATGGACTACAATTTTTACCCTGTAAAAACCCCGGAAATTCTCTCTCAATGGTATGGCGAATCTCTTCCATATTATGAAAAAATCCTGGTGAGGAACAGAGAGGGAAGGGTTTCCAGGAAGAGGATTGGGGAGGTTGTTGAAAACAGGCTTCCGGTGGAGGTGCTTGCTTTTGATAAAGAGGGAAAGGCCAGATTTTCCCGGATAACAAAGCATATAAAGCACAAGTCCACTTCCCCGATTTACGAGGTGAAGACACGTACGGGCAGGCGCATAAGGGTTACCGGTTATCATTCCCTTTTTGCCTTTAACGGAGCAACCCTGGAAGAGACAAAAACATCCGAGCTTACTCCAAAATCATCTTATATTGCAGTTCCTTCGGGAATGCCTGAGCCCGCCTGCCCGGTAAAAGAGATAAATCTGCTTGCTCATCTTTCCGGGAACGACCATGGACTGTTTGTTTCTGGAATTTCGGAATATGCAGAAAAGGCCTGCAAAAAACTGGGAACTGAAAAGACCAGGCAGGTTCTTGGCTACCGTTCTGTTGAATACATGAAAAGGGCACTGAGGGAAGGTCGTGCAGTCAGGGTGCAAAAGTTTCTCCGGCTGATGGAAGAAGCAGGAGTAGGGTACCAGGCAAAGGGTCTTGAGCTCCTGGTAAAGAAAAAGCGCTTCCCCGCAGTAGTCCACATTGGAGAGGACCTTTCCACGTTCCTGGGGCTCTGGGTGGCAGAGGGCTCTTATAATAGGGAGGACACAGTCCGAATTAGTGTTTCCTCTGAGGAATCCGGGTTTGCAGCTTCTCTCTGCAGGAAGCTTTTCGGGCACGTTTCTATATATAATAGGGGGGAGGGGTCGGACATTTACATAGGGTGTCGCCCTCTTTATGTATTTATGCGCCATGTGCTTGGCCTCAGGGATGGGGCAGGAGAGAAATCAATGCCGGAGATTGCCTTTTCCCTGGACCACCGAAACCTTTCTGCATTCCTCCGCGGGTACTTCAGCGGAGATGGTTCCATCTATAAAAATCAGCATGGTACCCACATGGTGGAAGCGGCAACAGCGAGCAGGGAACTTGCAGATGATGTCCTTTACCTCCTTCTGCGTTTTGGGATTGTAGGGAGGACATATGGTAAAAAGGAGTGGACTGGCAAGCCTTCATGGAGAGTTTATCTGAACGGAGGGGAGCAGCTCCGGGGATTCAAGGGGATATCTTTTCTGGACTCCAGGAGGAAAAGCAAACTTGACAGCTATGTTTCCTCAATAAAGTGGTTCAGGTCAGAGCAGATACCGGTAATCGGTAAAATGCGGGATTTTGTTTCTGAGAGGCTACCAAAATGGTCCTGTTCAAAAACAATCGGAAAACATATCCTTATGGAAGAGCAGCCTGCCCAGGATTTTGAGCTACCCAGGTTCCTTGAAAACGATGTGTACCTGGACAGGGTTGAAAGCGTTAAACAGGTGGAACCGGAAAAATACGTGTATGATGTTTCGGTAGAGCCGGGCCAGAATTTTGTGGCAGGGCTGGGTGGAATTTATGCCCACAACAGCGAAAAAAATGTTGCAGAAGTTTTTGACAGGGCGCGTAAAACAGCCCCTTCAATCCTGTTTTTTGATGAAATAGATGCGGTGGGAAAAAAGCGCTCCTCCGCAGGGACAGATTCAGTAACTCCCCGGGTGCTTAATGTCATTCTCCAGGAGATGGACGGAATCAAGAAAACCGACAAGCCGGTGATTGTTGTAGGGGCGACCAATGTCCCGAACCAGCTGGACAATGCCCTGATGAGGCCGGGAAGGTTTGATAAAATCATCTATATGCACCTTCCGGATTATGATGCGAGAAAAGAGATTTTCCGGGTTGCCCTGAGAGGCCTCCCGGTTTCCAAGAATATAGATTATGGTAAGCTTGCAAAAAAGAGCGACCGATTTTCTGGTGCAGATATCCAGCAGGTTGTGAAAACCGCCCTGCGCAGAGCAGCACAGGAAGCCAAAACCCAGGGCAAAGTTGTCCCCATAACCATGAAACACATCCTGGCAGTGCTTGAGCATACAAAGCCCAGCACCTCGCTTGCAGCAATTGAGAACTACGAGCAGTTCAGGATGGACTTTGAGCGCTCGGAGGCGGGTGCGGCAGAAGCAGAGGAAGAAAGGAAGAAAAAGGAGAAGAAGCTCGGCTGGGACGATGTGGCGGACCTTGAGGATGTGAAAAAGGCATTCAGGGAGGCAATAGAAGTCCCCCTTCTGCATCCCGAGCTTATTGAAGAATTCAGTGTAAAGCCGAGCAAGGGAATCTTGCTTTTTGGGCCCCCCGGGACAGGAAAAACCCTTGTGGTGAAGGCCGCTTCAAACGAGCTGGACATTTCATTTCTCACCATAAGCGGCGCCCAGCTCATGCAGAAAGGGTATGCCCATGCAACAAACGTGATAAAGGAAACATTCAACAGGGCGAGAGAAAATCCCCCCGCAGTAATATTTGTTGATGAGATGGAAACATTTGCGCCTTCCAGGGGGAGGGGGAGAAATGATGTTGTGGGGCAGTTCCTTGTAGAGATGGACGGGATAAAGGGAAGCGAAGGTGTGCTGGTTGTAGGCGCCACTAACCGCCCGGACATACTGGATAAGGCTATACTTCGCCCCGGAAGGTTTGACAAGGTAATCTATGTGCCACCCCCTGACAAGGATGCCAGGATTGAGTTGTTCAAAATCCACCTCGGGAAGTTTGCAAAATCACTGGACCTGGAATCCCTTGCAAAAGTAACCCCAGGGTTTACCGGGGCAGACCTGGCTGCCCTTTCCCAGAAGGCAAAAATGAGGCTCCTGCACAAGAAGCTTGAGGGTACAGCCACAGAACTTAAGACGCAGGAAATACTTGCGATGCTTTCCGGGATGAAGCCCTCAGTAACCAGCCAGATGCTTGAAGAGTATAAAAGATTTGTTGAAAAGTACGGGGAGAGGAGATAAACCGGGTTCACAGCTTTTTGTATGCAACAACCCCGTTCCTGGTTTTGGAGAAAAGGTATTTTCTTTTAAGCAGAGCCCTCTCTGTTTTATTTCCCCTTCTGCCCACTACTTCATCCACCTTTTCTTCCTCTGAGGCAGTATCCGAGGTTATGGCCACTGCATACTCCAGGTCGTCTGCTCTGCCTTCTTCTTCCCTTTTTTCTATGAGGAGCTCCCGTATTCCTCTTCCTTCATAGGCGAGCAGTATTGCATCGTCCTCAAGAAAAATTGAGTTTCCTTCTCCCTCTTCAAATTCCCAGGTTTCAGGGTTGAACCTTACTTCCCAGGAAAGCCCCACCCCCACCAGAATCCGGTCAACGAATGCCCCATAGCTCATCTCCCGCTTCACAATCTCCCCTATCTCATCTTCAGTGACCGAGAACATGCATTTTGACATCACCCTGGTTGCCTCTTCCACATCTTTTTCTTCCAGCTTTTTGATTTCAAGCTCCTCCACATCAGATACAGAGCGGAACTTCTTCTTTTTCTGCTCTTCCTTTGGCTCCTTCTCTGTTTCCAGTAGCTCACTCTTGAACCCTGCTTTCATCCGAATCTCACTCCGCATACCGGGCAGCGCGACATGTATGAGTCCATCTGGTACCCGCATCTCGGGCACCTCCACTTCCTCTTTTTTGCTGCCCTTATCTCTGCTTCAAAATCATAGCCGCATTCCTTGCAGATTTTTGCATCCAGTTCATTGAGCGCCTTGCATTTCGGGCACTTTTTCCTGAACATGCTTTTTATATGCACTCCGCATTTCGGGCATCTCTTCATATCCAGGGTTATCCCTTTGTATCCGCACTTGGGGCAAGTAAATTTCTTAGAGGCGAGAGTTTTTTTCCTCCCGCCCCCGAATATACCTTTCAGGACATCAAGGAGGCCCATTCAGGATGTCCTCCATGCAAATCCTGCAAGTGCAGCAAGGAGCAGCACGAAACCTGCCGGGCAGATTCCGCCCCCTTCAGTTTCTGAAGGTTCTTTTTCAGAAGTGGTTTCTTCAACCGGCTCTTCTTCAGCAGGGGACTGCTCTTCCTCCTCTTCAGGCGCAGAAGTTTCTTCTTGGGGCCCTTCCCCTTGCGGCTCTTCTGCAGGGCCGCACACAGAAGTGTCTGCTTTTGCCTCCTCCAGCTCATTTATTGCAGTGGTTATCTTTGTTCTTGCTTCATCAAGCCTGCACTCCCTTCCGAGAGCCATAGTTTCTGAAACAACACTTTCAAATCCCTCTCCCTGCTCGGGGCAGTCCAGGTCAGCCATCATTTCCTCAAATTCAGCTATTTTTGAGAGGATAACCAGCTCCTGGCCTGTTCTTTCGTGGGAAATGTGGAAATTAAAGGTTTTTGAATATATTTCACCACTGTGGTTGAGTTCTGCCTTTACCAGGTCAATATATCCTGTATTGTTTTCAGACATGCCCCAGTAAACAGGGACATAGAAATCGCACCTTTTGATATCATCATCTATGTTTTTGCAGGTGTGGTGGTGGAACCATTCACCCTTGTTGGGATTGTAAACATAAATTTCTACATCCTCATTCTCCTCAAATGGGCTGCTCAGCGTAAGTTCCATATAGATGGAAGCCGCCCCATCCTGGCTCCACTGGCAGTTCCATATCTGCAGGGTTTCCCCGGAGGGGTCTGTATTCCTTATCTTGAATCCGCGGTAATCAGTGTCATCTGCAAATACTCCGCCTAAAATGAATCCAAGGCATACCAGCATAACTATTGCTTTTTTCATGGTTATTCACTTCATTAGAATACTTTATATAATTTATCTTCTAATTGGGTGCATGAGAGTAGGGTGGGCATTAGCACTTTTACTGGCAGTTTCTCTCTCATTTGCAGATAATGGAGACCTTGAAGTATCCCTGCCCTCCCTTGGAATAGGATTTCTTCTGGTAATTGCCCTTGTTTCTGTGGGCCTGGTGGCCCTTTCTTCTGCAGTGGGCTCTGCCTTACAGAGCCCGGGCATAATCGCCTGGTCAAAAGAGCAGTTCAGGGAGACTTTTGCTGCAGTAATCCTAGTTGTGCTGATATGGGGGTTTGTTACAGGAAGCAACACCCTGATTGGGGCAATCTTTTTTCAGGAGGGGATAACAGACCTTCCGGGGCTTGGGGAAGCTGCCCTGGACGGGCATCTTGAGGACATGGAGGGCCTTTACCTGAAGGTTGCAGATGCTTACCAGACAGTGGGGATATACCAGGGATTCAGCTATTTTGCATCTGTTGGGGGATTCTGGATTTACTTTGGACAGGGTGGTTCTCCGTATTTTGGGGCAAGCGCTTTATTGCCTTCACTCTCCACAGCTGCAAATAACCTCACCACCCAGATACTCACTTTCCGCCTGCTGAAAGTATTTATGGTTTATATTGGGGAGGCGGTGCCCGAATTCCTCCTTCCCATAGCACTTGCATTCCGGATTTTCCCGTTTACAAGGAAGATGGGGAACACCCTGATTGCTCTATGCCTCGGGGCCATACTTGTCCTGCCCCTTTCCCTGATGTTTGTTGATGAGTTTGGGAATGCGGTAAATTGGAACTACAAGGATGATGCCCTGGGCACTGCATTTACGTATGACCAGATGGAACTTGATTCAAAAACAGTACAAGCGGTAATGGCAACTGCAGATGTGCTTTGCGAGAGCATTTCTTTTCGTGTTTTCATGAATTTGGGCGAACTTGTATTTGCTCCAATCTATGCGGCTGCAGCCTGTGCAGCATCCACGCTAGCATTTGCTGCCTGTTTTGCTGTTCAATTTGAACTTGCATGGTACACAATTTGGCCCCTGATATCAATGCTCGGCCAGACCTTTGTAGGATCGATTATTTTAGCAATATTTCAGTCTGACCTTGCTGCAGGTACTGCGGGTGAGGGTAGCGTTGGGCTTAAGTCTATAGCAAGCATTCTTCTTCCGGGAGTTGCTGAAACAACTGGTTTTTCCCTGATTTCACTTTTGATAATTGCAATGGTTACCTTTTCAGGAACCAAGTCGATATCGGCCGCACTTGGAGGCGAATATGTGCTCTATGGAATTTCGAGGTTTGTATAGATGAAGAAACTGCTGTTGGTGCTGGTGCTCTTTTCCCTTATTTATCCTACAGATGGGGAGTTATGTAGTTTTTCTCCGGAAGATGAAGAAGCCCAAGAATCCTTTGAAACAGGGATGAACCTTGTTTATGCTGCAATACTGCTTTCAGTTGTGGTAGTTGCACTTTCATATATGGTGGGTAAGATAACCTCCAATCCCCGTCTTCTTGTTTTTAGCAAAAATGAACTTACTCAACTCGTGATTACGGTGATTGTGGCGATTTTCATACTGTCATTTTTGGAAGGGACCTGCTATTTCTTTACTTATTTTCTTGACCTCCCCCAAGGCCCCATTATAGCTGCACAAAATTATATGTATGGTCTACAAATTGAAGGAAAACTGATGCTCGGAAGCTTGATTAGCGAATCAATCAACCAGAAATTTTCCGCTGCCCGCGTCTATGGATATGTTGCACCAATTACTGGAGGTGAAATATTTTATCACAACTCTTTTTATACAGCTGGAGCTAGGCAGTACGAAATACTATCCGACCTGGTTACAGTTGGATATGTGAGCGCTGGAGTACAGTATTATCTTCTGATGTTTATTCAGGCCTTTGTTTTCCCGGTCCTGCTCCCCTTTGGCCTCCTGCTCAGGGCCCTTCCCTTTGTGCGGGACGGAGGAAATGTAATACTTGCAATATGCTTTTCCCTTCTTATAATATTTCCAATTGCTTATGCTGTTAACTCTTCTGCTGCGGAAATCGATTATGATTATTGTGATGAGGACAAGGAAAGATATCTGGGTGACTGCACCTCCCTCAGAGGGTGGGGCAGAATCTCCGCCTACCTGTTTCAAACAGTATTCCTGCCCGGGCTTGCAATGGTGGTTTCAATTTCCGGGGTTTCCGCGATGGTTAAGGTTGCACGGGTGATGTCATGAGCCGAAAAACTCCAGTAATTCTTGCCCTGCTTGCCCTTTCCATCCTGTTATTTTCAGGATGTGCCCAAGAAGAATCAGAGTATGTGGTTACCGGGGAAGGGGAAGACTTGGAGTATGGTGCATACGAACCAGCTTCTTCAGATACAGTTATTGGGGCAGTAGTAAAAGAATGGAGGCTTTTCTCAGTAATTTTCCTGATGGTTTCCGTGGCTTTAGTGGCAATTGTATATGCAGTTTCAGAGGGGCTGCAGATGCCCCGTCTCCGTGCATGGGCAGAAGTCGAGCTTGGGGAGGCCGTTTCCACTGCCCTTATAGTGATGTTTGTGGTGGGGGGGCTTGTTTTTGTTGAACTGGTAACCCATGGCATAACGATGGGGACGGATGATTTTGACTGCAGTGACAGCACAGATTTTTGTCCGGTTGTGGTTGCCGAGCAATATCTTGGAGATTACCTGGACAAAACAATTGTTATTTATGATGATATATTCGAAGATTCGCTCAAGTCAGGAAAAATAGGGACACTTTCATTCGTACTGGGGACAAATTATTGGTATGCAGGATATATGTCCATAAGCTTTAAGCTATTCCCACATTTCATGATTGATGTAACAACTGCAACCCAGCAGATGCAATTTCTTCTGGGAATGAGGGATGCCCTGGTGCTTCAGCAGTTCCTGCTTAACCACGTTTCCGCTGTGCTTGCTCCGATGTTTCTGATGGTAGGGATTGTTTTTCGCTCCTTTTTCATTACCCGCAAACTTGGAGGCCTGCTCATGTCATTTGGAATAGGTTTCCTGCTTGTTTTCCCGCTCATGTATGCCCTTTCCCTCTTTACCCTCAACAATACATTGCATGGCTCAATTACTACAGGGGGAGAGGTTACGGGGGATTACTGCACTGCAGCCTGCAGGGAGCTCCCTCCGGTTGCATATGACGCGCAAACCAGTGAATCTTATGATAGGAGCGAACTAATGGAGCTTTTCCCGCTTGAAGGATGTGAAGCATCAGCTAAATACAGTGTTTGCTTTGATGGAATCTGTGGAGCGCCTGCTTCTGGACAAGATGCCTGTACAGAAGGAGAAGTATTTCACCCTTCTGGTTTCTGTTATAATTATGAAACGAGAACGCCCTGTGAAACTGAGAAGGAGCGCATCCAGCGCATAAATGAGTTCGTAGCAGGAAAGAATTGTACAACTACTGAATTTGAGCTTCCCCCTCCTGAGGGTCATGGGGGAGAGCCGGAAATTGTAGAAATAGAAGCATGCAATGATATTATTTCCTGGGTGTCACCTGTTAATAATCACGAAATAGAAACCTGCGGACAATACGATGAAATATGCCCACCCAGATGCCGGACTCTTCCTTACCCCAGCGCTAATCCGGATTGCGCTTCCACTTATACCGAATACCAGTGCAGGGAGATTGTGCCTGAGGAATGCTTCCACATTCCCTATGCAAACATGAGCGATCCACTCCTTGCAGGGCTGGAAGAGATAGATACGGAGGCCTGCCCAGAGGAATGCCGGCCGGTTGTTGGCCTGAAGAAGGAAGGCTGTGATATTGGTTACGGGTTTATCCTGAACCGATTTGATACTGTGGAAGAGGTGGATGCGCAAATGGAAGAGGATGGGTACACAGGACAACTGCTCAGCGACGTCTGCTGGGAAAAGTATGGTAGTTATCCGTCCATAGTTTCAGAGGCTCTTTGTTCTTCTGAAGTTCCTGCAGACAGGACGCTGAAAGTACTTGGGTTCAAGGACCTGGAGGATATAAAAGAAGAGGTTGAAAAAACAGTGATATGGGAAGAGGGATGCCCAAGCCAGTGCAGGTGGATAAAAAGCAACGAGGACCCTCCGATTGAATGCGCTAACAATCCACATTGTGATTACAGCATGGATGCCAGTCCAATATGGGACGAAGCCCATACTGCTTGGGAGAATGAGGAGTTTGAAGGGCAGAAGCAAGCAGCAAAGCAAAGTTGCCACATCATCATACCCAGTAATGTTTTTACTAGCAAAGAATGCGAATCTTGCAATTTTCTCAAGGACCCGGGATTTGCATCTTACCCCCCAGTCCACCAGAAATGCACGGCGCTATGTGGGAGGGCAAAAAACGTGGCAGTTTCCAAGAAAGGAGAGAATAATGCGGTTGGGGGCTTTAAAGGACCCGGCCAGATGAAGGCAATTACCCAACTGGTTGTCCCATCCCTTATAATTCCCCTCCTCAATCTTGCTGTAACCTTTATATTCATAAGGAGCCTTTCCCCGATATTGGGGGGAGATGTGGACATACCCGGAATGATGGGGATGATAAAATGAAGAGACTCCTGTTGATGCTTTCCCTGGTTTCCCTTTCCTTTGCCGCAGCAGAATGGGTCCCTCTCGCATTCATAGCCGCACTTTCCGCATTTTTTATCCTGCTCATATTGTACCTGCTTGGATTCCTTGCAGATGCTGCCCAGATGAGGATGCTTGCAAGGCAGGAGATGTACCAGGTTTTTGTTACTCTGATAATGATCGCGCTTTTCTTCTCATTTGAGCAATATTCTGTAACAGTGCTTTCCCCTGCGTTTGCAGAAGCCCTTGGAAAGCCGGAAATAAACCATATGGATTATGCTATGGGAATTGCAGACTATACTGCTGAATATCAATGGGATTTGCTCTGGAAGATCACTAAAGGGCTTACAGTCCCCTTGGGCAGCATTGCATCCACCAGCGCGACCTGCGGTTTCATAGGAAGCAGTTTTACTTACCCTGGTTGTGTGGGGGTGCAGGTAGCATATTCTTCAATGGTTTTTGCGACAAATGTGATGCTTTCGGCAATGGTCATGAACAATTCCCAGATTTTTCTGTTGCAGCTCGCAGAAAACTTCTTTTTTCCTGTTTTGCTTCCGCTTGGGCTTTTTCTGAGGTGTTTCCATTTCACCAGAGGGGCAGGGGGTCTGCTGATAGCATTTGCATTCTCTTTCTACTTTATCTTTCCTGTATCAATAGTGATTACAAATGGACTGGCAAATATGCCGGATGACAAGCCCCCTGCGATGGAAAAAATTCCAAATCCCGGGAAAATAGAATATCTTGGTGAAGGATTCTGGAAGGATTTTGATACTTTTGATATTGATGCTGACTGCAATCCTCTTGATATGGATCCTTATGCAGGCAGGAAGCAGGCAAAACGGCTGGTCGGAAGCGGGGGAGGGGATATGGTTGATGGCCTTCTTTATGCCTTTTTCATAGAAGGATTATTTACTACAGTGATTAATATACTGATAACGCTTTCAGCGGTGCGTGGCCTTGCCTCTGTTTTCGGTGCAGAGGTGGATATCTCCGCACTTGCGAGGATTTCGTGATAAGATGGCAATAGAATGGAGCGAAATGTATTCTCTTTCCCTGTTTGCTGCGGGGATTTCACTGATAGTGATGGGCTTGGTTTATGCAGCAGGAAAGCTTCTCAACAATCCCAGGTTTACGGTATGGGCAAAAACAGAAGTTTTCCAGGTTGGAGTAAGCATCGTCCTTGTTTTCATCTTGTTGTTCCTGGTTGGTCTGGTTGGTCTTTCTCCTGATGCAGACATTGCAATTAACGCGGGGTGGATTGATGTTTTTTCTGGTGGCCCCAGTATTGAAGACAAATATGACTACCCCAAAATTAATCCGGAAGATGATGTTTTTGAAACTTCTGAGGCATACTTGCAGAATCTTGCTTATTTTGCCCACCGCTCGGTCCGCGGCTCAAGGGCGATGATGGGCGCAACAGATGAGTTTTCCAAGTATACAAGAACTCCCTGTGTGCCTCCCTGGCTGGCATGCATTATGGGCCGGAACGGCGTAAATGCAAGGCCGCTTAGCGGAACATCTGCATTTATGCAGTCCTCAAACCTTCTTATGTATGCTTCAACCACGGCTTATCTAACGGTACTTGCCCAGATATTCTTTCTTAGATTTATTGAGCAGGGAGCATTGATAATTTACCTCCCACTTGCAATAATATTGCGCTCCCTTCCTTTTATGCGTCCTCTTGGAGGAGCGCTGATTGCTATTTGTATTTCCCTTTTTCTTTTTTATCCGACCCTCGTGTTTGTAGAATCTGCAGTTTGGAATCCATTTGAATTGGTTGGGGAAGACACTTGGAATGAAGTAGGGAGATTTTCCAAACAGGTAGAAGCAAAAAGATATGCCCTTTCATATGGGATGGAAGCATCTGGTGATTGGGAATTTACCGGAGGAGAAAATCAAAAGTCGGTTTTACTTGTTGTTGATGATCTTGCAAGGATAACTTCCTCCTCCTTCTTGAGTTCGACATTTCTATTCTCCCTTAATATTTTAGCGGTTTCGGCTTCAGCCGCACTTTTCGCCCAGCTTCTCGGTGCGGAAGTAGACCTTAGTAGGCTGGTGAAAATTGTTTAGGTGATGTTTTGATGGGAAAAACAAAAATGCTCCTTGTGTTGGTGGGCTTGCTGCTATTCGCGGGCTGTCCCCAGGAAGCTTCGGATGAGACACAACTTGAAACGGGAGAGTTTTTACCTTACTGGAAGGTCACCTGGCTTCCCATCTGCATCATGGCTGTTGCTATCTCGGCCCTGCTCCATGGGTTGATTTATGCAATAGGTTTTGCCCTCCAACTTCCGAGAGTACAGAGATATGCAGTTTCCGAATTGCTCCAGACCTCTGCAACTGCTATTATCGTTATTGTGCTGATTGCTTCCCTAGTTCAGGCGTTTGAATACATTGGTGGATTAGGAAGCATAACTTGTGGCGGAGAGGAGATAACCGACCCCATAGATGCAGACATGTGCAGGACCACTGAATTGCTTAATACTGTTTCAGAAAGGTATGATTACGTAAGGGATGCTGATATTGCCCCTGAACAGCAGACCTCCTTGCGGATAACTGTTTGGGGGGTCCCGGTTTTTGTTGGCTCCTGGATGCTCCCGAATATATGGAAGAAGGTTGAAACATACCACAGCGTTGCTTACATTTGCGTGAACCTGATGATAGGGCTTTCCGCAAAGCTTTTCATGCTCCAGTATATAAGAGAAAATATGCTCACCGTATTTCTTCCATTGGGAATAATACTGCGTACCTTCCACTTCACCAGGGGCATAGGTGCATTCTTTATTTCAATTGGAATTGGTTTTTTCTTTATTTACCCTACAGTTACTTTCATAATGGATTCAAGCTTCTCGGAATCTCTTGAGGGCGGAGACCTCCCCGAGATAATCACCACAGGAATGTGCAATATGCCTATGTTTGGAAGCTTTTCCTATGGCTCTGCAGCGCTTGCCCAGTACGGAAGCAGGTCTGACCTGGCTTCCCAAGTTTCCCTTTCAAAAAAATTGTCCCAGTTTGTGGCAGACCTGCAAACGGTTCTGTTGTACAATAATATGGTGGCTTTTGCGCTTACGCTTACCTTTTTGAGATATTCCACAACCATATTGGGAGGAGACGTAATGCCTTTTATAAGTATGGTTGGGAGGTTGGTATGATGGAAAACAGGATTTTTGTTATTCTTTGTGCGGCCTTTCTGATTTTGCTTATGGGGTGCGCTGTACCCACATACCAGTTCTGCTGTTATTATGAAGATGCATTTCCAGAAGGAGATGAGGACCCGGTTTGCAGGGGTATTGATGAAGGAGGAACTGAGCAGACGATTACAGGGGTTGAATGTGATGAGGAAGAACTGATCTGCACTTGGGAAGAGGACGATGAAGTCAAAGAAGCCCCTGTCTGCCCGCGTATAGAAACACATCCCTGCAATACCAGTTGCATGGGTGTTTTCTGCGGAAATTTCTTTTACGATCCCCGTCCAGACCCGAGTGCAATTGCAGAAGACGAATCGCACAAGGAGCCGAGCGATGAGAATGAGATATATGACCCTGGAGAGCCGGACGAGCCACTTGGTATGTGGAATGCGGAGTGCCAAGTCCAGAACATGACATCCCTTTTCCTGAGAAAAGTTGAGAACTCTGACACAATAACGTTGAATACATTCAGGTTTGGGGTGGGGGATTCTTTCCAGGAGTTCGAAGAAGCACAATACTATTTCCCGATTACAGACCAGGCATGCGAGCTAAATTCCGGAGGATATGTGGACAGGTATCTTGTTTACGCAATTCCAAATAGTGTTGAGGGCGGAGGCAAGCTTTGCTCATTACAGGCTGTTGAGGAAGAAACATTTGCTGAAAAGCAGTCATCAGGGATTTCTCTTATGGGCGTAAGCCTGGCGGACTCCTGCATCTCGGATGCGGATTGTGGAGAAAACGAAGTGTGCTATTCAGGAAAGTGTTATCCTGCCGTTCCGGGAATGTGCCTTTCTGAGGAGGACTGTGCAGAAGGAGAAGTGTGCTATGAGGGGGGTTGTGTTAACCCATGCATGTTTGTCCGATGCCAGCCGGATGAAACCTGCGTACAGGCCCAGTGTGTTCCCCTGGAACCCGGCACAGAATGCACAAATGATGATGATTGCGGAAAAAGGGAAACCTGCCTTAATGGGTACTGCAAGACAGATGTTTTTGCTGAGCATCCGGACGAATGCACTTCCAATGCAGACTGCGGTGAAGATGAGGTATGTTTTATACTGCCATGGGAAGATTATGGGTATTGCAGGGACCCTTGTGTAGGTATTTACTGCCATGGAGGAGAGATATGTGTTGGGGGCAGTTGCTTCCAGACATGCGAAGAGGAGGCAGACTGTGCATTTGATGAAAGCTGTGTATCCGGGGAAGAAGGGAAATACTGCAAGCCATTGGAATTTAGTACCGAGTGCGAGTTAGATGCGGACTGTGAAGAAGACGAAATATGCTCTGGTGGATTCTGCATAGATGTGGCAGTGGGAGATGAGCAGCCGAAAATAGACAAGATGTATGTATGCAATGCAAATTCCAATATTAAATCCACACAGTATTTTGACTGTGCCTCCAGGTGCGCACTTTCCATTTACGGGTATGGCGCAGAAGTTGAGCCATACAACCCCTACCTCTCGATATATGAAGGTGAAAGGGTAGGGAACCCGTTTGCCTATGCGCCGGACAGGGAGAACTTCCCGGATGGGTATCCGGATTTTGGGCCAGGAGTGGAGTTTCTTGAATACTATAGAGATGAGGTGGGTCCATTGAGGGCTTCTGGTTCTGATGAATATGCAAAAGGAACAATCCTCTATGGTGCAACATTCGGCAACCCAAGGATAGTGGGTTCTGACACTTCAGATTTAGAGGATGATTTGCTTTTCTACCAGTATATTGCCAACCCTGAGGAGGGATACCCCCAATTTCTGCAGCAAGGAACCTATTCTGATGAAGGGATTTTCCTGGATTGGGACGGGGAAAGGGCCATGGCATCCTTTTTTACAGTAGAAGAAGACCCGCACCAGATATACCCATGGCTGCTTTCCCTTCATTCTGTTTACAACAGGCAATTCGAGGAAGGGAATATCCTTGCAGATGGAAGTGTAGAAGGAGGCGCTGAGTTTGAATGCCTTGATGGTACAGAATGCCTTTCAGGGTACTGCAATACCTTTGATTACAAAAGGGGAGCGTGCGTAGGGGTTGATGGAAGCGACATACTCTGTGACTGCAAAAATGAAAACGGGCAGATGGTGTGCACAGGTTCTGCAGGGATAGAGCTGAATGCATGGGATAAACCTTCTGAAAAAGTAGAGGCACCTGTTCCGCTTTCCGCCCCGATTGATGTGCGGGGCAATACGGAAGTTGTTGCCTCCCTGCCCTCTTTTGCAAAGGTGCAGAATGTTCCTTTTGGGCCTGCCGGTGAATATGCTGTGGATTTTGGAGAGGGCGAAGAAGATATACCCGCAGAGATTCCCTTGTTGATTGTGCAGGTGGGAGGAGGGACAGAAACAACCCGTGGATATAACCTTGCCAGTTATGAATCGTTGGGCTGGGGTGAGATTGGAGCACCCTACCAGGAACCCACCCTGCGGCCTGCCGCTTTGCTGGATCCGTGCAGTGCCGTGCCAGGGGTTAACTGGTGGTCTGTTGTTGATGAAAATGATGTTGAGCATGTTTATTGTTGCGATGGCACAGAAACATGCAAGATGGAATGCCTGATAGAAGGATGCACACAGATGGTGGATGTCCATGCATATACCTATGGCACTGGGAAGCACATGCCCAGGATAATAGAGAATTGTATTGGAGCGGAGTATAAGAAGTATGTTCATGTCTGTTACAGTGATGATGGCAAAGACCGAGTGGGAATCTGGGGATTTGATACTGGGGATGGCGGTCCGCTCACTGAGCACACAGAAGACCTGATAATTGGAACTCCAGGGGATTATGATACGGGCTATAGTTTTTGTGAGTATCTGGGACATGTAGGTTTAGCAGGAGGAGACACATCAGTAAGTAATAAAGACCGAAGAGAACTGAGGTGCTACCAATGGAAGTCAGGGGGACATTTCCCTATGGGGACAGAAGATGACTGTGTTTCCGCTTCTGAAGCATATCTGGTCGTGGAACCAAGGAGGGTAACCGTGGACAACGAACCCAGATGGGCATTTGGTAAGTGCCTGGTCAACAGGAGGGGGAACGGGCTGGAACTGAAAGAGTATGGAATCTGCGAATCCTGCGGATACCTGACCATGGCCAAGCAGGAAATTACCGCGCTTCCTGAAAACCCGGATGAAGAGCTTGCTCCGCACTCTTATGATAGGGAGGAGATGTATTCCAATCTCTACTGCCCGGATTTGGTGGTCTCCACTCCACACCCTGTTTACAGCATGAGCAAATATGCAGACGAGAGCGGAATATTTGGGGATTTGGCTCTTGCCCCCCGGGGAATGTTTGGATATAACTCTTACCAGTTTGGAAGCTCTGTGTGGAGATGGGTTGACGCGTGGCAGTCTTGCGAGTATCCCAATGGAAAAGAGGTTAATGGGGATACGGGTGTAAACACTGCCAAGCCATATACCAGCCCAAATGCATATTACATCAACAAAAAGCTGGAGAGCCTCATGAAAAGGAATATCCAGCCAGTTGTATTTGCTACAGATGATTTATTGTGGAGAAAGAATCTCCTGGATGATAATTATGATCTCCTGTATCTTTTTCCTGAAGATAATAAGGCAAACATAGACATGGTGCTGGAACTTTTCAGCCTCAGGTCATATCTTTTTGAAGCTGTCGGGGACTGCAGCGGGAGCGATGACCCTTATCCCTGCTCTGATGACAATGGGTGGATTTCTTTCCCCGGAAGCTTCCTTGGAAACACAATAATGAACGAGGGGGCCGCGATACTGGTAGTTGCGGAAACGCCAACCGACTGCGGAGCCGATTTCGGGTGCTGGTATGGAGGGGGAAGCGACCTGTTCAGGAAAATCCGTTCAAGGGCACTATCCACCCAAATCCTCTGCCCCAACTGCATGGTGTCTGCTGCAACTGGTTATGGGGCTGCCCCTGGCTCAGCAGTGGGGGAGTTTGACATGGAAGAGCGGCTTAGGGAGATATCCCTTCTTTTCCAGTACACTAAAACAGATGACCCTGAATATGAAATTCCCTGCAGGGAGCATGATGAGCATTCGGAACTGGATTGCAATGTTGCAATGCTTAACAGCATAGACACTGTAGCGGTCAATATGGTGCTGAGGGACGGGGATGAGTACTGTGATATTTCAAAGGAAGAAGAGAGATTTGATTATATTCTTTCTGAAATGTCCTGGCTCGGGAAGATGTCCCTAAAGAGGTTCGGGAAACCCCTGGTGGTAACAGATTTCACAATAGACCGCTCAGGAAACTGCTGGGATGAAGCTTCTGCAGGAAGATTGATGAATTACCTGGGGCAACATACAGAAAACCTGACACAGTCCGGCTACCTTGGGATAATATACGGGGACTGGGAATCCTCTTCATCGGATGCAAAGGGTGTTCGCTTTAAGACAAATGAGGGAGTTGCCGGTTATCGGGGAGAATTTTTTGAAGGGATGTTTACCGCTTCCAGAAATTTTGCCGGGCATAAGTTTACAATCTTTTACAATGAGGTCATGGTTTCGGAGAAGTGCGAGTGCATACCCTGCACCTCTTCCGACCCCCAGGAACTATGCAATGGGCGTTTCAATGGGGATGGACCGCTTTGCGATGGATATGGCGGGGGCAGCGAGAAATGGCCTGAAATATGCGTAAGGGAAGATATCTGCCAGTTTGTTTCAGACCACCCCCATTCAGAAGGTCTTGCCTGTAGCATACTATTCAACAACGGGACAGAGGGATACGTGGAAGTGCCGTTTTCAAGCATGGAGAATACCCCCAGCGTATACAGGGATGTTATTGCCTCCCTTGAAAGCGATGAGCCGCTCTGCTTCCCCACAGCCAATGATACGTACGTAACTTACCTGAAGCGGGAGACTAACGGGTACTCTGCTGCACCTATGGTATTCCCTACAGATGGGGACCCCGAGGTGCAGTGCGACCCCACAGCAGGGCTCCTTGATTCGTTCTGCGGGTATTATCCCCCGGTAAGCAATTACCGGCTTTCGTGCAGGGTTACCCATGAGCCGATTGAAATGGAGAACATAATACAACCCCCGGAGATGGCAGATCAGCCATTCGGTCCCATGGATTAGTAAAATGATTTAAATATGATGAGAGAGAGGTAGAAACATGGACAGGAAACACCTGGCCGGCGGGGCCATAATAATATTGCTTATACTCGTTTTTCTTTTTGGGGGAGGTGCATTTGGCCCGGGGGAAGAAGGAGGAGCAGGGGAAGGAGAAGGCGGAATTATTACCTGTGATTCTGATGAGGACTGCCCCGGGGAACAGGAGTGTGTTGCTGGAATATGCAAGGAGCCAGGAACCCCGACCTGCGAAGAGGATTCAGATTGTCCAGAAGGGCAGGTTTGCATTGAAGAATTTTGTTTTGAATCTGATGAAATTCCCTGTGAGGAAACAGTGGACTGCCCCAGCGGATATGAGTGTGTGGAGGGCTTTTGCAAGGAAATTGAACCCGCAGGGCAAGGTCCCTTGTTTTGTAGTTCAGATGGAGATTGTCCTGATGGAGAAGTCTGCCAGAATAATGCCTGCATGAGTCCGGAGGAAGCGGATTGCGTAGAGCAGGGCGGAGAATGGAATCCGGAGACACAGGATTGCACAATTGAATGCAGCGATGATGGAGATTGTCCTGATGGAGAAATCTGCCATGAAGGGGAGTGCATGGACCCTTCGGAAATTCCCTGTGACCCCCCTTGTAAAACCGGATGGGTTTGTGTAGAAGGGGAGTGCCTATTACAGGCTGAATTATACAGCCCAAATTCCCAGTTTGGATTTATCCAGGCTGTTCCAATGTCATATTGCGAAGGGTGCCCCCAGGAGGATTCCATAGTTTCAAACATGTTCCTGGATCCGGATATTGATGAAAAAACAGTCAGTGCTGTGCTCTTTGTGGAAGAAGAGTTTGGCAACCGCACCCTTGTGGAGGATGCCACCATATTTATCCAGGTTGTTCCTTCGGACGGAAGCGAAACTTCCACCTGCAGGATTGTTACAGGTGAAGACGGAAAGGCGATATTTGATTATTCTGAATACGAAATCTGCGATGAAGTGGGGTGCAGGCTTCGCTTTACATTTTGCTGTGCAAATATAACAGAGGGATGCCTGCTCCCGGTATGCCTCAGCGATAATGCTATATCGCACTACACTGACGTTTCCCCCTGTGGGGAAGGTCCTGCGGGGGAATGGCCCGAAGAGGCATATGTAGATGGGGAATTTTTCAATATATATCCTGCGGTCCAGGAGATTTCCATCCCTGCCCAGCCCCAGGTAATCGGAACTGCATTTACTTTTGATTTGTGCTTCCCTGTAATGGTTATATTTGCCCTCCTTTCAGCAGCAATGTTTGCAACAGGAAGAAACCCATTCAGGATGTTTTCCCTTTACACGCCCAGGTTCAAGAGGGCTCCAATGAGGGCAATCAGGGCAAGGGGAATGACGTTTAATACGACATCTATAATTTCAGGAATAGTCAGTGCATCGCGTGGAATTGGAAAAGAAACGTTTGATGTAGGTGATAAAGTTAAGATGCTAAAGGATGGCATGAAGGGATCTAAAAAAACAAAAGATGATGCGGATGAAGCAGGAGAAGCGGCAAAAGAAGGCAGAGTGGCTATGGCAGATACAAGCGCTGTCCAGACAGTAGGGGAGAGAGGCGATACAAAGGAAGCTGGGAGAGGAGCAAGTGGAGCTGACTTGGCCCCTGGAGCGCCACAGGGAGTAATGAGCCTGGGGCCGGATACCGAAGGTTTGCATAGGTATGGTTTGATGCCTGATGAAAATGGAAAAGGACCGGGTGGGGGGAAAGTTTTTGGAACACTGATGGGCATACTGGGAAATGCTATTCTTACAAAAATTCTGACAAGTTCCCCTCTTCTTTCATGGCTTGCCTACGGTTGGGGGGATTTCAAAGGGGTTACAAGTAGTATTAGGGAAAAGATGTATGATAAGGCAGCATCTGAAGTGATGGAGTGGGCAGGAAATGCGCTGGCTAGATTAGAATTCGAGCGTAAAACAGATCCGGAAACAGGGGAAATAGTTATAACGCATGTTGATCCTGCATCAGGTCAAAGGATGGAGAGGCGTTTTGACCAGACTGTGGAAGGCAGGGGGGAAGCAGCTAAGTATACATCAGAGATTGGCGTGACTCCGACACTTATTATTTATAACAACTCTGCCAATATTGTCCTAAAGCAACTTTCTGAAGAGGGAAGCCCTTTACTTGAGGGATGTGAAAACGCAGTTGAGCAGATGCAGGAAAAGTTTGGGGTATCAGTAGGTGAGGAGATAAGTTATACCAGCGCCAGTGTGGAGTTGGACCATCCGGAGATTTCTGAGGGAGATGTCCCCGGATTAATCCTGCGTGCAGAAGATTTACAGGAAGGTGGAGGCACAAATTTATTTGATGAAGAAGCGACAACAGAATGGGTCATGGGATTACAAACGCGTGCAATAGCCGGGGAAGAAATACCACAATCAGAGTTGCGTCTTGCTGCAGAAGTTTATCGAAAAGGGATTGATGAACTGGGCAGTGGGGGACTGATTGAACACTCAAACCTTGCTCACTTAGGGCACGTGCTCGTTGATGCCACAGCTAACACGGGCATGGGAACCGAAATTCCATCACCGGATAGTCTTGCTTTTGCTGAGTATGCACAGGCGATGGTTGCTTCCACTGCCGCCGGAACCGATCCCGCACTTACCCAAAAGGCTCTTGGTACTTTGTCAAATACTCATGAAAGTGCTGGAGCCATGATTGGAGAGTCGCTTTATGGAGTAGGGGAACTGGAGCCCCATGTGCTCAAAAATATAGAAGAATGTTTTTCCGGAGAAGCTGATCCTGCAAAATATGGCGCTGCATTAGATGCCCAGCGGGAATCCCAGCAGCTAATAGAAGCACAGGCAAGGGACCTTGTGTATGCCGGAGTCACGAAAAAAGGACCGGAAGGAAGAGAAGAGATTTATGATGATGGAAGCATTTACCATGTTATCC
>JBKHJL010000037.1:0-7427 GCA_046538155.1 Candidatus Micrarchaeia archaeon
AAGTAGGCAGTAAAGAGGTAGAAATCAGCCTCTTTACGGGAGAACCTGTGGGCTCGGTCAGAAAAACCACATAATATTCATGAAAAAAACAATTTCAGAACTTTATAAGGAGCGCTTTCCTGAGCCCACTGCGGTGCAAAAGAAAGCGATTCCGCTTATTCTTTCCGGGAAAAATACCTTAGTGGTTGCTCCCACTGGCAGTGGAAAAACTGAAGCGGCGCTGCTTCCGGTGCTGGAAAAAATCCATGGGAAAAAAGGGATTTCTGCATTGTACATAACCCCTTTGAGGGCACTAAACCGGGACATCTGCAAAAGAGTGGAATGGTGGGCAGAGCACGCGGGGATTACGCATGCGGTAAGGCATGGGGACACACCTCAGAGCGAGAGGGCGAAGCAGAGCAGGAAGCCCCCCCAGCTGCTGATAATTACTCCGGAAACACTGCAGGCAATCCTAGTGGGGAAAGTGCTGAGGAAGCACCTTGCAAACGTGAGATATGTCATTGTGGATGAGCTGCACGAACTGGTAGACAACAAAAGGGGGGCGCAGCTGTCCATGGCCCTTGAGAGGCTGGGGATGATTTCAGAATTCAGGAGGATTGGGATTAGCGCAACCATCCCGGATGAGGAAGAAGCAGGAAAGCTGCTGTGCGGGGAAGAAAGGGCATTTGAGATTGCGGCAAGGGAAAGAAAGAGAAAGATGGAACTTTCAGTAGTAAAAAGCTACGGGGGAGATGAAAAGGCATTTGAGAAGCTGCTGGGAGTAATAGGAGACAAGCAGAGGCTGCTTTTTGTGAACACCAGGAGCACAGCAGAGGCAGTGGCAACCTACCTTAACCTGAAAACAAAAAACATAGATGTGCACCACGGGTCGCTTTCTGCAGGGCTCAGGATAAACACGGAAAAGGAATTCAAGGAGGGAAAAATACATACGCTTATTGCAACTTCATCGCTGGAACTTGGGCTGGACATCGGGGGCGTGGACGAAGTAATACAGTTTGGGTCCCCAAGGCAGGTTGCAAGGATGGTCCAGAGGGTAGGGAGAAGCGGGCATGGAGTAGGGCGCATTCCAAGGGGTAAGATTATTGCCGGAGACATTGATGATTATTTTGAAGCAAATGCCATTGTAAAAAAATGGGAGGGGGGATACCTGGAGCCAAGAAATGCAGTAAGGGGGGCAGGGGATGTGGTTGCACATCAGGCAGTGGGGCTTCTGATGGACAATGGAAGGATGGAAGAAGAGGAGATGTTCAGGGTGCTTGAAAATGCTTATGCATTCGGGATGGGCAGGGAAAGGTTCAGGGATGTGCTGGAGCAGCTGGAGAAAGAAAAACTCGTTATTCTGGAAGAGGGGCAGGTAATACTTAGGAGACACGGGAGGGAATACTACTTCTACAACCTTACCACGATTCCAAAAGAGAGGAAATTCAAGCTGAGGGACAGGATAAGCAACAGGATAATTGCCTCCCTGGATGAGGTTTTTGTGGTCAACCTGGCTCCGGGGGAAACCTTTTCTTCCAGGGGAAAAGTATGGACAGTTGTTGAAGTGGGAGAAAACGAGATAGTTGCAGAACCCTCACCTGGGGCAGACTTTGTTATTCCTGACTGGATTGGGGAAGAGATACCAGTGGAATGGGAGGTGGCAAGAGAGGCTGCAGGGCGCCGGGAAAAAATAAAGGGGGCGCCGGGAAAAAATGAAATAAAAATAGAGATTGTGGGGGATGTGGCAG
The DNA here is from genome assembly GCA_046538155.1 of Candidatus Micrarchaeia archaeon. Taxonomy (GTDB): domain Archaea; phylum Micrarchaeota; class Micrarchaeia; order Anstonellales; family Bilamarchaeaceae; genus CAIKOA01. The sequence continues at coordinate 1,728 of JBKHJL010000037.1, forward strand.
TTGCCCACTGCTGCGCAGGAACAAGAGTGAACGAACTGCTGGCACGGGTATTTGCAAAAAAGCTTGGGGAAAAATTGAGGTTTGAAGTGCATGCAGTTGCCGACCCATACAGGATAATGCTGAAATTCCCATATCCGATTGCAGAAGAATGGGTGGAGGAGTTGTTCAATATTGCAGACGTTGGGGCAGAGGCGGAAAGGGCGCTTGAGGGAACCCCGTTGCTGAGGATGAGCTTCATACATGTGGGGAGACTGTTTGGGCTGTTCGGGGAAAATGCAGAAGTTAGCGGGAGATTCATCAGGTTCATGAAAAGGAGCCCGGTATACCGAGAGGCGGTGGAGGCGATATTCAGGAGGAGGCTGGACAGAAAGAGGGCAGAGGAACTTATTGAAAAAATAAAAAAAGGAGAATACCGGCTGAATATAGAAAAAAACAAAAAACTCTCCCCCCTTGCTGAAGCAGGGGTTGCAAGGCTGGGAAAAGGAGCTGGAAAAGGGGGATTTGAGCCAAGGGAATCAATGCTCAGGACTTTCAGGGAAGAACTGGAAAACAAGAAACTTACACTAAAATGCCTTAACTGTGGAGCAGTGAGGATGGCAAAACTAAAAAGCGTGGAGGACTGGCCAAAATGCCACAAGTGCAGGAGAAAGGCGCTGGTCCCGGTAACAAGATATGCAACAGAAGCAGAAGAAAGGCATGCGGCAGGGATACTGCGGGCATATGGGAAAAGGGGGCTGCTTGCGCTTACTGTTTACGGGATAGGGGTAAAAACTGCAGACCGCATCCTCAGGAGGCTCCACCGGGAAGAGGATGCGCTGCTTCTGGACCTTCTTGAAGAACAGAAAAAATTCATAAAAAACAAAAAATACTGGAGCATACGGTAGGGGCTAAACAGTGAAAGAATCCCCATTTTTCGGGGCAGATGCATCAAAGCCCATTTCCCTGAGCTCCTCTGCAAATCCTGGAGTGTCATCCCCGTGATTGAGGATTATTTTCTGGGGATTTGCCTTTTTGACAAAATCAATGAGACCGGAGCGGCCTACGTGTGCACTGAAATCCATGTATTCTGCAGGTAGGGAAACCTCAAGCTCATAACCGTCAATAACCACCTTGTTCTGGTTGAGAATTCTCCACCCATTGGTGCCCTCTACATTATACCCTGTAAAAATAAGGTGGGAAGAAGGATGGAGGTGCTGCAGGTAAGAAAGGACTGGCCCCCCTTCCATCATTCCGGCAGTTGAAATGATTATTCCTGGCTCCAGAGTGGCTGCTTTCCTCCGCCTGAAACTTTCCACAAAAGTGACAGAATCGGCAGCCTCCCTGAACTGCTCCGGGTCCCGCATATAGTCATCATTGTCCAGATAAATCCTGGTTACTGCCTTAGACATCCCATCAAGGAAGATGGGCACATCCGGGAGATGGGCACGGAGCACAGAAATGAGCTCCTGGGAGCGGCCAACTGCAAAGGCAGGAAGAAGTGCGGTCCCCCCTTCTTCCACTGTTTCCTTTATGCGGGAGGCAAGGGCGCGCTCCAGCTCCATCCTGTCGGGGTGCTCGCGGTTGCTGTAAGTGCTTTCAAGTATCAGGCAGTCAACTTCGGGTGGGGCAGCAGCCCCATTGTGCATGCGAGTATCCCCCATCTTAAAATCCCCGGAATAAAGCAGGGATTTGCCTTCGTAGTCCGCCTTAACCATTGCAGAACCCAGGATGTGGCCCGCATCCAAAAGTGTATAGTTGGTCTTTCCAAGGGAAAGAGCCTGGTTGTAAAGAAGAGGAGCAAACCTGCTTTCTGCGCGGCTCACGTGCTCTGCGGTGTAGGGTGCCTTGTCGCCCATTATCTTCATAGAATCCGCCCAGAGAAGAGAAGAAATCTCAAGAGTGGGCGGTGTGGCGAACCAGTGCATGGGAGGGCGGGTATAAAGTTCGGGAATGTATCCGCTGTGGTCCAGGTGGGCATGAGAAAGGAACATCGCATCAAGGTCTCCCTGGTAGGGTATTGGGAACATGTTTACCTTCTTTTCCTTAGAAAAAATCTTCATGCCGTAATCAAAGAGTACGCGCTGGTCGGTTTCAACCAGGAAACAACTGCGGCCCACTTCCTGGCCGGCTCCAAGGCAGTGTATTCTCATGGGGGGATATCCGTAAAAAGGATTAATAGGGGTTGGGGCGGCTGGTGTCATTGTAACCATGGTTACATAGAACTCCCATGTGCCCTTCTGCAAGAGGATACCGCACCGGCGAATTTAAAATATTTGTAGAATTAACAGGAATATGGGAAAAAACCTCTCTCTTCCGGAATTCAGGATGCTGGAGAAATACGGGATATCCCCGCTTCCCTACGGAATTGCAAAAAGCGAGGAGGGGGCCCTGACCATTGCAAACAAGCTGAGGTATCCTGTTGCACTGAAAATAGTTTCCCCTGAGATTTCCCACAAAACAGATGTTGGCGGGGTTAAAGTTGGGATAAGGGACGGAAGAAGGCTGCGCCATGCTTATGAAGACATAATAGAGGGGGCAAAAAAACACAGGGTAACGGGGGTGCTGGTGCAGAAGATGGCACGGAAGGGAACAGAATTGATAATCGGGGGAAAGAAAGATTCCCAATTCGGCCATATGATAATCCTGGGACTGGGGGGAGTATACGTTGAAGTCTTCAAGGATATAACCGCAAGGATATGCCCGGTGAGCAAAGAAGACGTAAAAGAGATGGTAGGCGAACTGAAGTCGCACCCACTCATAACCGGAACGCGGGGGAAGAAACCCATAAACATGAAAAGGCTTTATTCGCTCATGCAAAAAACATCAAAGATGATAACCAAGGAAGACATGAAAGAACTGGACCTCAACCCGGTTGTCTTCAATGAAAAGGGATATGATATCGTGGATGTGAGGTATGAAAAATGAGAAAGGACCTCAATAACCTCAAATATGTTTTCAACCCGAAATCAATCGCAGTAATCGGGGCATCAGAAAACCCGGACAAGCTGGGCAACGTAATCATGAAAAACCTGGTTGACGGGGGGTATGAGGGGAAAATATATCCAGTAAATCCAAAATACGAAGAGCTGCTCGGGCTTAAATGCTATCCAAACGTGGGAAACATAAAGAAACCGGTGGACCTGGCAATCTTCGCAGTCCCTGCGCCAATAATACCAAAACTTGCTGAGGAATGTGGAAAAAAGAGAGTAAAGGGGATTGTAGTGCTCTCCGCAGGATTTGGGGAAATCGGGGAAAAGAAACTGGAGGAACGATTAGGAAAAATCGTATTGAAGCACGGAATGGCAATGATCGGCCCGAACTGCCTGGGCGTAATGAACCCGGAAAAAAGAGTTGACAGCATATTCTTCCCATTCTACAAATCCGGGAGGCCCAGGGTTGGGGACATTTCCCTGATCTCCCAGAGTGGGGCAGTAGGAACCTGCATCGCTGACCTTGCTTCGTATTACAATGTTGGGTTTTCCAAGTTTGTTTCCTATGGAAACGCAACAACAATATCTGAATCAGATTTGATGGAATACCTTGGAAAAGACAAAAAGACAAAGCAGGTCCTGCTTTACCTGGAGGGGACAAAGGACGGAAAGAAGCTGCTTGAAGCCCTTGAAAAAGTGAATCCGGAAAAACCAGTAATTGCACTTAAAGCAGGAAAAAGAAAGGCTGCGGGGGAAGCGGCAAAATCACACACCGGAAACCTGGCCGGGAACTACCTTGCCTACCAGGCAGCATTCCGGGAAAGCAAAACAATAGAAGTGGATTCTGTTGTTGAGCTGTTCTATGTTGCAAACATGTTCAGCCAGACAAAGCCGGCAGGAAAAAAAGTCGGGGTGCTCACAGATGGGGGGGGTCTTGGTGTGCTTACCGCTGATGCAGTTGAAGAACATGGAATGGAACTTGCTGAATTCAGCAAAAAAACCAGCAAAAAGCTAAGGAAGTCTCTCCCACCATATGTAAACATAACAAACCCCCTGGACATTGTGGCAGATTCAGGAACCGAGATTTACCGGAAAGCGCTCAGGGCGATGATGGAAGACAGCAACATTGATTCAGTTGTCGTGATAGTCCTCTTCCAGGCCCCTGCTGTGGATTCCCGCATAATAGATGTCCTGATAAAAGAATCAGACAGGAGAAAAAAGCCGGTTGTGGTCGTTGCAGTGGGGGGAGAATACACAGGGGAAAACAGGAGGGTGCTGGACAGCTACGGGATACCAACTTATGGCTCCCCTGATGCTGCAATAAAGACACTCAAAAAATTCACAGACTATTCCCTTTTCCAAAAAAAGAAAAAATAGTCCTTATGTTTTCCTGAGAACCAGGAACAGATGGCCCTTCTCGTAGGGTTCCAGGCCCACTTCTTCAACCAGTTCCAGCTCTTTTGAAAGTTCCTCTTTTACCCTGCGGTAGGTCTCCTTAGGACTCTGGGTGACATCAATGCTCTGGGATTTGATTGCAATCATTGCGTATCCCCCTTTTTTCAGGAACATCCTGCTGTTTTTAAGAAGGATGTCTGCCTGCTCTGGGGAAGCCACATCTTCATATATTATGTCCACCTCTCCAATTTCCTGGTAGTTTTCTGGCTGGCGGGCATCGGCAAGAATAGGAATGACGTTTTCTCTTTTTTCGCAGAAGCGCAGGAGGAACTTCATGGAGTGTGCGGATATTTCCACTGCATAAATTCCTCCATCAGTGAGCACATCAGAAAGATGAGAAGGAGTTGTTCCGGTAGACGCCCCGAGATAGAGGATTTCTGAATCGTGCTTTACTGGGTTGTTTTTCAGGCCGTTCTTGATGGCTGCGCATAGCTTGCTGCGGCGGGGGTTCCAGGCCCGGTATTCCTTCCCTTTCACCTGGAGAAGTCGTTCCCCATAGACCTGCTTTCCCGGCACCCTGTTCCTGGTCAAAATCCTGCCTTCGTGCTCAAATACGTTTTCAAAAATTTCCTTCATCTGCCTACCTTTTGGTCAGAGCCGCGGCTTCCGCAATGTCATGGTGGGGAAAAGAGTTTGTGCCTTTTCTTCGGAAAGAAAATCCAGTGTGGAGCTGCATGCGGGACACCTGAACCCATAATCCGAAGCCGAAACAAAATCGTGGATGCTGGAGCCGCCGCAGCTGGGGCAGAAATAATATTCTCCGTCGCTGAAATCAAAATTCCTGAGCTCTTCCTCAACTTTTTCATTTACCCATGTTTTCATGCGCCCGGTATTCAGGCACCAGAAATATGAGAACCATCCGGTCTCTGAATCCTTATAGCGGGAATACTCCACAATCCCCAACGAATGAAGTTTGTTAAGGGTGGCGCGCACATCACTTATCTTTATCTTGAGCTTCTTTGAGATTTCCTCATCGCTCGTGTTGTTGGAGAATCCCCGGACTATTTCAAGGGCGTGTTCTCCTCCTGCCTCTATAATCACGTGGCGGGCATATGCATCAGAAAGAAGCCTGGAAATCTCTCCCTTATCAAGGGGCTTTCTTTCAGGCGCACCTGGCTTTTTTTCTCTCATTTCCGGGGCTGCCGGTTTTTTTGTTTTCGGCGTTGCCTTTGCCTTCCTTTTTTGAGTTTTCTTCTTGCTGCCCCGCTTTGCAACTGCCTTTCTTACTGCAGACCTCGCGGCAGAGCGCTTTACTTTGGGTTTTTTGGAGGGTGTTTTAGCCTTCTTTTTCTTGGAGGATTTCTTTGCAGGTTTTTTCCCTGCTTGTTTTTTTGCA
>JBKHJL010000010.1:0-30734 GCA_046538155.1 Candidatus Micrarchaeia archaeon
TAGTCCGGAGTAAGGAAAACAGTGGAAACCTGCCTGGCAAACCAATTAAAATATCGGCACTGTAATCAGGACAAACCGGGAAAATGCCTAGTGGAAGCACCGGAAACTTGCCCCCCATTAAGTATTTAAACGCTGTTTGAGCAATAAAATCAAGGTGAAAGCCAATGGGAGAAAATGTAACCCTGGACATGATTTACAAAGAGCTAAAGGACATAAAGAAAGACCTCTCAGTTCTTGAGCATGCAGTGATACCCACAGAGAAACTTTCAGATGAAGAGTTTAAAGAGCACCTGAAGGACCTTGAGGATGCCCTTAAAGGCTCCAGGGCAGAGTATAAATCTGTTTAGGAGTTTTCCCATGTTCAGGGTTCTGCTTGGCAAAAAACCTCAGAAATCATTTGAACAATTGGATGAAAAGGCCAGGAAAAGGATATATTCGGTTTTTGAAGTTCTTGAGATAAATCCCTGGCCTGCCCGGGATTTTGACCTTGCAAAAATAGAAAGCCTGGAAGACTGCTTTAGAATCCGCATTGGAAAATACCGGGTTTGTTACCATGTAAACACGAAGGCCAAAGAGATAACTGTTTATCGGATTGAGAAAAAGAAAGATTCTACTTATAAGTAAATGCCAATATTGAAAAGTGCGAAGGCCGCGCTCTCTTTTTTAATTTTAAGATTGAAGGGGTTGCATGGTCAGCCTGACATTTTATGGTGGCGCTGGGGAAATAGGAGGGAACAAAATACTCCTGGAAGACAAGAGGGCTAAGGTTTACCTGGACTTCGGGGAGGAGTTCAACTTTGGGGAGGAGTATTTCTGGGAGTATTTGCAGCCGAGGGCAGCAAACGGATTGGAGGTTTATTTTGAGTTTGGGCTGGTGCCTGAGGTCCCGAAGCTATATTCCAGGAGGATGCTGGAGAGGACCAGGATGAAGTACCGGGAGCCGGACGTGGACGGGGTAATCATAAGCCACATCCACTCGGACCATATAGGCCATCTGCATTTCCTGGATGAGGGGATTCCGGTTTACATGGGGCACGGGACGCACAGGCTGGCAGAGATATACCATAAGCTCTACCCTTCATTCTTCAATATAGGCACGCATTCAAGCATAAGGCACTTCAGGTCAGGGGAGAAGTTCAGGGTGAAGCACCTGGAGGTAGAGCCCATCCATGTGGAGCACTCTGTTCCGGGGGCTTACGGGTTCATAATCAAGGGCAGCAAGGGGAACATTGTATATACCGGGGATTTCAGGATTCATGGCCCAAGGAAGGACATGACTGAGGAATTTATACAAAAGGCAAAAGAGGCAACGCCGTATGCGCTTATATGCGAAGGCACACGGATGGAAAAGGAGCCCGAGCATAATTTTACCGAAAAAGAAGTGGAGGAGCGGGTTTCAGGCATTGTTTCCAGGGCCCCGGGACTGGTGCTCGGGTACTTCTCAATGAGTAATATAGACAGGTTTATGAGCTTCTACAGGGCTGCAAAGGCGAACGGGCGGAAGCTGGTGGTTGATACCCGGCTTGCCTATCTGGTGAAGCAGATGAAGGAGAAGGTCCCGGTGCTCCCGGATGTGATGAAAGACAGGAACATAAGGGTGTATTTCAGGCTGGCGAAATCCTGCACCTTCTGTGAAAAAGACTATTACGTATGGGAAAGGGAATTTATGGGGAATATGGTTACTTATGAGGACATAAAGAAGAAGCCTTCAGAGTATTTAGTTCATTTGAATTTCAACCGCTTGATTGAACTGGTTTATTTGCAGCCTTCTGAAGCGGACTTTATTTACTCCAGTTCTGAGCACTTTTTGGAAGGCGAGGGGAACGAGGAAGAGAAAAAGCGCTGGGAAGCGTGGATGTCTCACTTTGGGATTAAATTTCATAAAGCGCACTGCTCCGGGCACGCTTCCAGGAAGGATTTGGAAAGGATAATTAAGGAGATTAATCCGGAAGTTTTGATTCCGGTGCATACTAATAACCCTGAGGAGTTTAAGAAATTCCACAAAAACGTATTGATTCCTGAGAAAGGGAAGACACTGGAACTCTAGGCCTTCTTGAGCAGCCTGAAGTACTCTTCCCTGGAAAGGCCAACCTCGCGCAGAATCATGCTCAAGAACCCCACGCTTATCTCCTGGCCGGCATGAATAGGAACTACTGTAATTTTGCGGGTTTCCTTGTGCTCTAGAATTATGTGGGAGCCTTTTTGCCGGACTTGGGAGTAGCCAAGAAAGCCAAGAACCTTAATCAGTTTCTTAGGGCTTATGGGGGTGAGCTTCATGCGCTTGCCGCCTTAGAAACAGGTACCTTCTTTACGCCCACAAACTTCATGGGGTGCTCAATCTTCCCTTTTGCGTGCTCCAGGTAGAGCTCGATTGCTTCAGAAGCGTTTTCCAGGACCTCTTTTAGTGAGTTTCCCTGGGTATGGCAGCCGGGCAATTCAGGCACGTGGGCTACGTAAACCCCATTCTCATCCTGCTCGATTATTACATCGTATTCAAGCACTTTCCCCTTGCCTGCTTTGGCCATGGGCTCAATTCCGCAACCGGGATATTTAATTGTTTCCGAAAACTCATTTTCCATTCCAGCACCGGGAAATACTGCTGATTCCTGCTTTATAAAGAAAGGGAAGGTAGGTTTCCGGTGCACACTTCCGCACCGGAGGAATTCAAGAAATACCACAAGAACGTATTGCTGCCGGAAAAAGGGAAGAAGCTGGAACTATGACTGGAGCTTGGCGGATTCAAAGCCCAAAATCGTCCATGTCAAAAACCAGGTATCCTTCTTTTTTCAGTTTTTTCTTGTTTTTGATGTTTTTTGCAACAAGGCAGTACCTGGGCTTTAGATTTGTTTCCATAAAGGCAGATGTTTTCTTCAGCTTCTCCAGAGCCTGGAGGGCCCTGGAATAATCAAGCTCTTTCCATTTGAATTCACAGAAATAGATGGTTTTTCCGGAAACCCCGACCAGGTCAATCTCATACTGGCCCCCTCCGGCCGGTTTGGGGATTTTGCCCCATTGCCTTCCAGATTCCTCCAGCTTCAGCTTTTTAGAAACGAAACCAGAGCACACTGTTTCAAAAGAGCGGCCATAAAAAGAGTTAAGGTCAGTCTTGACTTTCCTTATGAAATCCGGGGACTTTTTTGCATACTCGGAATAGTTTTTGTAGATATATGCAAACCAGAACCTGATGAGGGGGTGGGATATCCCATAAATTCCCCTTTTCCCCTCAAAGGGTTTCACAAAGCGGACAATTTCAAAATAATTTTTAAGCTCATCAACCTGGCGCGTGATTGAAGGCACGGGCTTGTTCAGGTATGCTGCTATAGAGGAGATTGTATTGTTTCCTGTCGCTATTGCTTCAAGTATTGAATAATAAATCCCGCTCCTCCCCCCAAACTCCTGGTACAGGATGAGCTTTACTTCCTCTTCCAGGGCAGCATTTGGGATAAAAAAGAACTCATCCAGTATCTTTTCAAACGGCTTCCCGCCTAAATCAAAGTCTTCAATGGAAACATAATATTTTGGATATCCTCCGAAAATGGAATAAGCCTTTATTGTATCCTCCGGGGACAGCTTCAGGGTTTTGCACATTTCCACTATGGAATCAAAGGGAAGCGGGTTAAGCCTGATTGATTTTTTTACTCTCCCGTAGAGCGGCTCCCGGGAATCCTGGAACGACTTCTTTAGCAGCCCAAGCAGGGAACCGGAAAAAAGCACCAGGTTCCCTTTTTTTTCATGCAAATCTGCAGTTTTTTGCAGAACCCCCATAATTGACGGGTCTATTGCATAAAAATTCTGGAATTCATCAAAAACAATGGCTCCGTTAAACCGCTCGATGAGCACCTTGAAGAACTCCTCCCAGCTGGATACATCCTCCAGCCTGGCCAGCACCTTTCTCTGCTTCAATAAAGAAGCGTATTCGCGCAGCAGGGATTCTGAAGTTTTATTCCGGTTGACGAAAAAATAAAGCCCTTTGTCCCCAATGAATTCCAGGAGGAGCCTTGTCTTCCCGACCCTCCTGATTCCATAAAGCGCTACCAGGAAAAGCTTGTTTCTTGAAAGTTTCTCCAGTTTTTTCAGTTCTTCCATTTCCGGCTTTCTTCCTATAAACTTCATTTATATTCACCTACTGAATAATTCAATAAATGAATAACTTTAAAAAGCTTTCTTATGTGCGTTTCCGGTGTAATCCTCCTTCCAAAACCGGATGCCGGCAGCAATATGGCTACAGATGCCTGGATTATGCATACAGAAGCACCGGAGGAGTTCAGGAAATACCACAAGAACGTATTGTTGGCGGAAAAAGAGAAGAATGTAAAAATATAATAAAAAGAGGAACCAGGGAAGAGCCAACGTGCCTGGGCACCTTCCCCAGCCCTTAAAGATAGGTGGTATTCCATGCCAAATTACTCTTCTTCAAGCTCTACGCAAAGGTTTTCTTCACAGACTTCGCCTTCTTTGCAATCTGCATCAACTTCGCAGAAATCATCTTCTACTCCTTCCCCGCCTTCGGTTTCTTCACTGGGAACGACCAAGCCTGTAAGCTTTCCCTTTTGAGGGGCTGCTGACTCATTTGCCTGCACCTGGGCTCCTTGGCCGTTTCCAGCTTCGGATTCTTCAGTTTCCTCTTCCTCTAGTTCTTCATCCACATCCTCAAGGTCTCCCACTGCATCTTCATTCGCATGGGGGCCCTTCCGGACAGCTGCTTGTACCTTAGCTTCATGCCTTTCCTGGTTCGCAATGGAGTTGTTTATGGCCATCAAAATGCTCTCCTTTGCTGGCTCAGGGACCTTCTCATACACTCCCTGGAGGACCACTATGTTTGTGTGGAGCTCGCTTTCCACCTCTTCCACATCTTCCTCATCAGCGTTTCCTTCCTCAAGTGCTTCCTCAAGGTGCTTATGCGCCTCTTCGGCTGAATGGGCATGCTCCTCTGCAAGAACCTGGGCCTGCTTCATAAGCTTATTGGATTTGTCAGCATTTCCCTGGGCTTCCTGCTCCTGGGCCTCTTCAGCCAGGGCCTGTGCTTCCATTGCCCTCAGCTTTCCATATCCAGCATGCTTCTTTGCCTTTTCAGCCTTGTCAAATGTCAAGAAAAGATCTACATCCTCAAAGAACCTCTGGAACCCATACCCAATTTCCCCTGGGAGAGCACCTACCTGTTCCTCGGCCGCAGCATCTACGGCTTCCTGGTTTCCGGTTTCTTCTGCAAACACGGGCACTGCCAACAGGCAGAACGCCATGAGCAGCAACATCATATTTTTCATTTCATTGCCTCCGGCCCGCAAAGACCAAAGAACTAAAAACATGAACATTATATATCAATTCGCTGGAATAGGTGTGAACAAGCATGAACAGGCAGGTGCTTTTGCTAATATTTGCAATGTGTTTGGCCCATGCGTCCATGATCTATACTGTGGATGTGGACAGGGCGGGCTTTGCAGAAATAACGCTTTCAATTGAGGGAGGGGAAAGTGCAGAAGTGGCCCTGCCCGGGGATGCAGCCAAATTCAGGATTGTGGGGGGCACATATTATATGGAAAACGATACGGCAGGCATAACTCCGGGCAAGCTGGGATTTGCGACTTTCTCGTTTTCAAGCAGCATGCTCACGGAAAAGGAGGATGGGGGCTGGAAGCTCAGGGTGCTTCCCCCGGAAGGGGCAAAAACAAGGGTGTATATGCCCCCCTATACAACAATAGGGGAATTTTCGCCCCGGCCTGAGCTGGTCTCTTCCACGAACTCAAGGACTTCGGTTGAAATGGCAGAGGGCTCAGGGCTGATAGAGATTTCCTATCTGCTGGAAGAACAGCCGCTTCCGCAGGAAGAAAAGGAGTTTACATTAGCTTATATTGTTGCAATATTAGTGCTCCTTATTATTACAAGGGAGGCGGCAATACGCTTCTGGATTCAGGGAAAGAACAAGGCATCTGGGGAAAAGGAAGAAAAGAGGCCCACTCTTGAGCTCACCCCTGGAAAGAAAGAGATGATGGAAACCTTCAACGAGAATGATTTGAAAATAGTGAAGTACTTGCTGGAAAACGAGGGGAAATCCCGGAGGAATTTGCTGGAGAGAAAAGCAGGGATAAGCAAATCCAGCCTCTCTATGGCCATACGGAGGCTGGAGAGGAGGAAAATAATTGAGATAGACCGCAGTGCGACTACTCATTTTGTAAAGCTTTCAGAGTATTTCCTCAGGCTCTAGCCCATCTTTGGGGGAATGGTGGAACTGCATTGTTTATATTCTGGCCCAATGATGCCAAAAGTTGCATGGAAGGTGTTGGCTTGGATGGGAACGCCCCGTGCGAAAAAGCGATTTGATGGATATGGCTACCCTGGAGATTGTGCTGAAAGAAGGAATGGATTTCCCATATGAGATGAGCCAGCAGGAAAAGAACAAACTACTGAAAGGTGTAGCCCACAAGGTCGGGGTCAGCCTTAAGCTCAAGAGCCGGGATACAATTACAATCCACATAAGCAAATAGTGTGGATAATCAATCCTGAACCATTCTTTTTCCTGAGCTCCGCAATTTCTTCATGGAGCTTTCGGTCTTTCTGGATTATTAGTTCCTGGGCCTTCTGGGGCGCCTAGACTGGGAGCCCCTGCCTTTGCGGCCGGGCCTTCCTGAAGGCTTGGAACTTTTGCGGCCCCCGCGCTTTCCCCTCCAGTTATTGTGATTGGGCTTGCGGGGCGCATCATCAGAAAGCAGATTAATCACCTTGCCTTCTGCACCCATGCGGCCGGTACGGCCAACGCGGTGCAAATGCGTTTCCTTGTTCTCGGCCTCATCAAAATTCACAATAAGATCCACATTCTCTATATGAAGGCCGCGGGCAGCAACATTGGTTGCAACCACTACATTTATGGATCCGTCCTTAAAGGCAGAAACTACACGGTTGCGCTTATTCTGCTCCATGTCTCCCTGGAGCATCCCCACCCCTTCTATTTTCCTTTGCTCAAGCTTCTGCTTCAGCTTCAACACACCTCTTTTGGTGCGCAGGAAAATAAGGGTCTTCACTCCTCTATGAGAATCAAGAATCCTGTGCAAAATGGAAACCTTATCCACGTGAGAGAGCTCAATGTTCTCCTCATTAATTGAAGAAACAACCTTCTGCTCCCCGACTTCTATAAACTCGGAATTGGGCATGTGGCGGGAAACAATTCTCTTTATCTGGTTATCTATGGTTGCAGAAAAAAGAAGGGTTACCCGCTTGGGTGGAAGGTGGGAAAGGATATCCAGCACTTCCTTCTGGAAACCTATGTCCAGCATGTGGTCTGCTTCATCCAAAACTATCAGGTTGAAGCTGGAAAGATGTACCTTCCTGCGATCGCATAAATCCTGCAAACGCCCGGGGGTTGCAACAAGAATATTGTATTTCTTTTCAAGTTTGCGGAGCTGGATATTCATTTTTTGCCCGCCATATACTGCACATGCTTTGAGGCCGTGCTTCTCCCCAAGCTCCTGTATCTCCGTGCAGACCTGCATTGCGAGTTCCCTGGTGGGAGTCAACACAAGCGCCTTGGAAGTGGAGCCGGAGGCGATGCGCTCAACTAAACCAATTCCAAATGCAGCGGTTTTGCCGGTTCCTGTCTGGCTGCGCACAACCAGGTTGGTTCCCGCAAGTATCCGGGGGATTACCTTCTCCTGTACCTCTGTGGGCTGGGTATAGCCGCACGCATCTATTGCTTTCAGGGTTTTGCCTGAAATGTCTAAATCTATGAATTTCATTAGCTCACTCTTTTTTGAGAAATAGCTTTATCTGCTTTCAAAGCATTGCTTCTTAAACCAGGCACACGCTCGTGCCCTGCAGAAACAGAATCTAAGTCTCTTTTATTGATTGTGGCTGTATATGTTTATAAAGGGATGTTTATGGCAGAGTGGGACAATGCATTTTAACCTTAAAGAAAGGGAAGCTGGACCTTGGGAACCCTGAGCTCCGGGCCCTGAGGATAATGTTCAATGTGGAGATGATGGCCCCAGCATACCAGGCCCTCAAAAAGGAATTCGGGATTCTGGGGATGGGAATTTACGGGAGCTGGGCAGGGAATCAATAAGGGAGCTGGATTCATGCAGGCAGGTGAGGCACGAAGTGCAGTACTCTGCAGCCCACCACACAAGCGAAAGCGAAGCGAAAAGGCTCGTGGGATTTGCAGAAGAGTTTTTAAGCAAAATTGAGGAATTAATAGGGGTATAGGATGTTCAAGGCTGTGCTTTTCGATCTGGACAATACGCTGCTGGATTTCTGGAGCTTTAAGCAGAAAGCCGCGAAATCTGCGGCCAGGGCGATGATTAGGAAGGGGCTCCCGGAGAGGGAAGGAAAACTTTACAGGAGAATTTTTGAGGTGTATGATGAGTACGGGGTGGAATACCAGAAGACATTCTACCAGGTGATACACCCGTACGGGCTGGAAGTGGGGCAGGCGGAGAGGATACAGCAGGCGGCAATAGTTGCTTACTTAAGGTCCAAGTTCAGGGCGCTGAAGCCCTATCCTGGGGTAACATCCACCCTGCGGAAGCTTAAGAAGAAAACACAGACAGGAATAGTTACGGATGCCCCAAGGAACAAGGCGTGGATGAGGCTGGTGCTTTCCAGGCTGGACAACCTGTTTGAAACTGTGGTTACCACGGATGATACCCGGAAAAAGAAGCCCCACCGGGCACCTTTTGAGAGTGCCCTGCGGAAGCTGAAGGTGGGTGCGGGAGAAGTGCTGTTTGTGGGGGACAACAATGACCGGGACATGCTGGGGGCGAAGAATTTGGGCATGAAGGTTTGCCTGGCCAAGTATGGAGAGAAATTCAAAAGAAATAAGAAAGTAAAGCTGGATTATGAGATTAAGGATTTCAGGGAACTTTTGGAAATAATGGAATAACAAAAGGCAGAAACTATATTTTTTCCGGAAACGGGAGCATTAAATAAGGTTGCAATACCTAAAAGATGCACGGAGGAATGAATTTTATGGAAAAAAAGCATCTTACAATGGGCGTAATAGGAACGTCCAACAAGGAAAATGAGAAAAGGGTTCCGATTGCACCGGCAGACATGCCGAAAATACCAAAGCCGCTCAGGGAAAGGATATTCGTGGAAAAGGGATACGGAAGGCGCTTTCAGGTCAAAGATGAAAAAATTAGTGAACTTTTTGCAGGGACAAAAAGCAGGGATGAGCTTTTCAGGGACTGTGACATAATCCTTCTCCCCAAGCCCACAAAAGAGGATTTCTCCTCATTCAGGGAGGGGCAGGTGCTCTGGGGATGGCCTCACTGTGTCCAGGGAGAGGAAATCACCCAGCTGGGAATTGACAGAAAACTCACATATATTGCATGGGAAGGGATGTTCGCATGGAAAAACGGGGTGAGGGGGCTCCATACATTCCATGCAAACAATGAGATGGCAGGTTATGCAAGCGTTGTGCATGCGCTGCAGCTCGCAGGAATTACCGGGGATTACGGAAAGCAGAGAAAGGCGGCGATAATCAGCTTTGGCTCTGTGGGGAGAGGCGCAGTGCATGCACTGCAGGGCCTCGGGTTCAAGGACATCGCAGTCTATACAAAACGGCCAAAATGGCAGGTGCAGGCGCCAATACCCGGAACCTGCAAGAAGCAGTACAGGGACCTGGGAGGGGGAAACGTTGCAGCAGTAAGCGAAACCGGGGAGGAAACCCCCATGGAAAAGGAACTTGCAAAATATGATGTGATTGTAAATGCAATACTCCAGGACACTGACAATCCGCTCATGTTCATAAGGAACAAGGACCTTGGGGAATTCAGGCCAGGCACCCTTATTGTGGACGTAAGCTGCGATGACGCGATGGGATTTGAGTTTGCAAAGCCGACCTCTTTTGAAAATCCTTCATTTGAGGTGGGGGACGGGATAATCTACTATGCGGTTGACCATTCCCCGACATATTTCTGGAGGAGCGCATCAGAGGAAATAAGCACTGCCCTTGTGCCTTTTATTGAAACAGTAATTGGCGGGAAGGAAAAATGGATGGAAAACGAAACCATCAAAAAGTCTATTGAAATCCTGGAAGGGGTTGTGCAGAACCCGAAAATACTAAGCTTCCAGAACCGCTCGGAAGAATACCCGCATCACAAACAATAGAGCGGGTTGATTTTGGAGAGCTCCGGAATTTAATATTTTTGGGGCAGTTTTTCAGATTGCAAAAATACCTGCTGTAGAACGGGTATAGAATTAAATAGGCTGGAAACACATTTTGAAGTGATAACAATGAAAGAAAACAGAAAACTGATGCTTTCGGCAAAACTCCTGCTTGCTACTGTAATACTGGCAATCCTGGGGATTTTAGTATATATGCTGGTTCCTGCCATTCTTTCTACAATGCTGGGACAGGATGTTAGCAGCATGACTGCTGGTAGTTCTTCGGGAAGCGGACCAAGATGCTCTGCGCAGGAAGGAAATGGGGAAGGCTCAGGTGTGGGCTCCTCACTAATCTCCGCCTGCCCGCTTCCACAGGGAAGGCACCCGATATAAGGATTGTCTGAATCGCAGCCGCAGGGGCAGGTTTTTATGGGTGTGATATCCTGCACCTGGCACCGGCCATCCCCCACATATACTGCATCATAGAGCTTTCCGTTTATGCAGGGGTCGGGGCAGGGACCGGTTGACAACTAAGCAGTGGAAGGCTCAAAAACTCCGCATACTCTCAGGCCCGGGCTCCCGGGATCTGTAACCAGTATTCTTTCAGAATTGCGAAAAGCAAGGGGCTTTTCAAGGATGAGCCCGGAATCCGAAATGCTCCCTTCCACAAACTGGAAATTATAATAAGCATGGATTTTCCTTGGGATTTCCTGCTTGTAGAAAGGCGACTTTGTGAACTTTCCGGGTATGTTTTCGCTTAAGCTTAACGGAGTGGAAGGAGGAACCAGGATTCCCCTTTCAATGGGGCCCCCCTTATAACAGATGCCAAACCTGCCTCCGGCAGGAGCCTCCTCAACCTCCTTGTCATTAAGCTGTATGGACTTTACCTCTATTTCTGATTTTGAGGGAAAATGGATTAGCTTATCGCGCTTTTTTATAGAGCCGGACTTCACAGTTCCCAGAATAACGTTGCCCACGCTTTTTACCTGGAAGGCGCTGTCCACAAGCGAAAATGGCTCCCCTGAATGCTCCGGGGGCTGCAGGGAATATGCCTTCTCCTTTACCTCCTGCAGGGAAGAAAGGGCAGAGTAATTCTCAAGAACCGTGCCCTTTATGGGCAATTCAATATCCGAAAGGATGAATCCTTCCTCCTTCTTAAGTAAATCCAGTGCGACGATTATTTCACCTAGGTGGGGAGTTAGCTGCCCGGCCTGCAGCACAACATAGTCTGCAATTGAGAGGGAGTAAAGCAGAGGCTGGAGCTTTTCGGGATAAAGGGTGGGCTCAAGGAGGGTGCGGATTACCCCCTGGAAATTTGAGGAATAAAATGCTATGTCCCCGCTTCCGGTTTCCTTACCAAGAAATTTGCAGAGCTGATTTCTTTCTTCAGGATTGTCAGATAGTGCTGCTATGAACATTGTTACCGGCATGAATTTGCGCTATAAGAAATTAAAAATGGGTAGGGAAAAAATGTGCTATTCCCCGCAGCTGAGCGGGGCCCAGACAACCAGGAAGATACATGCCCATAGATTGTGTCCATTTTCCTCAAATCCCTTTGAAACCAAACGCTTAATACTCATCCTCTTTTGGAATATATCCTGACTTGTATTCTTCCACAACTGTGGGCTCTTCCTCAGACTCCACTGTAAATGTAACCTTGCGTCTCATCCCCACTTCAGGAACAAACTGGGAAAGAAAATCCATGAACTTGGAATTGTCGCTTTCGCAGCCAATATGGTTGTATTTCCTGTTCCCAAGCACCTCTATCCTGTTAAACAAATGCCCTTCAAACGTTTTTTTCATCTGTTTCACCTTTGCAGGAATCAATAATCCTGCTCACGAGGATCTACCTTTAAATTGGAAAATTGAATAAATAAAAGGGATTATTTCTCAAGTTCTTTCAGGCGCTGCTCAATATCCTTCTTCTCTGCACCAAGGTTTTTGAGCTCGGACTTGAGATAGGAAATTTCCTCTTCTTTTGAGGGGGCTGGAGGTGCCTGTGGTGCAGAGCCATAATAAGGTCCTCCGTAGCCGCGGCCATATCCATAGCCCCTCCCATATCCACGGCCGTAGCCGCGTCCGTATCCGGCACCCCTTCCGCAGGGGCCCATTCCCCTTCCTGTAAGGGGTCCAAGCCCGTTTGGTCCGGTTCCGTCTCTTGCTGCCATAATATATCACCTCTTTGTTGAATGTTGATGAATATATATTCATTAAAGAATATAAAGGTTGTGGAAATTATACAAAAAAGGGGAAAAGTTAATAATCAATGAATGATGTAACCTTAAATTACCTTCTACTATAAAATAATATAGGTAAGAAAAATGATATTAAAGGGAAAACAGCGCAAAATAAAGAAAATAACGCCTCAGAAAGGACGCGGGCCGAAACCCATTAGGAGGGTGATTGGAACTGCACTGCTGGGGGCTGCGCTGATGGTTTCCCCGCTCATTTCCCAAAAGGCACGGGCAGGGGAGGGCACCGGGGAGGAAGAAAAGCCTGTGGCTGCAGAAACAGAAAAGGAAGGGGGGGAAGAAATAGGAGATAGGAAGAAAAAGGATGAGAAGAAGGTTGTTAGCCACAACATAGACTTCACCCCGGATTTCTGGACAATGAGCAAATACATGGATCCCGGCCTTTCGCCTTTTGAAGACTCTGTGGGAGTGGGGGGAGAGCCAAGAGATATGAACCTGAACAACCCTTTTGATTTGGGGCTGAATTTCAGGGCAAACGAGGCAGGGGAAGCTGCATTTGGAGCGTTCCGGTACCGCAACCTTGCAAGGATGGATTTTGGTGTGCTTTCATTCAGGGGTCCGCTCGCGCCATTCGGGAGAATAATGCTCAGACCTGAACTCAATGTGTGGAGAGTAAAGGGAATATATTATGGGAGCGCAGCATTCATGCACAACATGCCTTCCTGGCTATATACCTCGCATTCGCTTGGTCTGGGGTACTCGCAGCCCATAGGAAAAGACTTCAGGCTCAGGGTTGGGGGGATATTCGGGGGCGCATTATCCTACCCGATATGGGATGACACATATGTTAATTTTTCAGTGGGTGTGTCCTCAGAATTTGCAGAAACCCTTCTGCTCTATGCAGTTCCAACATTTTATTTTGCGGCCAACAACCCAATGAAAACAGCGTACGTGGGATACTACGAGCCAAAGATTCAGGACCTGGAAATCGGGGCGCAGGTAAAGGTTGATGAATATACAATACGGGGATTTGCAAATCTGGGAATGATAGGGGACAACTACGGAATATACAACAAATACGGATTCAGGGGAACCCGCACAGTGAGCATGAAGGGGGAAGCAGTGGATTCGGAAATAGACATCTGGGTTTCAATCGGAATGACCCACTGGTCTCCACAGCTTGGTGGGAGGGTGGACCCCGCAGTGATGGTGGGGATGAATGTAATCCTCGGAACAGACACCTTCAACTCAACAAACACCGCAGAATATTCGCATGAGCAGGACGGGAGCATAGAATTTGCAGAAACGGATTTCCCGGACAACGAGCATCCGGGGCCATATGGATTTGGAAATTCAGGAGACCCGCATTATGATATTCCCATAAGGGAAACAAAGCAGAGAATACTGGATTCGGAAAGCTTTGACGAATTCAAAAACTCATACAACGGGCTCTCCCCGGAAGAAGTGGTAGTGAGGGCAAGATTCCTTGGGGCATTCCTCCAGCAGGTTGCCTATGCAAACGATGCCTATGATGCAATGACAAGCGGAAATATTTTTGACAGTGAAGTGAAAAGGATTGCAAATGCAGACAATGAAGATATATTCCAGTACATAAAGGGCTACATGGACTGGTACCAGTCCAACCCGGGAAGCCAGCCACTTCCGAAAAACCTGAAAAAAGGGATTGCGGTTTGTGCAGGGATACACTGGCTGATGGCCGATTTCATGCGGGCAAACGGGCTGGATACAATAGTAATGAATGTGAATACAGAGCAGGGAATGCATGTAATAACAGGTGTGCAGCTGAAGGACAAAACACTGCTGCTGGATTACGGAAAATTGTATGAGACGCCGGGCCATACACTGGACCAGGTGCTCAGATTCTATGGATGGAACAGAGGTGTCCCTACCTTCCAGTCACAGTTTTTTGGGCCGGATGGATATATGGGCACATACGTAACCAGCGAGGGAAGGTTGCTCCACAGGACAATTGGCCTGGATAACCCTGACCTTCTGAAAAAAGACTTTCTGGGAGTAAGATAAAGAAAAAGGGTAAGAAAAATAAAAAACCAGTTAATGTGAAACTATTCAGAGTTTTTCAACGTTTTCTGCTTTAGGTCCCCTGTCGCCCTCTGCGACATCAAACTTTACTTTGTCTCCTTCATTGATACTGGTACCTTCTTTGAGCCCGCTTGCGTGCACAAAGTACTCTTTTCCATCTTCTCCGGCAATAAAGCCGAACCTCTTCATTTCATTGAAGAACTTTACTGTTCCTTCCATTTTTTCACCAAATTGTGAACAGATATTGCATAGAATAAGTTATAAGGCTTCCTTTTTTGCAGAATCAGCCTAACTCTCTATTCTCCTGAACAAGTATGCGGCCAGGGAGGTAGTCACTGCAAGGAAAACCAGGAGGATTCCCAGGTCAAGGACGAGTGAAAACCTGGCAGTCCCGAGAAGCACAATGCGCATCGCATCCACCCCATAAGTAAGTGGATCCACGTATGAGAGATACTGGAGTATCTCCGGGACTGAATCAAGGGGAAATATTGCCCCTGAAAAAAGAAACATCGGAAAAATGAGAAAATTGACTGTCAGCTGGAAGCCATGCATATCCTCCATTATAGAAGCAAGAGAGATTCCTACTGAAACAAACGCCATTGAAACAAGGAACATCACTGCGAACAGAAGGGGAAGGGCATGGAGGGGGATTGAAACACCCATCAGGGCCATCACCACAATCATGAGTATTCCCTGGATTACTGCTGTGCTTGCCCCTCCGAGGGCCTTACCAAGCACTATGCTTTCCCTACGCACAGGGGCAACCAGGGTTTCCTTAAGGAAGCCGAATTGCTTGTCCATTATCACTATCGCACCTGAGAAAACCGAGCCGAACAGGAGCACCATCCCCAGGATTCCGGGGGCAACAAAATCAAGATAGCTTTCCCCTCCTTCAAGAGAAACAATTCCCCCAATTCCAAAACCAAGCATCACCAGAAAAAAGAAGGGCATCCCTATGCTGCCGATTATCCGGCTCTTTGAACGCAAAAAGCGTATGATTTCACGCTTCCAGAGAAAATAAACAGCAGTAAGCTCCTGATTCATCTCATCCCCCTCCTTGCCCTTGCATGCATCCTGAAAGATTCTGCAGAAGATATGTGTTCTTCACGTATCGTTCGGCCTGTATAATGCAGGAAAACATCATCAAGTGTTGGCTTGTGCAGGGAAACTGAAGAAACCTCAACACCCGCATCCCGGGCTGCCTGCATTATCATGGGGATTTTTTTCTCCCCTTTCTCCAGGCGCAGGGTTAGTTTTCCATCGTGGGGTTTTGAATCAATAATGCATTTCTGGTTTTTCAGGGCGCTGCAAAGTTTCCTGGGGGAGCTGCAATAAAGAAGCAGGGTATCCCCACCCAGTGAATCCTTCAGCCCTGAAGGCGTGTCCATTGCAATTATCTTTCCATGGTCAATTATCGCAATGCGGTCGCACAGGGCATCTGCTTCCTCCATGTAATGGGTGGTAAGGAAAATGGTTACATTATGCTCCCTGCGCAGCTTGTTTATGTATTCCCAGATGTGCTTTCGTGTCTGGGGATCCAGGCCAAGAGTGGGCTCATCCAGGAAAAGCACTTTGGGATAATGGATAAGGCCGCGGGCAATCTCCAGTCGCCTGCGCATGCCGCCTGAAAACGTTTTTACCTGGTCATCCATTCGGGAATAGAGCTCAACCATCTCAAGCACCCCTTTTATGCGCCTTTCCCTTTCATCCCGGGGCACCCCATACATTGCAGCATGGAGGTCCAGGTTTTCATAAGCAGTGAGCTCTTCGTCCAGGGCCTGGTCCTGGAAAACAATCCCTATGCTCTTGCGCACTCCCATCGGGTTTGAAGAAACATCAAAACTGTTTACGGAAGCACTGCCGGAAGTGGGGCGCTTCATGGTTACCAGCATGGAGATGAATGTGGTCTTGCCCGCGCCATTCGGGCCGAGAAGCCCGAAAATCTCCCCTTTTTTCACCTGGAGGGAAACAGAACTAACTGCGGTAAACGAATTGAACTTCTTGGTAAGATTGGAAGTAGAAATAATTGGCACAGAAGAGATAGGGGGTAATGGAATTTAAAGCCTGCTGAATAAATGGGAAAAAAAGACAAAAAATATACAGATTTAAACTTTGCTGAACACAATTATAACATGAAAACATTTCCAAAAAACATTGATGCGCTGAAGGAAACCATCCAAAACAGGGATTTTCTCGAAGTTGAAAAAAATTGCCCAGGACGAGAGCCTGCCTGATAAAATCCGCAAAGAGGCAGGAATGAAGCATATTGAAAACTCAATTGAATCAGGAAGATGGATGAATATTCTCTATATCCTGGGAAGCAGGAGATTCCCTGAAGAAGTGTGCAGGACTGCAGGAAATTCACTAATCAGAGAAGGCAAATACCTTGAAATTCTTGCAAAGGGGGAGAGATATCCGGAAAAAATAAGGATTGAATCCGGAGAGAGGATTAATGCAGAGTGCAAGAAGGAAAAAAACATGAAGCTGCTTGAGCAAATTGCATACATGCGCGGCTATCCTGCAAAAATAAAGGGGATGGTGCTGGAAGCACTGGACAATATGAATGCAATAAAAATGAGGAAAAATGCCCTGAGGAAACTGGGCCCCGGCAATGTTGCACAGAAAAAGAGAAAACAGATGAAGATGGCAACTGCCTAATCCTGGTCAAGGAGTTCCTGCCCCACACCGTGTTGCTCAAGACTATTTTTCAATTTTCTGGCAGCACGTGCCAGGAAAGAGCGGGCCTTGTCCCTGCTTAGATTCAATTCACCTGCAATACCCGAAATTGTTTTCTGCGGGGTTCCATTAAGCCCGAACCTTGCTTCCAGCGCAGACCGCTCAGAATCAGTAAGGGAAGCCATTGCAGATGAAACGGCACTTTTCAGCGAGGAATGTTCAATTGAGGAAAGCGGATTTGGGTAGTGTTCGTTCTTCCGCCTCATTTGCTTTACAGGTATTTGACCAGGAGAATGGAGCCCATTCTCCCCCTGAGGCCTCTCACCGTAAAGCAGGGCGCTGCCATCTTTTGGAATCATTGAATTCTTGTGGGTTTCTGAATTCCATTCTGTTTCCCTGGCCTGGCTTAGAGGGAGTTCCATGTACTTAGCAAACTCTTCTACTCCTGCAACCGGATTGTACCTCTTCCATTTGCGGAAAGCAATAATCTTGTTTCTTTCATCCTCAGGAAAATGCACCATGGCATGTGCTCTCTCAAGAATTCGTTTGCAATTGGCCATATTCGCAACTGCAAAAGTGGAGAATTCGCCCTTGGGGGGAAACCATTTTTTTGCACTTTTAATAAGCGATATGATGCATTCCTGCTCAAGATCTTCACGCTCCACCCCTTTTATGAAATCCAGGTTGTGCCTGCGTATTCCGGAATAAATGAGGTTCTTGTTCCGGAGTGCAAATTGCCCTGGGTCCCTGCGCGCAAATGAAAAACGTTCAAGATCCTCTTTTTCTTTTGCAAAAACAAAGCGTTTTGGACACGGGCGGGCTTTTGCCCTGCCCTGCTCCGGGCTGGAGGGGATTTTTGAACGGAAAGCCATACAATGGAATATTAACTGCCAAAGGATTTAAATTACAACAATCATCCCCATTAAATCAGCCTGCAATCCAGCTCCTTTTCCTGAAATGGTAGATGAGGAAGGGAACCACAACCACAACGGCCATGCCCAGGACAAGGAGACCGGTATAAAGCTCCGGGCTTACTGCATGTTCCTGGCTCGGGGGAAAGAATCCTATTGCTATTGCGGCAAGAGAAGTGAGGAAACCAATCCCTCCAAGAATCCATACTCCTGTTTTCCCGCCAGGGATTGAAAATGCATTTTTTCCTGCCTTGCTGCCTGCAAGAAAAATCCCGGCAAGAAACATGAGCATGTACATCACCAGGTAAATCTGAGTAGTCATTGCGGTAAGAAATGAAAATGAATCGCTGGGGTCCGGCATTGCAATGAAAACCAGCCCCAGCACAGTAACAATTGCACCCTGGAGAAAAAGGATGTTTGTGGGCATATTGTGTTTGTTTACCTTCTGGAAAAACGGGGGGAGAGAGCCTTCCTTTGCAACCTTAAGCACACCCTGGCAGGGACCGGCAATCCAGGTATTTATCTGGGCAAGCGTGCCAAGAACTATCAGGAAACTTACTACCGGGACTGCCCAGTGAAAAGAATAATGACCTAGTATGGTTGAAAATGCCTCCATGACTCCGCCCACCAGACTAAGGCTTTTTTCCGGCACTACCGCAGCAATGGCAAGAGAGCCGAAAACAAAAAGGACTACTGAGATAATGGCGGCTATCATGATAGCCCGGGGGTAATCGCGGGAGGGGTTGCGTAGCCGTGTTATGTGGGCAGCAGACATCTCTATCCCTGCATAAAGCAGGACGCCGCCTATTGCAAGAGCAAGGCTGTTCATCCCCTGGAAATCAGGAATCGCTGCTTCAAAAGAAACCTGGAACTGAATTGGATTGCCGCCCAGGACCCAGGCAAGCGCAAGAATTATCAAGAGGGCTCCGGGAAGGATTGTGCCGATTGCCACCCCATAGGTGCTTACAGTGGAAGAAAGGCTCATTCCCCTGAAATTCAACAGGGTGACGCCCCAGTAAGCAACAAGTATTATGCCCACTATGAAGAAATCATTGTTTGCAAGCGCAGGGTTAAATGCAAATGCGATTGTTGCAGCAGTAAAACTTAGCACAGTAACATATAGGGCAACACTCTGCAGCCACTGCACCCATATTGCAAGAAGCCCCCATTTCGTCCCGAAGGCATTTGAAACCCATACATTCACTCCTCCGGTTGGGAAACGGCTTGCAAGAAATGCAGAAATGAGTGCTGCAGGGATGAAAAACAGGACTGCTGCAATCCCATAAAAGAAAATGGCGGAAAATCCGAAAACAGCATTCTCAGTAAGCCCGCCCAGCCCAAAAAGGGCTGCAACAGTTATCAAAGCAAGGCTCATCACGCTGAGGTACTGCTTCTTCTGGGTACCCATAGGCCTCTATATAAGACAAGATTTAAAATTTATTGGAGAGCCAAAAATCAAAAATAATCCTGGCCATTGCTTGCAAAAAACATCTCTGCCTTTTTTGACTCAAGAACCCTGGTTGCCCATTTTAGCATAGTCTTTGAATGGAAAAATCCGTTCTCCAGATAATACTCCCTGAGGAACCAGAGCTTCGCTGCAGTTTCCCCTCTTATAGACTTATAAGAAGGAAGGCCAGAGAAATAAGCTGCAAAATTGCGCAGGGCAGACGTTGCAACCCTTTGCGAACCGCATGAGATGCGGGCGCAGAAAAGAATCGTGTCCACATCTTCAGAGCGTGAATAGACTGCACCGTTCAATTCATGGACAGGGAGGTGGAGCCGGGGGCTGCTGTCCGGAACAAGAGGTAGTATAGGTGGCTTTTTTCCATAAACGACATTTGAGAAAACAAATGAAGAAATCATTTCGCTGTTGCGGCGGAGGCGGGTTGTACTCATGGCCTGGAGAATATTAACAAAACTGCTACTATAATTAAGGAAATCGCGCAGCTTAAGGTAATCTGAAAGTACGGAAAGTGAATCTTCGGGAATTTCCGGCTGGTGCCAGTGCCTTCTGAAAATCCTGGCCCTCTTCCTGCGGAAATCAAACTTCAACAAGATTTTGTAACTTTTTCTTCCCCTGAAAACATCGTTCAACTTTTGCGGTGACACACCAATTCTGGATGCGGCTTTGGAAAGAGGAATCCTCCTGGTTGGGCGGAACCTGTCGTGGTTCATCCTGGGAATTCCCCGGGTTGGTGTGGGCTTTCTCTTATTCATGTGTATATTAGTGGGGAGAGATGTTTAAAAAGAATATGGTTAAAAGAAAAAAAAGGAAAGCTCAGCGAATTGTAAGTCCTTTCTTTTTTGATTCCGCACCTTCCTTTTTTGGAAGGGAAATCGTAAGGATGCCATCCGAGTATTCTGCATCTGCGCCTTCCAGGTTTACCGGATCGGGAAGAGCTACCCGCCTCTTGAAAGAAGAATACTGCCTTTCGCAGCGGTAATAGTCCTTTTCCTTCTCCTCCTCAACATCCTTCCGTTCTGCACTGAGAGTGAGAGCGCCTTCCTCCAGGTCAACCTGTATATCCTCCTTCTTCATTCCAGGAAGCTCGGCAGTCACCACCAGCTTGTCCCCCTTGTCTTCAACATTTACAAGGGGTGTGCGTGCAGATTCAAAACCAGTTTCCGGAAAAGTCCACATCTCATCAAAAAATTCCCGCATTTTGGATCTTGGCCAAAACACAGATATCACCTCAAAAAGAATTATAATGAAAAGATTATAAAACTTTACAACTCAGGGGAGGTTGGAGAGCTTTTTCTTCAGTTTGGAATAGGGGAAGGCATTTATGGCGTCGCTTTTCTCAAGCCAGCCCCTGCGAGCCTGCCAGACACCATAATTCATGTAGTCAAGGTGGCCGGGAGCATGGGAATCCGTATTTATGCTGAAGAGGCAGCCGTGCTTCCGCGCATTGAAAATATGGGCGTCGCTCAGGTCAAGACGGAGGGGCTGGCAGTTTATTTCCAGGATTTTCCCATTGTCTGCAGCATATTTGAAAACCTTTTCAAAATCAATTGAACTCTCCTCCCGCTCCCCAAGCTTGCGGCCCGAAGGATGGCCCAGGATGTCCAGATGCTCATTCTCCAGAGCAGTGCAAATCCTTTCTGTCATCTCCTTCCTGGACATGCCCAGGGAAGAATGCACTGCGCACACCCGCACGTCCAGCTTCTTAAGAATCTTGTCGGGGTAATCCAGAGAGCCGTCCTTGTGGATGTTTATCTCCGCTCCTTTGAGCACCTTCACCCTATGCTTCTCCGCAAGCTCGTCTATCTCCCTCCACTGCTTTTTGAGGCGCTCTGGGGAGAGCCCGTGTGCAACCCGCTCAGAAGGGGAATGGTCTGTAATTGCAATATAAGAATATCCTTTTTCCTCCGCCGCACCAAACATCTCCTCAAGGGAAGCAACCCCATCGCTGTAGTTTGTGTGGATGTGGAGGTCCCCCTTCATATCTTCAATCTTAAGCAAATCAGGGAGATTTCCTTTTCTGGAGGCCTCCAGCTCCCCCCTTGAAGTCCTGAGTTCAGGCGGGATATATGAAAATCCGAGTTTCTTATAGATGACTTCCTCGGATTTAAGGGAAAAATTCTTTTCTCCGTCTTTCTTGAAAAGCCCATACTCGGAAAGCTTGTAGTTTTTCTTGAGTGCAACCTTGCGAAGGGCAATGTTGTGCTGCTTGTTTCCGGTAAAATAGAGGAGGGCTGCAGCATAACTCTTTTCAGGGACAATGCGGAAATCAACCTGGACCTCATTGTTTATTAGCACGCTGCTCTTGGTTTTTCCTGAAGAGAGGATACGGGAAACAGAGTCCATGGAAGTGAATGTTTTCATGGTTTTTTCCGGTGAAGAAGATATTGCAAGAATATCTATATCCCCTATCGTTTCCTTCCTCCTGCGGACGGAACCTGCATAAGCAATCCGCTCCACTTCCTTTTCCCGGC
This sequence comes from Candidatus Micrarchaeia archaeon, assembly GCA_046538155.1. Classification (GTDB taxonomy): domain Archaea; phylum Micrarchaeota; class Micrarchaeia; order Anstonellales; family Bilamarchaeaceae; genus CAIKOA01. The sequence goes on from JBKHJL010000010.1 coordinate 21,872, forward strand.
TGAGCAGGTCCACAAGCTCTTCCGCAATGGGGAGAGCCCGGTCAAGGAGCATCCTTTCATGCCCGCGCCTGTAAACCGCGATGGATTTCAGGAGAGAAGCTTCGGTCTTTTTTCCAAAGCCTTCCAGCTCCCGGAGTTTTTCCTCCTTTATTGCCTTCTCCAACTCCTCTATGGAACTTATGCCCAGCTCCTCCGAAAGCTTTTCCACGGTGCGGGGGCCAATTCCCTGCACATTAAGCAAATCAGTTGAGCCGGGCGGAACTTCCTCAAAAAGCTCCTCCCATTTTTTTACTTTTCCTTTTTTTAGGTACTCTGTTATGTGGGATGCGATTCCGCTTCCAACCCCTGGAATCTCCTCCAGCCCTTCCTTTCCATGCTCCCCATAATACTCTTCAAGTGAAACACCCAATCCGGAAATTCCGCGGGCGGCGCGGCGGTAGGCACGGGGTTTCCACTGAACCTCCTTGACCTCATAGGCATCTGCCGCCCTGCGTAGAAGGCGGACAAACTCTTCATTTGCCATTTTTTATCCTCTTTATCTCCTTTATTGTAGTTGCATCCTCCGGGCCCTTGTCCCTGCGCACCCTTTGGAAGCGGGGAAAGCGGAGAGCGAGGCCCTTTCCTTTTTCCCTAGAAGCCGTATGGGAAGGGCTCCGGGTTATTTCTGCCCCGAAAACCTCAACCACCAGCGCAGGCTCATAATAAACATCCGGCTCCATCTCCTTCTTAATCACCACATTCTCGGGCTTTTTCCGGGCAGTGTGCTTCTTAAGGAGTTTCTGGAGAGAAGAAAATTCCTCATCCGTGAACCCTGTTCCAACCTTGGTAAACGTTTCAAAGCGGTCCTTTTCTGGATTAACGGCTGCGCAGAGCAGGGCTCCAAAATGGCCTGCCCTGCTCCCCCTTCCATGGTAGCTTCCGACTACTGCAAGGTCAAAGGTTTCCCGCATTCCTTCAGAATATTCCTTCTTCCACTTTATCCAAAGCCAGCCGCGGTTGCCTGGCTGGTAAACAGAATCCTTTGCCGTTGATTTCACAATTATGCCTTCAAGGCCCTTGTCCACGGATCTCTGGAAAAAATTCCGGATTTCCTCAAAATCAGAAGAAACCTTTCTTTTTGATAGGTGGACCATTCCGGATTTTTTAACTGATTTTTCAAGCTCTTTTCTGCGTGAGGGATAGGACTTCTTGAGCAGGGAGTTGCCGTTCAGGTAAATTATATCAAAAAGAAAAATCGCGGCAGGGACCTTTTCCCTGTACTCAGACACACCATATTTGCGCCTGCGGTGCATGAGCTTCTGGAACGAAAGGAACTCGCCTTCCCCATATCCCACAATCTCCCCGTCCAAAACAGCTTTTTTTCGCTTTATGGATTTTTTAAGGGCTTCTGCAATATCCGGGAACTGCGGAGTAATATCATTAAGGCGGCGGGAAAACAGGGTTATGCTGTTTCCGTCCTTGTGCACCTGCACCCTTTCCCCGTCATATTTCTCTTCCGCTGCAAGCTTATCCGACTGCATTTTCTCCAGGATATCCGAAACCTTGTCCACTCGCTGGGCAAGCATTGCGCGCACCGGTCTTCCCAGAGTTATGCTGAACCGCTTTGCTGAGGAAAGCCCGTGCTTTGCAAGAGATCCCCCAAGGAGCCCAATGTCCGTGCACTTATTGTAGCCATCTTCCACTTCAGGCTTGTGGGAACTTCCGCCGGCAAATGCTTCAGCAAATGCATCAAGGAGCATCTGGTCCCCGATTCCTATACGGAGGTTGCCGAGAACTATGCGCACTATGAACCTGGACTCGTTGGATGGGGCAGCCTGGAGGAGAGATGAAAACAGTTCCAGCTTTTTTTTCTGGCTGTCCTCTCCGGACACATCCTTTATTTTGATGAGCTCTGAGCGCACGCCTGCAATTGTAAGCGAACCCCTTTTTCTTTTGCTGAAGAAAGCGGCAGCGTCGCCCAGGTCCCCTTTTTTTCCAAGCAGCTTGTTTACCCTTTTCCTGTCTGCCCCATAAGCATCTGCAACCGCGCGCACCGCCATCTTTTCCGCAATCCCCAAATCAGTGTCCTCATAACTTGCCCCTATTGAGCCCAGAGTCAGATAAGCTGCAGCTCTTACATCTTCGGGGGAGAGTGAGGCAAAAAATTCTGCGAGCTTTTTGCGCTTGGAATTGTAAGAAGAAGTATCCTCAAGACGGGAATAAAGCGAAGCGAGCTTTGAGAATCTTCTGCTCATGGAAGGGTAAGTGCAATATAATATTTATTGTTTGGGGTTTTGGAAAAGAGATTTATTTATTGCAGTAGTATGCTGGGCATGGTGATAATTTCAGAATTCAGGAAATTTCTGCGGGAATATAAAATACTCGGGCTGGCAGTGGCCTTCATCATGGGAATTGCCGCAAACGATTTAGTGAAATCCTTAGTAGACAACATCATCATGCCTCTTGCATCCCCACTGCTTCCGGGAGGGAACTGGGAAACTGCAAAATGGATAATCGGACCGTTTGAACTGGGGGTTGGGCCCTTCATTGCAGCAGTTATCCAGTTTTGCATAATTGCATTTGTAGTATTTGCCATAGTCTCCAACTTCAGGAGTATAGAAAAAAGAAAAGTGGGATAATCAAATGCTTGAAGAAGCTGCATTTGCCGCAGGGAAATTCTGGAGGGCTGATGAATGCCATCAGAAACACGGAAGATGGCATAGGAGGACTTTTGGCTAACCGTCCTTTTCCTTTTTTGAAAGTGAATTAAGGAGGGGGAGAGAAAGCAGGCCAAATGGAAGGGAAAACATTATTGCAAACCCAAGCAAGGGGCGCACCGCGATTTCCAGGGGCTTTATTGAAAGGAAGGAAACGGCCATGGCCAGGGAGATCAGGAAAAGCAGGATCAGGGTAAATCCCCCAGTGGGAATTGCTGCATAAACCCCCCCAACCTCGTAAATCGGAAAAGTTATCAGGAAGCCCAGTGCAGCAGTAAAAACCAGGTTCAGGAATGCGCAGAATTCTACCCCGCCTATCCTGCAGGCAAGCGCGTTCATCTTTTTTCCGAGGAAACTCCGGCTGGCCCTGCGCACCTGCTTCCTGAAAACCCTATCAAGATCCAAGAATACACCTGGACCGGAATCAGGGAGGAAAAATAAAAGGGTTTGTGTCAGAATTCAAGACTCCTGAAATAACGAACAGTTTCTGCCATCTCCTGCCTTGCTTTCTTGATGGGCTCATCCTCTATTGCTGCATTCAGGCAGACTATGCAACCGGGGTCGCCAACAGCCCTTAATGCGCGGGCAGCCTCCACCCTTTCGGCAGAAGTGCCATGCAAAATCACTTCTTCAAGTGCAGGCACCACATAGCTGCAGTCCTCCTGTGTTTTTGCAAGCATCCTTATTGCCATGAGCATCCTTTTGCGCACATGAATGTTCTTTTCAGAAAGAAGAGAGGTTGAAATCTTCTTCAGCGCTTCAGAAGTGTTTCCGAGACTTATTGCGGATTCGTGCAGCGCATCAACAGACCTGAACCTTTTTTTGGGGCTGCGTGAGGAGAGCCCCCGCATTCCCCTTACAAAAATCTGGGTTGCCTTCTTCCGGCGGAGAATCGGGTGGCCGCCCATTTCCGGTATGTCCCTGCGTAAAACCGGGCGGGAATGTTTCATGCGAAAAGGGTCTCTTTTCATAACATATTAATTCAATAAATATATAAAAAGGTGCAGAATCAGGAGCGGGCGTACTCTGCCTCCTTCACAATCCTTTTTGTAGTGGAAAGCGAAAGCCCGGTGCTCTCAGAAAGCTCTTTCGGGTCTTTTGGCAGATCAAGCACAGAAACAAATCCCAGGTTAAGGAAGGTGGAAAGAGTTTTCCTGTTCATCCTGATTACGCTTACAGGATAGCATTTTGTACGGTCTATCAATACTTCCAGGCTATTCTTAAGAGGATAGCGCCAACCCAGAAGGCGCATCCCCATGCAATTTGCATATTTTATTACCTCTGTGGAGAATTTTGCATTGGTAACCAGCATGGGTTTTGTGAAGGGGCGTTTTGAATGAATCTTTGCGCCGTCCCTAAGGTCAAGAAAGCGGGCATAAATGTAAAGCGCGGTTTTTGAGCGGCACTTGTCCCCGGGCCTGTTGCGGAACTTGCACTCTACCATTATCTTTTCCTTCGCCTTGCGCGCAATCACATCAACCTCATGGGTTATGCACTTTCCTACCGGAAGCTGCCGCACTTCTATATTATAACCAAGGGACTGCATCAGGCGGGCAGTAAAATCCTCAAAATCATACCCTGCCGGACCAAGCTGCAGCAGGGCCCGTTTAAGATTGTACTTATGGCTTTTCTCAGGCCGCATATCCCGGATTATTGCATATAGTTTGGAATATATGCTGCGGGTAGTGATTCCGTCTTTAAGCTGGGGATAAAGACGCTTCAGGGCAGTCCTGGATTCAGAAGGGCTCAGCCCGCTTCTCCTGAGCGCATGGTGCACCTTGGAAGGCTTGAACTTCTCCCTTTCTCCATTTTCCTTTACAACAATTATATCCGGGACCTTCATTGGTCATAACTGATTAGACAAAGGTTTTATTCCTTGTGCAGCTTTGCTTCGCGTATGCTTGCAAACTCGTTCAGGATTTCTGCCTGGGCGGCAAGAGAGGATGCGGTTGAAAAAAGCCTGAGTGCGGAGTCGCCCCATGCATCATCTGTTTTTCCGGGAATTTCAACCGCAGAAATATGACCTGCAGTAACCTGGCACTCCCTGGCTCTGCTCCTGAGCGCTTCCGGGGAATCAGTATCTGAAATTGAGGATAGGAAAGCTTCATCATAAACTGCATATGCAAGGTCAAAGAAATAAGCTTCCTCCCAAAGTTCCTGGCCCTTAACCAGGAAATGCTGCTCAGGACCGGGACGGCTCTGGAGGAGGAATGCTGAAATGCGCCTCCTCTTCATTGCCTCTTCCCTGAGCTTTTCCGGCCGTCCGCTCTCTATGGCATCCTTCCCGAGCGAGAGGGCCTTTTCAAGCTTTTTTCTGAATTTTGGCTTGGGAACAAAAGGTAGAGCGGTATTCCTGTATAATACAACTGAAGCCATGGGGCAGGATTAAGAATAGGAATACTTAAAAAGAAGAGCGCATCCCGGGTTCATGCTCCGGAAGCTGATTTCAGTTTTTCCTGGCATTCTGGGCAGAACAGGCGCATACCTGTAGGGGTGGCCCTGGACCTCCATCCCCTCGGGAGGGAATAGGAGCGGTCTTTTACCCTTTTTCTGCATCCTTCGCATACATGATAAATCAAATTCTACACCTCAAAAAACTCACGCAACCACACAAAAATCAGCGCAAGAACAATAGTATTACGCAGCCACAGTATTTAAACCTGCGTTTTTTCAGGGATTATTGCGCTCAAAGCTCCTTCTTTTCTGCCTTTGGCATGCGCTTTATGTCGCAAATTCCTCCGCAGGTATCTATCCCAAGATATTTGTAGACCCAGCACTTTCCCCAAAGCCCGGTAACTATCAAAATAGCTCCCAGCAACATAAGGGGGTAGGAAAGGGGTGGGGTGAGGAACAGCAGAGAACCGGTTATAAAAGCGATTCCGAAAACTACGCGGAACACTCTGTCAATTATCCCTACATTTTTCTTCATGGAAAAGATAGGACGTGTATAAATATAAATGTTTTCTATCCGCAGCCACTATCTCCTTTCCCTCCTGGTTCTCATGGAAAACAGGGGTTCCCATGGGACCGGGCCCTCAGGATTCTTCGGCAGCTCTTCAAGCGGGACTACTTTGGGGGGAAGCTGGAATCCGGGGGATAGCTGGCGTATCTTCTTTGCATCATCCTCCATCATCTCGCGGCCGGGACCCATTCCCAGCCCCAGCTCAGGAGCGCTTTTCTTTTTTTCCATAATTGTATTTAGAAAAACAAGGTTTAAAACATCTCTTAATCCACGAATAAGAATACTATCTTGCATTTCCGGAAAATTCCTTCTCAATTTTCCTGATTATTGAATCAGGGTCTGCACCCGCTCTCACAAGCCTGAGCATCTCCGGCTCATTATTGTTCTTAAATGCTGCAAACAGCCGGATATTCAGTTCAGCTGCTTTTAGGTTTCCGGGGCGTAGTTGGGCATGTGCTTCCTGGAGCCTGTCCCTTTTCATAAAATATCTCAGCCTGAGGTGTTCCCTGAAGCCAGTTATTGCATTTTCTGGATTTTTTATGAAAGTGGTGGGAGTCATAGTTACACTAGTTGTTGGAGTGTTGTGATATTATATGTTTTAAAAAGTAACGTATTTGCAGTGGAAACACTGGAAACCCCCTGCATCTCCTTCTTTATAAATAAGGGAATTCCTGCTAATTGCAGGTGTTCTGGATGGAATGGGCATGGGAAAAAGAACTGGATTGAGTGGGTTCCTTTCACACAAAAGGGAGGTGGGCTTATTCATCCTGGTTATTTTTTCCCTTTTTTCTTCCCGGTTTTTTTGCGGGAAGAGTTCCTGATGAGCTGTTCTATCTGGGTGTGGCCTTCCAGTTTTGCATAATTCGCTGCATTTTTTTTGTGGGTGTCCCTGTATACAGGATTTGCTCCAAGAGAAAGCAGCAGCTTAACTGATTTTGTATTTCCTTCCCATGCAGCAAGCATGAGCGCGGTCTGCTTTGATTCGTTCCTCTGGTTCAGCCTGGCGCCATTGTAATAAAGAAGGGAAATTGAATCAGCACGGTCTTCGGTTGCTGCAGCCATAAGCGGAGTGTTGCCCAGGCCGTCCGGCACATTAGGGTCCACCCCTTCAATTTTCAAAATCTGCCGGAGTACCTCAGGGCTTTTGTGCTCTGCAGCACGGTGGAGAATCGTCTGGCCTGCTGCATCTTTTTCATCAAGAGGCATTCCCACACGGCATATTATCAGGGCGGCGCGTGCAGGGTCTCCTTTCTGTACCTCCCTAAACAGCGTTTTTTTGAGGCGGGGCTTCTCGTTTCTTGGGCACCGGCTCCAGGTAACTAGCTTGTGGAAAATCCTGTGGATATTATCTTCATGCCTGGCTAGTGAATTCGAATCAGAAAGCAAAGGCCCTCGCGCAGGAGAGCCACGGAAATTCCTTTGGGCAGGAAAAGGGGTTTCAGGTGCTTCGGGAATATAGGAATCAAGCTTTTTGGGATCTTCAAAAATGCTTTCAGGTTCTGAAGCAGCTTCATCCGGGGGCTCCTGCTCATCAAACAATTTAAGAAAATCATCTCCTGTAAATTCATTTTTTGGGATGCCGGGCAAATCTGGGTCCTGTTTTTTACCTGAATCTTTTTTTGGGTTCCTGAAGGACGTTCCTTCTTGTCTCTTGTCTTCCAGGCCAATGCGCCCCCAGAAACCCTCCTTCCTGTTTCTTATTACCGCATCCTGGGGGAAAAATCTGCAAAAATCCCTCCTTGAAGAAATGTTGAATAGGGAAATGCCTTTCCTGCAAAGAGCAACATATGTTTCCGCGGGAATACTGTGAATGTCCTTTTTTAGAAGACCGCGTTCCCTAAGATATACCGTAAGGGGATTATCTGCAAAATCCATCACGCGCCTTTTCTGCCTAGGGGCAAGCCCGGCTTTTGCTATGTTTTCCCTGCTCGCCCTTACACAATGATAAACAGGTTCCGGCGCAATCTTCCTAAATTCAGATATCTTTCTTATTCCCCTTTCCCTTGCAAGCCAGCGGGCATAAGCAAGCTTTTGCGCAACCCCTTTTGTTTTCCAGTATTTTCCACAGTTTGGACCCCTACCCAATCTGTCCATCTCCTTAAATTTCTTCCCGTTTCGGGACTCGGCTTCCCCGGCAGGAACCCCTGAACCCGGAGCCGCCTTCATAAGTATGGGTTGATTCATAAATTGCACCATTGTGGGGGTAAAATGGGTAGAAGTGTTTAAAAAAGGTTTGAAATTCTGGAAAAAAAAGTATAATCACTCTTTTCCTGGGCCAACGAATCCGGGAGCAAGGAAATCCCTCCTGTGCCGGGTTATGAACCTGATTTTATTGGGATGGCAGATTACTCCGAGGAAAATATCCGTAAACCTCCTGCCCTTTCCCAAGTAAAGGGCATCAACCAGGCAAAGGCGCAAGCCCAGGCCTTTGCTTATGCTTTCGGGGGAAGGAAGGGAATCCAGTTCCCTCTTGAGCTCCATTGCGAGTTTCTGGTGTATTTGTCTGCTTCCGCCATCAATAAGCGCTGCAAAAAACAGCACGCCTGTTTCTTCCGGGGAAGCGTAGACAGAACGATTCAGCTCCCTTACCGTAATCATAAGAGAATCCATTTTCCCTGACAAGACAACTTTGGGGGTAATTACTGCAGGCGGCAGGAGCAGATTTGAGCGGATAAATCTCTGCAGCATCCTCCGCTCCCCTGGATTTTTGCTGCAATGCCTGCATGCAACAGAAACAAGATTTCCTTTTCTTATTTCATTGCGTAGCTCAAAATACTTTTTCAGTATCTCAAAATCTTCAGGTGTGAGAACGGAGGACCTGTTAAGCCCCCCATGTGCAGCAACCTCCTTTTTTTCAAAATCAAGATTGAAGGATACGGAAATTCTGCCGCTGCCGGACCTAGAGGATTCCCCTTTGGGTAGGCGGGAGGAAAAAACCCTCCTTAGCCGGGCTGGGGGGATACCTAATCTTTCAGCGGCTTTTGGAAAATGCACCATTGCGCCTTTTTCCCCTGGAAGTACCAGCCCGGAGGAGTTTTCACGTTTTGCAGGAAAAACAGGACCCGCACTTCTTTTCGGTGGCATTGAGGGCACTTGTGCTGAGGAAGTGATAAAAAGGGATGTGTTGGGTGAGGGAAAGGGAAATTTTGGGAGTGGGCAAAAATGTGAGAATACTGGTATTAAAAGATTATGATGCATAATATGC
>JBKHJL010000038.1:0-7245 GCA_046538155.1 Candidatus Micrarchaeia archaeon
CCGTACAACTTTGAGCGGGGCGCTCATTATTTTTTCCGCATTGATTTTTGAAGCATCTGCACCCTCTGCCACGATTTTGTGTATTATGTCTTTCTCGGTTATTATCCCTTCTGCTTTCTCGTTTTTTGCGATTACTATTGAGCCAACATCGTGGGACTTCATGAGTTTTGCAACTTCAGTGAGGGGTGCTGTTTCTCCTATGGAAATAACATCTTTTTTCATTATGTCTCCTACTCGTATTTCCGAACCCATGCTGTGTTTATTACTGGAAAGGTTTTAAAACCAAAACCTCTCCGCTGCTTTCTATGGTAATTTATGTGCATAAAGCCTTTTAAATCCTTCATTTTCCCCTTATTCCCACATCCTTCCCCCCAAACCCTACTCTCCCCGAGCAATATTTGTAATAGTTTTTGTGGTTATCTCCTCCAATGTCTGCCCATTCAAAAAAAGGTTCCTTCAGCTTCAGGCGTTTTGATGAGCTGGCCGTCCTGCTTGCGGTTTTCTTTTTCATATTCGGGTGCATAATTATTCGGAAATGGAGTTCCAGACACTCCTCCCCGAAGTGCTGAAATATGTGAAGCAGTAGTATCAATTCCTTATCTTGAATACTCTTGTTCTTCCGCCTCCCCCTTCTGAAAATACAGCCTCCACGAGCCCCATGCTTTCCAGCTTCCCCAAGCGCATCCGCACGGTCCTTTCATTTTTTCCGACTTTGGAATAGATTTCTCCGCTTTTTATTCCTCCCTCTCCTGCTTTCCTGATAAGCTCTACAACCTTCTTGTCCAGCTCATCCAGGCTCTCAATTTTTTCCTTTTTCAGGCTTCCCAGCACGCTTCCTTTGACAGCATCCACATCATCAACAGCAATTTCATCCCGCGCATCCTTTTCTGCATTTCTGCCTGCAAGCCACAGCAAATTCAGTGCAACTCGTGCATCTCCTCCGTTTTTTGCCCCAAACCCCGAGCACATCCCCATAACTTCTTCGTTGTATGCTCCGGGGAAAAGTCCAATCCTCGCCCGCTCCCGTACTATTTCCCTAAGCTCTCCAGGAGTATATCTCTTGAATTCCAGGAATGACTGCAACAACGAACTCCGCACCCTGTCATCCAACTGCGAAAGCACGTCCCCGCGGTTGGTAATTGCAATAACCCCCACATCAATTCCATCGTTTTCTTTCATCCTCAGCAAATCGTAGAATATCTCCTGTTCCTCATCTGCAACAACATCTGCCTCATCCAGCACAACCACCGGAACTTTTTTTGCCTGCCTGAGCGCGCCCACCAGTGCCGCCCGCACTTCGTCAACTGCAACCCCTCTCCTGGGTATGAATATCCCCACTTCTTCTGCAAGCCTGCTGAGTATGGAAAACCTGCTGGGATAGTTCCAGCAGTTCAGGTAAACGGAAAAGCACCTGGAAGTGTATTCTGTAAGTTGCTCCAGCACGTGCTTTACTGTGCATGTTTTTCCTGTTCCCGGGGCCCCGTAAACCACTATGCTTTGGGGCCTCCGGTTTTCCGAAATGGGCCGCAGGGCGAATGCAAGCTCTTTTATTTCGCTTTCCCTTTTTACCACTTCTTCAGGAATATATTCCGGGGCAAAGGCCCCTTCATTTTTGAATATTTTTCCACCTTCTCCAAGCTGCCTGAAAATGTTTGACATGTTTTCTACCTGTTTAAAAGTTGCAATAATATCTTAATAAGGGTTATTGTATATAATTGGAGCTGGTGGGAAACAATGGCTAAAAACACTGCAAAGATTACAAAAAATGAAAACAAGGTTCCAGTGTTAAGGGTTTCCGGAAGCTATCTGATTCGGAACACAAGAAAGAGCTTTTTTGAGGTGTGCAAGCCCGGGCCTGACAGGGCAAAGCCAATTTCTCTAACATCCGCAGTAAAGCTGATAAAAGCGCTGCACACTCTTCCCTCAACCGACGACTCAGTCATAACGGAAAAAGATGGGGGAGTGCTGCTGGAGAGCCCCACATATTCCTGTTTTATACAGGATATGGAGAGGAAGGGGCTGCTCAACATCCTCAGCCATGCTTGTCCCTTCTGGGTGAATTCGCTCCTTTTTGAATATCCGCAAAACAGCCGCCTGGAAGGCAGATTTTCAGAGCCTGAAGAAAGCCCTTGCAGCGGCTGCTCACTGGAAATCCCTTCAGGATTTGCATCTGGGAAAACCGGGGGGGCGATACTTGATTCGGGTTCCTGGGAATTTTCAGGAGGTGGCCGGGACCTGTCTTTCAGGGCAAAGGAAAGTGCAAATCCCACCCATATCAGTTTCAAGAGCGCTGAGCTTTACCTTGATCCAGAAGGAAACCTCAGCCCTGATTCGTCCTTAAGCAGAAGAAAAACAGACCCGGTGGTTCCTGTTTTTGGGCTGAGGGAAGCAGGGCTTGCCCCCATGGTTGCCGCAATTACTCCAACATCCGGCAAACTGATAATACGCAGTTCCGCCCTCCCTCCTGACACCAAAATGGGCGCAATACTGGAAATCCCACAGGATTAATCATTTCGTTTACCGTTTCTTTTCCAGTACTCCTTAATATCATTTACAAAATAGAGTTCTTCCCCGCATTCCGGGCATTTGTTGTATCCCTTAACTTTGTTTTCAACAACCCCGAACCCCTTCCTGCACACAATCATTTCCCCGCATTTTGGGCAGTAGGTGCTCTCGCTCTTTTCATCCATCCTGTTCCCTGAGTATGCAAACTTTACCCCTTCATCCATCGCAATTTCCCTCGCCTTAAGAAGCGTATCCAGCTTTGTGGCTGGCACATCCTCCATCTTGTGCGCCGGATAGAATCCAATAAAGTGCAGGGGCACATTCGGGTCCAGCTCTGCGCACCATTTGCTCACAGCTCTCAAATCATCTTCATCATCGTTATACCCTGGCACAATCAGGTTTATGATTTCAATATGCCCGATTTTGTAGAGCCCCTTTATGCTTGCAAGCACGCCTTCCAGTTCCACATCCCCGCAAATATCCCTGTAAATCTTTTCATTGAATCCCTTCAAATCAATCCTGCTCGCATCAATCCGCCCTTTCATCTCCCCGATTGCAGCATCGCTCATGTACCCATTTGTTACAAACACATTGAATATCTGCTGCTGGTGCGCAAGCTTTGCAGTATCCAGGGAGTACTCCATAAACACTGTTGGTTCAGTATATGTGTATGCAATGCCGGGTATTCCCTGTTCCGCACAGTACCCGTTAATCCGTGCAGGGCTCCAGTCTTCCCCCACAATCCCGGGGTATGCCTGGCTTATCTCCCAGTTCTGGCAATATTGGCATCTGAAGTTGCAGCCCACAGTGGAAAACGAAAAGCAGTCCGCACCAGGCATAAAATGGTAAAATGGTTTTTTCTCAACCGGGTCCACATTCACCGCGACCGCCTTTCCGTACGGGAGCGAGTAAAGCGTTCCGTCCCTGTTCTCCCTCACATGGCAGTACCCTGTTTCCCCTGGCTTAATTTTGCACATTCTCCTGCACAAATAGCACTGGACTTCTCCTTCCTTCTGCTTTGTATAGAGCATTGCTTCCTTCATAATCCAAAATGCAGCTCTATGTTTATATTGCTTGGGAATGTGTCCATTTATGGTTAAAAGCGATACCTTTTTAAACCTGAATTGAGTAAGGAAACTATGAGAATGATGCTCCTCCCTGTAATGGAAGACCCGGTTCCCCCGGATGCGCATAAGCCCAGGGGTAAATTCCCTAAAAAGGCAATCCTTCTTTCTCCCCACAGCAACGAGCATCCCACAACCCTGCCGGTAATGAAGAGGCTTGCAGAAAAGCTTTCCCAGCGTGGAATCAGGGTAGAGCAGTCACACCGGAAGGAGATGATGGAGCGGATAGGGGAGATACGGAGCTATATTGATTCAAGCCCAGAAGATACTTACGGGTATCCGTTCAATAATGCCATTTCTTCCCTTATGAGTGCAGAAGACATACTACTCAGGCTTGATGCAATTTCCAGCGCATTCGGCCACAACCCCGAAGGCACTGTTGTTGCAGAGGTGCATGCAATGGACGCAGATGTTTTTACTTCTGTTTACAGCCCCCAGCGCTACATTGAGGAAGGTTTTGAGAAGGTACCGGACGCACATGTACTTTCAATGCCTGATGCCCTCTGGCATTTTGAAGATACTCTTTCTTTTATCAGAAATAATGAAGGATATGAAACATACCATAGTACGGAGCATTCCGGGTTTTTTGAAAAATTAAGAAACCAGTTTGGGATGGCCATGGACAGGATTTTTGAAGAGGCAAAAGGACTCCTTGAAAAGCTTGCCCCGCACAGGGAGAACATCCGCCTTTTTGAGTTCCCCTCTTTTGCTGAATCCCTCCCCCAGGATCACCCCCTGCATCCCGTTTTTTTCAAAAGTCCGGATACCCTGCACAGCGTTTCTAAGTTTGAAACGATATATGGCGCATACCTCCGTTATGATGCAAAACCAGGGGATTCAGAGATTGAAGCGGTTGCCGAGATGTTCAGGGCAAAGGATTGACCCGGCGTTTTTTAATTCTTAACTCCTGATTTTTCCACATGACCATTCTCCCCACCCCTCCCCGCGCAACATGGTCCAGGCACTGGGTTTTCATTCTTGCGTGCATCGGCTCTGCAGTTGGGCTTGGGAATATCTGGAGGTTTCCATATATTACAGGGTTGCACGGAGGCGGCTCTTTCCTGGTTTTATACCTCGCAGCGGTGCTTTTTGTCGGGATTCCTGCCCTGCTTGTTGAGCTTACTGCGGGCAAAGCCCTGCGTGCCGAAGCAGTAAATGCTTTCAGGAAGATGCTTAAGGGCAAATGGTGGATTTCGGCCCTACCCCTGGCCCTCTGCCTCCTCATACTTTCATATTACCTGGTGATAATGGGCTGGACGCTTTTCTATGCATTTTTTTCATTAGGGGGAAACCATATTCCGTTTTCCGAAGCTGCATCCGGGTGGGCACTCCCCCTGGCAGGAATCGCCTGCCTTGCACTGGTTGAGCTGGTTTCCAGGATGGACATAAAGGACGGACTGGAAAGGGTCAACATCTATCTGTTCCCTGTTTTCTTCGGCTCCCTTATCTTCATTCTGCTGCATTCTTTTTCCCTCCCTGGTTTTTCCGAGGCGGTTTCCTATCTTACTACTGTCAATATGGGTGAGGTACTTTCTCCCCTAAACATAATCAGTGCAATAACCCAGGCGGTTTTTTCGCTTTCCGTGGGAATGGCGGTGATGCTTACTTATGGCAGCTACCTCGGAAAAAAGGCAGATGTATTCCGCTCTTCCCTCGCAATTGCTGTTTCTGATGCTGCCATTGCAATAACCGGCGCCCTGGTGATTTTTACAATCAGCTTCACCTTCTCTATTCCTGTTTCATCCGGACCCCAGCTTGCATTTGAGTCCCTCCCCCTTGCCTTCCTTTCCCTGGAATACGGGGAATTCCTGATGCCCCTTTTCTTCATACTGCTCCTTAGCGCAGCAATAACTTCGGCGGTTTCCCTTTCTGAAACTCTTGTGGACAACCTTAAAATCAAGACAGGTTCCCGCCGTACAGCATCCGGAGCTATGCTCCTCCTGCTCCTGGTTTTCTTTATCCCATCTGCCCTGAGTTACAGCTCCCTTGCTGCAGATTTCACCCTCAACGGCCTTCCTTTCCTTGAATTCATGGATGCGGAGATTGTCGGCCGCATTGCCCCGCTTGTGGTTGTTGCAACAATTGTTTCAATTACCTGGGGCTGGAAGGGCTGCCGCCGGGAGCTCCAGAAAACCCTGCCCGATTTCCTGGTTTCCCCTGTTTACCTGATGGCAAAATATATAGTGCCTGCCGCAATACTCGCCCTCCAGGTCCTTGGGTTTTTCTCCTGAAGGGCAACGAAAACTTTATATTATTCCTTTTTGATACCGCCCCATGGCAAAGAAAAAGCCTTCTGCATGCACCATTACTTCTCTGAATAAAGACGGGGAGCATTATTTTCTTACGCTGAAGTTCCCAAAGGGTTTCAAGTTCAAAGCAGGGCAGTTTGTAAAGCTTTACCTTGACTCCAAGCTCAGCAGTTTTGAGCCCTTCTCTTTCTTTTCTGCACCTGAAGAAAAGGAAGCCAGGTTTATGTTTAAGCCATCTTCACCCTTCAAGCAGTCCCTTGCCGAAAAGAAGAAAGGCTCCAAGCTTTATTTTGAAGGCCCTTACGGGGATTTTACAATTCTCCCAAAGCCCTCCAGCTCGGTGCTTCTCTGCAAGGGCCTTGGGCTCATCCCCATTTCCTCAATTGGAAAGTCCCTTATTGAGAAGCGGAAGAAGCTGGAAATTTATCTGCTTTATGAGAACAGGGACCGCAGTGAAGTGCTTAATGAGGAGCGCCTCAGGGAATTCGACAAGCACAAGAGGGTAAACATACTCATGACCATCCTGAACGAGCGCCCCATGGACTGGCCGGGAAAAGTGGGGCAGATTTCAAAGGAGATGCTGAAGAGCTTTGTGCCCAAGCCCCGCACAAAAGACTACTACATCTGTGGCCCGTCAACTTTTGTTAACCGGATGAACACACTCCTCTCTGAGATGCGGGTCCCAAAGAAGAGGATAAAATCCGAGCCTTGGGACTGAAATTTTTTGGGCTTAACTCCGGGAGCATTTTCTGAAAGTTTAAGCGGAAGCATAAAAAGATTGCGCTTAATAGTGGATAACCAAAGAGTGTGTTGAATGCAATCAAAAACATATGTTGTAAAAAGCAACCGCGAGATTGCGGAGGGCATCGTTTCCCTGAAGCTTGCCCCTGAAGATGGAGAACAGATATCCTACACTCCCGGCCAGTTCATGCTCCTTACCCTTCCTTCCGAAACCAAGCGCGCATATTCCATTGCCTCTTCCCCTGGCTCTGAATACCTGGAGTTTGCGATAAAGCTCGTAGACGGGGAATTCACCTCCCGCGTCCCCGGCCTTAAGGAAGGGGACAAACTGATAGTGGAAGGCCCTCTCGGGCCATTTATTTATGAAACTTGTGAGGAGTATGTGCTGATTGCAGGGGGAATTGGCATAACTCCCATGATTTCCATTCTCCGTGACCGGGATGGAAAATCCGAATGCCAGAAAGCAATTCTCTTTTATTCTGCGAGAAGGAAGGAAGGCCTTGCGTTTTTTGATGAACTAACGGAGCTCGATTCGCGCAATGAAAATATACGTGTGGTTTTTACCCTAACCAGGGAAGAGCCTTCCGGATGGGAACATGAAACCGGCCATGTGGATGGGGAGATGC
>JBKHJL010000011.1:0-26383 GCA_046538155.1 Candidatus Micrarchaeia archaeon
CTCACCACAATCCGCAGTTCCCCCTTAAGCATTTCATGGGCCCTTGCAAGCCACCATCAGTTCTTTAGATTCTAAAAAGTTTTTTTCAATGAGATCATTTTTTGTATTATTGCCCCCATATAAATCCTCTAAAACGAAATAAAAATTATAGAATGCATTTATGTACCTAAATTTGCGAAATTCATTTTTTCCTTCTCGGAGAAATGCATGGAGAACAATGAGTTCGTCATATTTGTTCAGGGACCCGATTTCTCGCTCCAATAGCTCATTATCCAATTTTTCCTCTATCTGGGGATATTCCTTTTTTTGTTCTAACGAAAAAACTTTTGTCTTAGCTTTCTCCTCTTCGGTTTCAGGGATCCAACTAAGTTTGGGTTGATCCCATACTATACATCTCACTCCATTATGAGTTAGTACCGCTTCTAACCTCTGAAATTCCAATGTTAATCTCTGATGGATTTCCGCATCTAAGTCCATCCGTATGCTATGCTTTACACGGCCAGAAGGATTGCTCTTGATTTCTGAATAAAATTTTTCAGGGTCCTCCACAGGCATAGTTAGCTGTATCTTCCCAAGCTTGCCTTCTTCATTGGGATAAAAGGTATATTCTATCCCATCATGATTGATACTGACCGTATCTGATAATAAGCTACTTGCTTCCACTTCACATTCCATAGAAAATTTCATATGCCTTACCTCACACTAGGGTGTAATTGCTTCAAACTTAATTTTAAACCTCCACTATGTGGAATAGTGTTCCACTAAATCCGTTTCTGCATTCTTTTCACCTTTTCCAAAACTCCGTCTTTTTGCGTATTCCGTATGCTCCGGTAGAGCTCGTCCCTGTCGGTATGCACGTAAACCATCGTCGTTTGCAGGTTTGAGTGCCTGGCGAATTTTGAAGTCAAAACCACATTTCCATTATTCTTTTTGGAGAACTGGGTTATTGCGAAGTGCCTCAAGCTATGCGTCGTAAGCCGTTTCAGTTCGCAGGCACGCTCCCCGTACCTGTACCCGTAAGTTTCTTCCAATCCCGCCTTTTTCACAACTTCAGCAAAATACTTTCGCACCGTGCCTGAGCAGATGTAGGTGGGGGTTGTGGGTTTTCTGTTCCGGGCTTCCAGGGAAAAGAACACGTGCCCCCCAGCGGAGGAAATCTCCTGCTCGTGCGCGGAAATGAACTCCAGAGTGGCTTCAAACAAATGGTCTGGAATCAGCAAGTAATCTGTTTTTCCGCTCTTTTCCGTGAAAATCCGCAACTCCCGCGTTCGCAGGTTTATGTCCTTCACGTTTATGCGGATTGCTTCGCCAATCCGCAGCCCCAAAGATGCCTGGTAGCTAAAAATCAAGCGGAATCGCTCATCATCCACAAAGCGGAAGAATCGCTCCAATTCCTCTTCCTCAAAGCCCTTGTTCATGCTTCCATACTTGGGCCTGCGCGAGCGCAGGAAACGCCTTTTGCGGGCTTCAGAAAGCACCGTAATTGCTTGTATCAGCTTCTGCTTGGGAAGGCAGGCTCCGAGCTGCTCCAGCTGGGCTTTCATAGTGGGCCAGTTGGCCCGGACTGCTTTTTTCAGGACGAGCAGCTCTGCGCTGTTTTCGGTTATGCGTTTCGCGTTTCCAGTAGTGGATTTCGCGTTTTGATGTGCAAAAATCGTTTTTGTTTGGGCCCTCAGGGTGTTTCCGGTTGTGCGTTTTGAGTTCTGAAGAGCTGGAACCTGCCTAAATGCGCTTTGCTCCGGGGCCCGCTCTTTATTGTTTTCGCTTTTTGCTCCCGTTTTTCCATTCTCCGAAACGCAGAACCCAGAACCCACAGAAGTGTTTTTACAAAACCCAAAACCCGAAACAGGAAACCTAGAAGAAGAATTGGGCCCGATGAGATTTGAACTCACGACCTTTCGATTATCAGTCGAACGCTCCAACCAGACTGAGCTACGGGCCCGGATGTTCAGGGATGCCCGCGCAAGGCGGAAAACACCCCAATTTTCCTTTTATAATGGGTTAAGATTTAAAAAGCAATCTTCTGCCAGCCCCGTGCGTCTGCCCTGCAGGCCCTGGAAACCTCATTTTGTAAGAAGGTATGCGGCAAGCAGCACAAGCGCAATCAGAACAGTGAAGAAGATTACTTCAACCATCATATATTTTGTTTCCCGGCTTTTGCTTTTTATATGTTTGCACAGTGGAAACACACCCCCAAACCGCTTTTAAATCTCCTTTGCTAAATAAAAGCAGGTGGCTTTTCTTGAAAATTGCAGCAATAGGGGATACACATCTCGGATACCCAAGGTTCTACAAAGACAGCTTCACCCAGGCAAAAGCCGCCTTCAAAGACGCAGACCAGAGGGCAGACCTCATACTTTTTCTCGGGGATTTATATGATTCAAGGGTCCCTTCAATCCAGGTGCTGGGAGAAACAATCTCTATTTTCAGGGAGCTCAAAACCCCGGTGTATGCAATCCACGGAAACCACGAAAGAAGGAGCAGAGGGATGCTCAACCCGGTAGGGCTCATGGAAAGCGCGGGGCTGCTTAAGCACCTGCACATGGATTATGATGTTTTTGAAAAGGAGGGGGAAAAAGTATTCATTGCAGGAATGGGAAACGTTCCGGATGATCTTGCAGGAAGGGCAATTGGAAAGATGGGCGAAAAAATATCTCCCCCAAAAGAAATGTTTTCCATCCTGATGCTCCACCAGTCCTTCAGGGAATTTGTATACGGAGAAAACCTCTCCTCAATCAACGCGCTGGAGCACCTGGGATATTCCCTTTACCTGAACGGGCACATCCATGCAAGAAAAGAAGAAGGAAACATCCTCATACCAGGGAGCACCGTGCTCACCCAGCTTACAAGGGAGGAAACAAAGCCCAAGGGATACGTGCTTTATGATACAAAGGAAAAAACCCACGAGTTCATAGAGATCCCCTCCAGGGAGTTTATTCTGGAAGAGCTTGAATTTGAGAAGGCAACTCCTTCTGAAGTCCTGGAAAAAACAAAACAAAAGGCAGAATCAGTATTCCGCGCTTCACCCGAAGCAATATTAAAAATAAGGCTGAAAGGAACCCTGGGCCAGGGGTTCCGCTCAACCGACCTTTCCCTCCCAAGGGCCCAGAACCTGTATATAGACAACAGGACGGATGAAAAGCGGCTGAAGAGGGAAATACTGAAGCTGAGGGAGCTGAAGGAAAACAGGGTTTCTATAAAAGAAGTATCGGAGAAGAGGCTCAGGGAAAGGCTTGAAGGGAAAGTGAGCTTCTTTGACCCTCAGAAGCTGTTTGAGCATCTCCTGGAAGGCCCGGAAGCGGGAATGCAATATTTAAAAATGAAACGCCCCAAAAAGTTATAGTAGGTTGGAATATATGAGTAGCTCCACCGACATATCCATCGTTGTCCCGACCCTCAATGAAGAGGATTACCTGGAGGAGGCACTAACTTCGCTCAGGAACCAGTTTACCCCCAAGAATTATGAAATAATTGTTTCGGACGGCCACAGCACCGACCGCACAGTGGAAATAGCAAAAGAATATGCAGACAAGGTGGTTTTTGAGAAAAAGCGCACCATCTCTGCAGGAAGGCAGGCCGGGGCAAAGGCCGCAGAAGGGAAGGTAATTGTTTCCGCGGGTGCGGATGTGTATGTGGATTCCCACTGGCTGGATACACTCACCAGGCCCATCCTGGACAAAACACATGCCGCTTCCATGGGCCCGGTCCTTCCAAGGGACGGAAACCACATAGAAAACATGTTCTCCCGCGGGATCCTTAAGCCGCTGGGATCTGCACTCTCCCGCCTTGATACCCATTTTGTTGCCGCAGACAACATGGCAATAGATGCAGAAGTTTTCCACAAGGCGGGCGGATTCAACCCCGACCTTGTAACAGGGGAGGACACCGACCTCATACGGAGGGTAAAGGCGCATGGCAGGGTAACATACCTTCCGAACGCCCATTCTTATGTGTCCATGCGCAGGGTGAGGGAATGGGGCTACTGGAAATACCTGAGATTCCACACAACCAATTTCTTCAAATACCATATACAAGGGGAAGCGCACAAGAAATACGAGCCCGTAAGGTAACTGCAATATTCTTTCCCCAGAATTGTAAACCATTATAATAGTTTATAACTTATCTTTCTCTGTGGACGTAGTGCTTACAGCAGACCTGCTGGATTTCTGGGTAATAATTTTTTTCTCTTTCCTTGGGGTGGCCCTGAGCGCGAAGCTCAGGCTTCCCAGTGTTATCGGCCTGCTTTTCTTCGGGGCAATAATAGGCCCGAATTTCCTGGGAATTATAACCGAAACT
Organism: Candidatus Micrarchaeia archaeon; assembly: GCA_046538155.1. Lineage (GTDB taxonomy): Archaea > Micrarchaeota > Micrarchaeia > Anstonellales > Bilamarchaeaceae > CAIKOA01. The sequence goes on from JBKHJL010000011.1 coordinate 4,297, forward strand.
GATTTTATATCCCTGATTTCGGAGATAGGGGTAATTCTCCTCCTTTTTTACATAGGCATACACTTCAATCTTGATAGGATTTCAAGGTTCGGGCTCAGGGCAACATTTGTCCTTCTTGTAAAGTTTGCGATTCTTTTCCTCATTACCTACCTTGCAGGGATATTTCTGGGCTTCCAGCCCCTGGATGCCATGATACTGGGCGTAATCCTCGCCTTTTCAAGCACAGCGATTTTTGCAAGGCTGGTTACCGATTCAGGGAGGGAGAAGAGGGTTGAGTCCAACCTGATGTCTGCGGTGCTCATACTGGAGGATGTTGTTGCAGTATTTGCCCTTACCCTGCTTTCCCAGATGCAGGGCGACATCACACTTTCAGTAGGTCAGGTGTTGGTTTCGGTTCTTTTCTCCCTCCTAATCCTGTTCTGCTCTTACCTCATAATCCGCTGGCTAGTAATCCGCCTCTCAAAATGGATGGATGAAAAGAACCTGGAAGCCCAGCTGTTTTCTGCACTTTCCATGTGCGCCCTTCTCGCGCTTGTTGCAATGTCCTTTCACCTCTCCCCTTCCATAGGTGCATTCCTTGCAGGGAGCACTGTTGCCGCAATCCCCTCCTTCCGCAAAATAGAGACAACCCTTAAGCAGATGACGCTTCTTTTTGCAGCATTCTTCTTTTTCTCCATGGGAATGCTGGTGAACATGGAGTTCATACTGGGCGCAGTATGGACAGTGTTTTTCCTTGCAGCTCTAAATATGGCCCTGAAGTTCTTTTCAATTTCCTTTTCCACTTACATGACAGGGTTCAGCGGAAAGGCCTCTATTTCTGCAGGCATACTCATGCTCACCTCCAGTGAGTTTGGCCTGATTATTGCTTCTCAGACCGTGGGAACAACTTCTTTTGATTTTGTTTCGCTTTCCACCGCACTTATAGTGATAAGCGGGCTTGCTGCTTCAGTTCTCATGCCCAGGGAAAAGGGAATCGGGGTGTTGCTCGGCACAAAGTTCGGGCTGGACAGGAAGAAGAACCCCTTCCGCCACCTCTCTGCCTACATGAGCCATGTGCTGCACCATTTTGAGCCGAAAGGCCCGTTCTATAAGGCATTCCGAAGCCATGCCCGCTCTCTTGTTATAAATCTGGTTGTGCTTTTCCTTATTGATTCGCTCATGGTGGTAATCCGAAGCCATGTTGCGCTCTATTTTGGCCTTACCGGCTACATGGTGGGACCCTTTGATATTTTTGAGATTCTCGCATTTCTGTTCTCTGTTTATCCGCTCTACAACATATTCAGGATAATAAGCACCCTTGCAGGGAAGTTTGCCCATGCGTTCCATTTCGGCCCCGCGGCCCATGCAAACATCAGGAGCAAGATGATTGAGGACTTTTTCTTTTTCTCCCTTTTTATGGTGGTTGCGCTTTCCATTCCCTTTGCAGTGGGCCTGCTCGGGCTTCCGGCAATAATCCAGGAAGCATTCCTCCTCCCCCTGGCCGCAGCATTCCTTTTCCTCTGGGACCTTGCAAGGCAGGCCACCAGGCTTCTTGCCCCGCATGAGGACAGGTACCACAAGCTGAAGGGGTACAAGGGAAAGAAGTCCAGCGGCTGAAGCAATTAAAAGCTTCACTCTGCTTTCAATATATTGGTGAGTATTATGGCAGAAACAGGAGAGAAAAGGGAAGACATCGTGTGTCAGAGCTGTGGGATGCCCATGGAGAAGGAAGAGGATTTTGGGACAAATTTGGACGGCAGCCCGAACAGGGAGTTTTGCACCCACTGCTACCAGAAGGGAGTATTCACTGAGCCAGATATTTCCATGCGGGAGATGATTGAGCAGGTGGTCGGTTTCATGGTAAAGGAGGGGATGCCCAGGGAGGAGGCGGAAAAAGACGCCAGGGAAACAATCCCCCACCTGAACCGCTGGAGAAAATTCGGCAATGAATACATCTAATTTAAGAAACCAAAAAAAAGCAGTAGTTGCTGGGGGCAGGATTTGAACCTGCGCAAGCACTAAGCTACAGGGTCCTAAGCCCTGCGCGTTTGGCCAGACTCCGCCACCCCAGCATGAGTGAAGCGAATGCAGGGGCATGCGTTGCCTTGGCAACTTGGCGGGTATTTGCGGAACGCAAATCTGACCGCCACCCCAGCATGAGTGAAGCGAATTAGGTTAAGAAAAGAATAAAAAGAAGAGGCTATTTCTTTTTGGAGCCTTTCTTCTTTGTGGTTTTCCTGCCTGAAGGTTTTTTGGCTTTTGAGCCCCTGGTTTTCCCTGCTTTCTTTTTGGAGGCGGATTTTTTCCCGGCAGTTTTCTTTTTGGAGGGGGCATTTCCCCGACTCTTCTTTTTTGCAGGCTTTACAGGAACATCTTCTTCCACTATCCTGGACTCAAGTTTCTCCGCCTTCCCCAGCCTTTTCAGCCTCTTGTATGCAAGGTATGAATCTGCAACCAGCCAGACTACCGCAAGCAGGAGAAGGGCCACCAGCCACAGGATATGCTGCGGGGCAAGAATGCCCACGATTATCCAAAGCAGCCCCACCCCAAGGAAAACAGCCTTCCCCATTTTATGGGTGCGGTTCCAGACCTTTTCGCTGCTCATAGTCCAGGGAGTCCTTATCCCGATAAACCAGTTGCGCTTTGCCTTTCCGCACAGTATTCCAAGGTATAGGAAGACTATTCCCAGTACGGGCAGGGTGGCCCTGGTAATATCAAAGGAGTACCCCAGGTTCCAGGCAATTGACATCGCGTGTATGTAAGCAAAGAAGAATGCTATTATAAAGATAAAGCCTTCATAATGCTTCCTGAATTTCTCTATGTTTTTCCTGAGCGGGTCTATGTACGGAATCAGGTAGACGAATCCCAGCACAACAACCATGATTCCCGGCATCAAGAACAGCCCGATTTCCTTGTCCATATATCCATCCGGCTCTCCTTCCGCATTCCAGTGGGTAGCCATCTGGTCAGGAACAGCATCATAATAATAAGCGCTTATCCCTACTGAGCCAAGCAGAAAAAGAAGGATAGTCCAATGCATCCAGTTCATAACATATTAACTCACTAATTTATTTAAACCATTGGCTTTTCCCCTCTTCTTCCGGACCCGGTACTCCAGCCTTTCCTTCCCGAAGTCATCATCCCCACTTTTCAGGTATTTTCCCCTCATTCCCCGGGGTACTGAAAACCCTAAACAGGAATCCAAAACCTGCACCGGAAACCCACTTCCCCCGGGTTTTAAATCTTTGCTTACGATACCGCACCATGCCTCCCAACCACCTTATTTCGTTTTCCTCAGCAGAGAAGCCGCAGATAACCTACTGGGAAGGGGACGAGGAAAAAACCGCGGTTGTTGAGGGTGAAACATCAATCCTGTTTGAGGGCAGGAAATCCTGCGTAGGCTTCAGGGGAAGGCGGAACAGGCACAGGTGCCCCTACAGGTATGAGGGAAGAATACAGTGCCCCTTCTGTGGCTCAAGGGACATTTCCAGGATCTACACCCGCCATGATTTCAGGGGATATGAAGAGCTGGAGGAGGAGTTTTCAAAGCACCGCTTCAGCATCTACCTGGTTTCTTTTGGGGAAAGGATAAAATGCGGAGTAACCCACCAGGAAAGGGTTGAGCAGAGGGTGAGGGAGCAGGGTGCAGACTACTATTCAGAGATAATGCGCCTCCAGGGTGCGGAAGCATACGAGATGGAGCGGCTCCTGCAAAGCCATTTTGGATTCAGCAATGCAGTGCAGGGAAGGACAAAGCTCAGGCTCCTTGGGCAGGAAAACGAGGCTGCACTGGAAAATGCCATAAGGGAGATAGAGTCCACACCCCCTTTCAACGAATACCTGCTGGACACCCCCATGCCCAGGAAGCTGGATTACCCTGTCCCTGAGAAATGCACAATCTCAGACTGCATAAATGGGGAGGTAAAGGGTGCAAAGGGCCCGCTCCTGTTTTTTGAGAATTCAGAAGGGGCGCATGTAACCAATATGAATGCAATGAAGGGGATGTTTTTTTCCACCGGGAGTAGTTTTATTTTTTCCGCACAAAATACTCACCATGATTGAATTCCTTGTCGCATTTTTTGCGCTTCTTCCAATCCCCGCATCTCTGCGGCTAGGGTTCCGCATTTCCCTTGCCCGCCCCCACATCCTTTTCCTGATATTGTTTGCGTTTTCTTCTGTGGCGGCCGCACTGGTTTTACCGCTTCCGGGAACGGTTCTTGCACCTGCAGCTTTCTTATGGTGTTTCCTGGCAATCTCTGCTGCAGAGGGGCTTTTTAGGGTTGCACCCCGCCCGGTTTCCGCAGCTTTTCTGTTTATAGTTTTTCTGGGCCAGGCTGCATTTTCGCTACAGGTATACGAGGGAATGGAAATTGCAGCATTGCGGGAACTCGCATGGCCTCTGGGCCTTGCGGCAATATTCCTGATATGGGGCTTTTTTGAGCTTTGGAAGAAATCAGGCGGAAGGTTCAGCGGCCCCGGAAAGCAATTCCGGTAAGCGCAAGGAACATCAGCACCAGTACCCCCGGAATCCCCCAGATTACTGTGATGAGCAGCGTCCAGATGCTTATTTCTATTTTTATCCCCAGCCAGCCAAGCAGCTTAAGTGCAATCAGGGCAATAAGTGAGTTTATGAACAGTGCCATGGGCCCAAAGAGCTCCAGAGCATACCAGAAGAAAACAATTGCAAGCACCAGCAGAATCAATTCTTTTATCATGCTATTCACACCCAGCTAAAATTTATTAATTTTAGGCTCGCGTTATTCCCATGAAATATAAAACGGAAGGCACGGTGATGCCGCTATTGCATATTTTTCTGGATGAAGGGGAATCAGTCATTTCTGAAAGGGGCGCAATGATATGGATGGACGATAACATAGATATGCACACCGGCTCTCATGGGGGAATTGGGGGAGGAGTCCACCGCATGTTAATGGGCGAATCCTTTTTCATAAACAAGTTCACCGCAAAGGGCGGCCCCGGCTCAGTTTCTTTTGGCCTGTCCGCACCCGGAGAGATAATGGATTTTAAAATCGGGGAAGGGAAAGAGCTTATCTGCCAGAAGGATGCCTTCCTTGCAGCAACCGAAGGCATAAATCTTACCTCGTATGTAAAGAAAAAGCTCATGGTGGGGTTTGCAGGGGGAGAAGGCTTCATACTCCAGAAGCTTTCAGGTGAAGGCCACGTTTTCCTGGAAATAGACGGGGAGGTTTACAAAAAGTACCTGGAAGCAGGAGAGAGCATTTATGTTGAAACAGGAAGCATTGCTGCATTTGAGCGTAGTGTTTCCTATGATGTGCAGCGCCTGAAGGGAGTACGCAACGTACTTTTTGGGGGAGAAGGGTTCTGGCTCTCAAAGCTTACAGGGCCTGGAACCATATACCTCCAGACAATGAGCATGAGCCTGCTTGCAGAGCGCATAATCCCTTTCCTGCCTTTCAGGAAAAAATAGCCTACTGGTTGAGCTCGCACTTCTCCATTTCTTCAAGAAGGAGAAGGGTATCTATGTCATCCTCAATTCCGTTTTCCTTGCGGTTCTTGCTTACCGAGCCGTAAATGGGGGATTCGGGGTCATCTATCTGCTCCATCAGAATCCGTTCTCTCATGAGCACGGCAAAGTCACAGTCCCCCAGGCGTATTGCATTCCTGCCTGCAAGCGCATAGGTTTCCATTTCCTCAATCCCGTTTCCTGTTCCCAGGTTTTCCATGTGGTAGGCGCTGCTTATCTTGCCTGTTTTTTCCCACTCTGTTTTCATCTTGTTGTGGAGGGTTGTTGCAGGCACATACGTTTTATAATCGGAATAATACATTCCGCCCCTCAGCATATGTGATGTTTTGCACACATCCTTCCCTACAGGGTATTCCCGCCTGCTGTCTACAATATCATATTCCTGCCAGAAGAGCCCGTTTGACTGGTCCTGGCATGTAAGGAACTGTTGATTTGTTTTTACAACCATTACTCTCCAGATGGGGTCGTCCTCTGCAAGCGTCTGCATCACTTCCCAGCGCAGGTCATCAATATCCATCCTGGTGCTGGTATGGACTCCGTTCTCATCCCAGGTGAATCCTTTACTCACTATATTCATATACTGGTTGTGTTCAACCATCTGGTCTGCCATCTCCTTCCCTGCGGCCTTGTATCCGTACCCCTCCCCCCATTTTTCCTCTGCTTCGTAAAGGGCCCATAAAATTCGCATGTCATCATCAGTACTGGTGCGGTTTTCCTTTGGCTGGTAGTTGTCAGCCCATATTGCAAAATAGGGTAACCCATATTCGTTGTCAAGGAAGTGCTCCTGTACAAAATTCCATTCCTTGTCAAAAAGCTCCTTGTCATCCACAAGCAATGCATATTCCATCATCTGGCCCATTGTTTCTGCCAGGATGTATGGCCTGCCGTTCCCGTATTGGTCCCTCACGCCCCCGTTTTCATCCATCATCTGGACAGTGATGAACCACTCAAGCCTTTCCTGTGGCTCTATTTCCCGGGCACTGTCTTCAGGTGGAAGAACTTCTTCTTCAGTACCGGCCTCCTCTTCCCCATCCCCGTTTTCCGGTTCAACTTCTGCCTGGTAGCCGGAGGTGGTAATGTCTTCTGTTTCTCCGGCTTCCTCAACTTCCCCGTTTTCAAATTCAAAATAGCCAGGGCACCCGAAAGTCCCCATGGCAATAACCAGCATTGCGAATATCCAAAAGCGTTTCATGCACCCATAATCCCATGAAAGGGTTTTATATTTTACCTTCTCCCTGCAAAAAGCATTCCTGCAAGTGCAGCCAGCATAAAGCCGACTGAGCAGAGCCCCCTTTCCCCAACGGGTTCAGTGCTGTTTTCCTGTGAGGGGCTTTCCTGCTCTGAAGCCACCCCCATCACACAATCCCCGTGTTCATCGGCACATTTTCCGACTGCTTCAGAGAAAACTGCATCGCTCCCGCCGTAGCACCCCTGGTTCAGCTCATTGAAATTCCCTCCTGCCTTTTCACACCCCTCCCTAAGGCACTGCACATATTCCTGGTAGCATCCTGAATCATCCCCTGTGGGAGAGCCGGATGTTTCTCCTCCTGTGGTTTCACCCACATTAACAATCTGGCCTGAGAACACCAGGCCAACCAGCAAAATCCCAAGCATCCATTTCATATTATCCCTGTTTATATACTGCAACATCTGCCCAGTAGGCATACCCTGCATACCCTGCAGCAGTTTCAAAGACCTTTATCCTGTATTCGTCTCCCTCCGGGGAGTTCCAGTAGGTGCTTTCCCCTGGGCACACCTTGTCCTGGAAAAGCGTCCTCACATAAGTGTCTGTCTGTTCCCCTACTCTCACAGCTGCACACGGGTATGGCTTGTCATCTGTAATATCATCTACTATAAGGAGGTATCCGTCAAACTCCACTGCCTGCAGCTTCCTGTGGGTTTCGTCAATTTCTTCTTCAACCCCTACCCCCCAGTGGACCAGTTCCTCTTCATCAGCTTCCGGCTCTTCACTGGCAGCAGGAGTTTCCTCCTCCTCTGCTTGTTCTGCAGGTGCTGTTTCTTCCCCGGATTCAGCATCCCCTGTTTCCTGAGGGGCAGGAGGCATTTCCTGGGTTTCTCCCCCCGCCGGTACATCCTGGCTTCCTGTGCATCCGCCCAGGATAAGCCCAAAAATCATAAGCAGAATCAATACTCTCATAATGTTTCTAGCTCTGTCGGGGTTTAAATTTCTTATCTAAAATGTGTTAGTATATGGTATTATGGATACATTTATAAATTTCACTTGAGAATTTGATGCATGGTGTTATTTATACGCAAGGTGAATGCTGCAAAAATCCGAAAGGTGTCTTTGCAGGAACGGAGTCCGAAGAATTCGTTTGAACGCCGCATCCTGGAAAGCCTGCTAAGGGCAAAGATATATCTTAAAGTAATATATGGAGTTAGAATACAAAAAATGCCAGCAGTTGTGGTTTCTGCAAGGATGCTGTTTGCGGACAGGGAAACCTCTTCTGCATATTTGAAGGAACTCTCAGCCAGGGAGCAGGCCCCCCCACTTCTGGCTTCTACAGAACATTACAGGAGTCTGGATTCAGAACTCCTTGCAAAAATAACGGCGGTTACTTTTGCATTAACCTCTTCTTCCCGGCCTACATACCACCCGGAATTACAGGCTATCCGAGTCCCTCCCACCTATTTATTGCCCCCTAGTGCTCTTAACAATATAGAAGAAACAATCATACGCGAACTGATTCACCATGCACTTTGGGAGCAGAAAAGCCCGGTCTATTCAGTGAAAAAGCACTGGCTTTATCCTGATACATTCAATACTCCGTTGGATGCTGCCAATGAAGGCTTGGCAACATATCTGCAATACCGTAAACTTCCCTCAAATCTGAAAAGCAGAAAAGAGATAGCCGAATCTATTATAAATTACCCCCTAACAATGGTCAAAAATGTTGGTTATGCATTGAAAACAGCAATAAGCCATCCCCCTCTCTTCCTATCATCTTCAGCAGGAATTTTGATTTCTGCAGTTACCTGGCTTAAGAAACTAGCTTCAGTAACTCTGAGAAATACAATATGGAGAAAACCGGAGAGATTTGTCAGGGCCTTACATACAAATCCCCTTTCATATCCTGCTTTTGATAAATATTCAGATGGCCTTGAATTTGTAAAAAAAGTTGCAAAAGAACTCATCCGCCCTAATGCCACATTTAATGCAATATGCCACACCCCTCCCACAACTTATGAAGAAGTCATAATGCCTGAAAAATATCTGGAGAGGCTCAGAAAAATAAGACCTGAGCTTTTCAAGAAAAAGTATCTCCCATAACACATTTTAATTTTCCCCGCATATCCTTCCTAAGGTGATTAAATTGAAGAAAATATTTGCAGCCGCATTTGCCCTGCTCCTTTTTGGATGCATGGGGTTGGGGACAACCCCGATTGAGGATATAAATGAAAATCCCTCAGAATACACCGGAAAAAAGATAACCGTACACGGCACGGTTGAAAACACGGTAAAGCTGGGTTCGCTTTCAGGATATACTCTCACGGACGAGGATGGGAATTCCCTAAGGGTTTCCAGCGAGTCTCTCCCTGCAGAAGGAAAAGAGGTAACCGTTTCAGGGGTATTTATGAAGGATTCACTTTTTGGCCACTACCTCCAGGTATCTTAGAAATCAGGAGGAGTGCCCGTTTCTTTTTCTATCGTATTCCACCATCCATTTCTTGATTGCAGAAATAATCTTATCTCCGATTGGGGTAATGGGATGTGCCTGCCCCTTGCTTTCCACTGTATTTATCATCATTGTTTTTCTGTTTTTATCAGTTGAAACTACTCCATGGGATTTCAGGAAGCCCAGGGTTTCATTTGCCCTGCCCCCGGGCCGCCCCCCTCCATCGTCCAGGGCACGCCTGATGTTTTTTTCAATTACCGCTGTAGGAAAATACTGATTGCCCACTGCCCTTTTTGGTGTGGTAAGCGCGAATCCACGGATTATGGTCTTTTTTACATCCAGGATGTTAAGCCCCCCGTCCCTTATTTCCGATTTAACCCCGTTAGTGAACTCAAGCATCTTGTAGGGGCCACTGTCCCTTTCTCGTGGCTCTTCTTCCTGTTCTTCCCTGCCGGAGCTTTCTTTTATTTTGTCAAGGGCCCCCTGAAGCTCAGGATGCCTGTGCACAACTCTTGGCAGGTTTTCCGGCTTTTCCAGGATTTCCTTCCATTCCTTCCTCTCCAGATGTTTGAGGCACATTTTTGCTCCCCTGTCTGCCCCCTTCCCCAGGGGCGGGGAGAGAATTTTGGCCAGCTGACCCCTGATTTCGCTCTTGGATATTTTGGGCTTTCCTGAGTTCTGCTCCGCAGAGGATTTCGCCATGGGCTCTGGACCGGCCGGGTATGCTCTGGAGGGGAATACATCATCCAGGTCATCCCGCTTTCTCATCAGGCATTTTTCCAGTTGTGTTTCTGCATCTTTAGGATAAAGCATTTGAAGCAGGGCGCTCGCCACCATGTATTCGCCTTTTCCGGCTATTATATCTGAATATTCTTTAGGGTATATTTTTTCTGCCATCTCCTCCGGAAGATCCTGCAGCTCCGTTCCATAGCTGGCCTTCAGCCTGGAAGGGAAAGAGAGGTCAAATACTGATGCAGCAGCACTCAGGTGGGCAGTTATTCTTATAATCTCCGCGAATTGCTGCTGCATCTCCCGGTGTACATCAATCATCTGGTCCAGCAGCTCAGGGTCAAGAACTCCGAGAGAGTCACTAACTTCCAGGTACCTTTGTTTAGCAGTGTTCCTGAATTCAACATGTGTTTCTCTCAATTGTTCTGCAAATACATGCTGGTCCCCTGTCCATTCTGAGAAACTGTCTTTTGCTTCATGTGCAGTCCACAGCACTCCGGCACACGTCCCCTCAAGCTTTTCTTCAAATGCACCTTCAAGAAATTTTTTCCGGTTCATAGATGCGAGCTTTTCCTGTTCCCTATCTATCCAGGACATATCAGAGGTAAACATACTGGCAGATGAAACCAGTTTGCGTATGAACCGGTCTGTTTTTTCATGTTCATTAAGTATCAGGGTCTGTAGTTTGGAATGTGCCCTTGAAAATTTCCTGTTGGATTTTTTAAGGGGCTGGCTGGTTTTATTAATTACGAAATTCAGCGTTGTGCGGTTTATCTGCCTTGGCATGTTCTGTTTTATGGGTAAAGGTGTTTTAATATTTATTCCCTCTTCAAAAACAGCCACAGAGAAGCGAACAGCAGGACTGCGGACACTGCAAAAAGCCCGAACTCAAACAGAGGGAATCCTGTTTCTGCTTGCTTGGGCTGTTCCCCGGCTCCCCAAGTGCCACTCTTCTCACTATCTGCATCTTCTTCCGGCTCCTCAGCAACCGCCAGCATCCGGGTTTCCTCTGGACCGGCAGTTTCTTCAACTCCTCCCATAATAACTGAATCCGCAAAGCCAGCTTCAGCCTGGGAATACTCCCCAAAAGAAGTCATTAGATTCCACCCGCTCCCCAGAACAAGAAACAGGCTTACTGCAAGCATTATAACGAATTTTGCAGGAGTAGGGTTTGCAACCTTTTTGCCTTTGCGGGTAAGCTCATAGTATTTCCATTTTCTGCCCTCGTCCAGCTGGGCAATCAGCCCGGCATCAACGAGCACAGCAAGGTGCTCCTTGGTGGTAGAGTTGGAAAGCCCCAGCTCCTTTGCAAGCTCAGTAAGTGTTTTCCTCCTCCCTGAAAGCGCCTTAAGGAGCCGCACCCGCGAATCTGCTGCGAGCGCCTCAAAGCTCCTGCGGTCAAGTTTTATGGTATCGTCCATCCCCATCAGCATTGTTTTCCCCTGCAATCCTTTTATTCCGATGCCGGAACAGGCCCCTGCAAAAATGCTGCCCTTCTGGCAGGGGAGCAGTAGTTTATGGTTTCCTGTTTTCTGTTGCGGAACCCAAAACCCCAAACCGCAAACCTGAATTACCGGAACAGGGAATTCTCCTGCTTCATGGTTATATGTGGAACTGTTTTCTTTCGGTTTTTGCCGAAAGGAGTTTTATTTGTTTTCGTGCATAGTATTTGCATGGAGGCTCCGCAGGGAGAGGAGAAGAGAATACTGTTCTGCCCCAAATGCGGATATGTTCCTGCCTCAGGGGATTACTTTAATATTGAGAGCAGGAGTGAAGGCAAGTTCCTGAACATAAAAGCAGAAGAGGAACTAGATTGCTCATCCTGCGGTTATTCCGGAAATTTTGCTTCAGTTCCTGAGTCAACTGTTTCAGGCCTCCAGTTCAGCAACGATTCCCTTGATGTTTCCGCAGGCCAGGCAGAAGAGGGGATAAAGCGGGTATATCTTTATGCGCTGGGCATTCTTATCATAATCTTTATTGCACTCCAGACCTCCAGCCTCCTGCTTGCTGCTTCATTTGCAGTGCTGCTCGCTGCCGCAATTTTTTATGTAGAGCTCAGCGCGGGGAAGAAGGGGCCCCAGGCACCCATATAAATCTTTACCACATAATCAGGCTATGGCCGGTCCCTCCAGAAAAGAGCTGAAGCGGGCAATGCAGAAGCTTTTTCTTGCAAAAGACAAAAAAGAAAAGAGGCAGCGCTCAAAGGAATTTACAAAGCTGCTTTTTTCTTTTGTGGAATCCCGGGCCGCAGGGGAAAGCGAAAACAGCATAATGGAAAAGCAGATGGCTGCCCTTGGTCTTTTTACAAATTACTTGTTCAGGAAAAACAAAGAGAAGAAGGAAGGGGGAACGCCCCCGGAGCAGGTACTGACTGAAATCTCAGAAGAGGCGGATGAGCTTTTTGATGAGCTTGAAGCCGGCGCATGAACTAATCCGCCAGCCTGAGCAGCTTGTTTATCTCGTTTCTCCTGGTTTTTGAGCACGTGTCGCAAAAAATATACGTTACGTCGTTAATGCTTCTCATTCTCTCTCCATGCTCCTCTATCTCTGCCCCGCAGAGGGAGCAGTTGTCCAGTCCTCCGAATCCTTGCATGATGGTCACCTTGCCCTTTTTCATTTACCTGAAAAAATAAAAGCGTTTTCTTTGAAAGTCTATCATGAGCCTGATAGGTTTTGAGCAGCCACTACTGGATTTTCTTGTAGGCATGTACTCTTATGCCGAAGCAGTTCTGGGGCCAGAGATGACTAATTTTTTCACTACTGCGATGGGGATAGCAGTATATGGGATAATACTTGGAACCTTTTACAAGAATTTCTCAAAGCAGCGGTTTTTTGTGCTTGCGCATGAAAAAGGGGAAAGCACCCTTGACAAGGTTAAGCACATAGTTGCCCTTATCCTCAAATACACGTTTGCATTTCCCCTGATTACTTTCATCTGGTTCCTTTTCCTTACCCTCTTCCTGGTGTTCCTGAGCAACCAGGACCCCACCCAGGTTATGTACATCGCGCTTGCAGTGGTGGCAGCTACAAGGATAGCTGCATACTGGGACGAGGGAATAGCTGAGGACATAGGAAAAACCCTGCCCATTGCCCTCCTGGGTTATTTCCTTGGGGATCCTTCTTTCCTCAATCCGGAGATGATTGAGCAGAAGTTTTTCCAGGTTACGACTCTGCTTCCATTGAGCCTTCCCCTTTTCATATATATTATATCCCTGGAGTGGGGCTTAAGGGTGCTCCTGGCAGTATATGAGGTGTTTTATCCTTACAGGCACTACATACCCGAGCCGATAAGGGACAAGGTTTCCATGGAAAACATCCGGGACAAGTGGAGCAGGGCACAGGAAAAGAAGTCCCGCCCGGAACAGAAACAGAAGAAAAATAAGAGAAGTGGGAAGAAGCAGAAGGATATTGAGGAGATGGGCCTGGAGGAGTAGCATGCTTCGCAGGCTTCCATTTCTGTTCCTATTTCTTTTCTTTCTTTCAGGATGCACTTCTGAAGATATGGAAAATGGCCCTTCAATTATCCCTTATTTTGAAGATGAGCAGTTTTCTTCGTTCACCGGTGAGGTGGAGAGGTATGTTGCGCCCCAGCCGGACAACAATGGATTCGCCAGCCAGCATTATGCGGTGAGCGGCCTTTCCTGCCCGGGCGGAAAGACGCCGCGCATCGTTACCTTCACCTGGAACAATCCCGCAAGCAATGATGTTTATCTTGCTGGCTCGCCTTCCGGGCCGGTGGCACACTACCGCACCCGGAATGCAGCGATTTTCAATATTTCTGCGCGCGTAGAATATGTTTGCGAGGGAAGGACTGAGATAGCGGAGGTAGAGGCCGTACGCAAGAAGCTAATGCTTTATTATGCGGAGGATGGAATACTGTACTCCCAGGAGGCGCGCGCAACCTGCCCCGGAGGGTATTTCCTTTCTGCATTCCCTGAAAGGGATTCAATAGAAAAAGCAGTTCCTGTTGGGGTTGATTCTGGCGAAGGGTGGGTGGTTTCTGCCTATCACCTGGAGGTGGCGGAGCCATACGATTACCCGCTCCACGGATGCGGAAAGTATTCCGAACACTGGACGCACACATACCTGAGGGAAACACTAAACGGGAGTTCCTGCTCAATAGGGGAGTGCAGGGGAACATGGTATACATTCCGCTGCCCTGAAGAGGAGGGGGAGCCGCGCATTGAGGTGTATGCAGGAAAGAACTGCGAGTCCGTTTCCCAGATTAAGGATTTCCGCACAGCTTTTGAATGGTACGACCTTATGGACAACCCTGAATTCCCTTCCCCCGGAGAGGAGTTCAGATGAGCACCAATGAGGAGATGGTGGAGAGGCTCCTGAGCAATGATGTGATTGGCAGGAGGATAGCGGAATGCATGCTAAGGTTTCCCAGAAAGGAGTTTCTTCCTCCCTCACTGGAGAGGGAGGCCTGTGTTGACACCCCACTTCCTATTTCAAACAACCAGACCACTTCTGCACCCAGCATGATAGGAATTATGCTCAGGGAGGCGGAGATAAAGGAGGAGATGAATGTGTTGGAAGTGGGAACAGGCTCCGGCTGGCAGACTGCCCTGCTTTCCTGCCTGGTCGGGGAAAAGGGCAAAGTATACACCCTGGAGGTTTTCAGGGACATTCATGAATCTGCAAAATCATCACTCTCGCGTCTCCCCAATGTTGAGCCCATATTCGGGAATGGAGTTGCCGGGCATCCTTCTTCAGCCCCTTATGACAGGATAATAGTGAGCGCGGCTGCTTCAGAGCCGTATTCCGGTCTGCTTTCCCAGCTAAGGGAAGGGGGAATAATGATAATCCCCCTGCGCGGTCCATATTTTCAGCACCTATACAAAATCACAAAGACAAAGGAAGGGATAAAGAAAGAGGGAATCTGTCCGGTTATTTTTGTCCCAATGTATGAAGGCAGGAGCTTTCCGCCCCAATAGCCCCGGTTTTACATATCTTTTTATATTTTGCAGTTTTCACTATAAGCGGGTATTGGAAATGAGGGCGGCCATTTTAATTGCAATGCTGTTTTTGTGCATCCCGGTTTTTGCATCCGGCCTGGAGAACACTTATTATGAAAAACTGTACCTTTACAGCAACTGCACTGCCCAGTTTGCGGGCACAGGGTTTTCGTCCACAGGAACCGAATCTGTGCTGCAGCAGGCAGACCGATATGCTGTAAAACTAGGTTATTCTGCTGCAGAAAGGAAAACAATATCCAATATGTTTTCTGATGTTTCTTCCCATCAGGCTGCCCTGGAAACCACATACAATGCCGGAAACCGCACGGCACTGCAGGCTGAATCCGAGGCAATATATTCCATATTTTCAGAAGCCTTTAAAGTATATTATCCAATACGCAACGAATACCTGCGCGGCGGAATAAGCAGGGTGCCTGAAATCGCGTCGGATTTTTCAGCAGCAGATGCTGCCTACGGGGCATGCCTTTCCAGATGGGGGCAGTAAAGGACCCTTAGATATATTTTTATTTTTTGCCCTCTTTTTTAGCCTGGGAGGAGCAGAATGCTGAAAGGAGGGAAATCCCCAAAAGTAATCCAGGAAAGAGCAGGTGAATTATTTGCATTCATCCCTCTAAGGCCCAACCACTGGACAGTTCTTGCCCTTTTTCTTGGATTGATGGGCGCCCTTGCAATCACATTAATGCAGAATCTTTATCTCGGGCTGCTGCTTTTTGTAGCTGGGGGGGCGATAGACATGGTGGATGGCGCAGTAGCACGCGCAAGAAAAGAGGCAACGAGGTTTGGTGGATTTCTGGACGGGGTTTCCGACCGGTTTATGGAAGCGGTTTTTCTTTTTGCATTCATGTTCTATCCTCTTCCGGAAATCCTGATTGATTCAAACATCTGGCTTGCGGGGCTTGTTTTCACGGGAACCTGCATGCCTTCGTTTATCAGGGCATACGCTGAGCACAACAAGGTAATTTCACACGTAACCGCAAAAGAGATGGGCGGGCTTTTTGAGCGTTCCGAACGCCTTATGCTCCTTGCCGCAGGGCTTTTTGCCGGAATAGCCCTGTCCATGGATTATTTTGTCGGGGCGGTAATCCTTTCGGTGGTCCTGTCCTCCATAACTGTGCTTCAGAGGATGGTGTATGTGCTGCATCATCAGGAAAAGTAAGTGGCAGTTTATATGGATATGTGCAATATACTTTCCAAAAATCCAATTTTTTGCCCTAATTTCCACGTCAGCAACAAAAATATTTGTAGTAATGCTTAAATTATTATACTTTTACTAATTATTTGCACACGGACAATTCGGGTGCCCCTGAAACGGGTGTATGGCTGATGCCACTATCTGGTTTCGGACTCTAGTATGGTGACTGGACCTGCGACTCACCATATGAAACTCAAACCAGATATGCAGATCGGTTGTGCGGTTATGCGAGAAGCCGGTTGCAGAGTTTGTCCGTAAGAATTGGCTTTTAGCATTTCCAACCGAGTCCAGAGTGTGCGAACTTTTTTGCTTCTGTTTTAATTTGTAACCTTTTAATTAGGCTTAAAAATCCTTTTTACCTTCATCTTATCCTTATGTGCTATTGTCTGCCCTTATAGTCTAGTCTGGACAGGACACAGGCTTCCGGAGCCTGGAACCTGGGTTCGAATCCCAGTAAGGGCAACTCAACATTCTCTGCAGGTTTACACCGGAAACCCACCCTGCATCCAAATGCCCTAATTAGTTAACTAGTTTTTTATTCCGGTGAAAAAAATGGATGATGCATATGAAGAATATGTGGTGGAATGTTTTGAAAAAGAGGCAGAAAAAATAATGGAAAAATGGGAGAGGGAGAAGTTCTTCAGAGCCTTTTTATCTTCATAACTGCCTTGTCCATCTCCATTTTATAGTATCCCCCTATCAGGATGAGCACAAGGCCGCCGAGCACATATCCGGCACCCTCTACCATAAGGAGGGAATCTACGTATGCGCTCGCACCTATTATCAGTATGAGCATACCTGCCCCAAAGAAGAGGGTGCTATAAAGGATTGGGGGGATGAGTTCCTTAACCATGTATGTGCTCCTCATGGTGATTTCATCCACCTTTGTTTCAACTCTTTCGGTGACTTCCTCAACCATTACTTCTACATACTTCTTGGATACGGGAAGGATTACTCCCTTGAGTATCTCCTGAATCATCTTAATCTTTCCTCCTGCACATTCCGCCAATCGCCATACCCAATGCAAATGCAAGGGCAGCGTATATAAGCGGTTTTTCCTTTATCTGCTTCCTCAGCTTCTGGACTTCCCGGTTGCTTTCCAGCACCTCGTCCACATCTCTGGTAACCTTGTTGAGTTTTTTGGAGAATTCCTGCTTCCGTTTCTGGAGTTTGCGCCCAACTTCTCTTTCACCCACTTCAATGTCACTTTCAATTGCCCCAACATCACTTTTTTTCCTCCCCTTATTTGTTTTTTTTCGTTTCATCACGACACCGAAAATATATTACACTCAGATTTATAAAACCTTCTTACATCCCAGAGAAAACCCAGACTCTTTTTAAATTTTCCCAAAGTAGCCCATCTGTGTCCGGAAAACAAACCAAAGAAAGGAGGTATTTTGCCCTGTTCATACTGGCAATCTTCGCCCTGTTCTTTTTCTATGCATCATTTCCTCTGCTTTTGGGCATTTCCGGCGCGGCAATCCTTTATGTTCTCCTAAAGCCAATATACCTAACGCTGGAGAAGAACCTGGGGAACAAGTGTTTTTCCGCAGTCCTCGCCCTTCTGCTTTCCCTGCTCCTCATAATTCTCCCAATTTTTGGAATTGCCTATCTTGCATTCATAGATATAAGCGACTTCCTGGCGAACCCCGAACATATAGCCCAATTTGCCTCGGTTTTCCCTGATGAATCCCTGCTTGATGCAGAGAAGTTTGTAAAAGCCCACGTAATGGAGATATCCAATTTTGCAACTGGGCTATCCCTCACTGCACTGGATACAACTGTTTCCATCCTGGTAAACCTCACGGTCATGTACATCATTCTCTATTACCTCCTGACAGAGAACAAAAAAGCTTCAAGGGCAATTAAAAACATCATTCCATTCAGCAAAGAGAACACGGAGAAGCTTGCAGCCGAGTTTTCCAATGTAATAAATGCAACCTTTCTTGGAAACGGCATCGTCGCAATAATGATGGGTGTACTGTTCGGGGCAGGGATTTACCTGCTGGGCGCGAGCAACGTGTTTTTCTGGACAGTTGCAGGCACAATATCCGCGATAATCCCCCTGATAGGGATGCAGATAGTCTGGATACCCATGGTCATTTATTACATATTTGAGGGAAGTTATTTTTCTGCCGGGGCACTCGCTCTGTGGGGGGCGTTCCTCAGCTATATTTTTGATGGATATGCACGCCAGTTCGTGCAAAAGAAAATTGCGGAAATACATCCGTTTGTTTCAATAATCGGCCTGATAATCGGAGTGACATATTTTGGGGTAACCGGAATAATAATCGGGCCCCTGCTCATTGCGATGTTTGTGCTGGTTGCCAAGATATTCCGGGAAGAGTATCTGCCGGCATGGAGCTAGCGCTTCTTTTTCCTGCGGCCTTCTCGCCTGGGCCTTCCTCTGCCCCCCTCTCTTTTTGAAGGAGCTTTCCGCTCCCCGCCTTTCATCCAGGCAAAATCAGGATGGTCCATGCGGTTCCTATCTTTTTCGGTTTCCACGGCCTCAATAAATGTAATTGCCCTGCCCATTTTTCCCATGCGTCCCGTACGGCCTATGCGGTGCAGGTGCGTATCTGCATCCTGAGCTTCATCATAGTTCACAATAAGCTCAACGTCCTCTACGTGTATCCCTCTGGCTGCAACATCAGATGCCACGAGCACCCTCACCTTCCCCTCTTTGAACTTGCCCATCACCCTTTCCCTCCTTGCCTGGCTCATATCTCCATGTATTCCTTCTGCATGGAAACCATCTTCCTTCAGCCTTTCGTAAAGGTAATCCACCCCCCTTTTTGTGGACATGAATATGAGCACTTTTCTGTAGTTCCCCTGGCGCAGAATCTTCCTCAGTTCTGCGTATTTTTTCCTCCTGGGTATCTGCACAAAAGCCTCCTTTATTTTTTCTGCCCTCTTTTTTTCCCCTATTTCCACGAGTTCTGCTGTTCCCTTTATGTAATTGTCCGCAAGCTCCTTTATCAGCTCATCAACGGTTGCGGAAAAAAGAAGCACTTCGCGTTTTTCAGGAACCTGGACCATTATTCTGTCCATCTCGTCCTTAAAGCCCATGTCCAGCATCCGGTCTGCTTCATCCAGCACAATTATGCTGAATTCGGAAAGCGAGATATTGGCCCTTTCTGCATGGTCCAGCAGCCTTCCCGGGGTTGCAATGAGTATGTCCACACCCCTCCTCAGCGCCCGTTCCTGCGGCTCTATTTTCTGCCCTCCATACACAACAACTATCCTGTGCCTGTGCTCCTGGGCAATTCCCTTTAGCTCTTCCCCAATCTGGACAGCAAGCTCCCGGGTTGGTGCAAGCACCAGGGCCTTTTTTCCCGGTTCCGCATCCATGCGCTCAATCAGCCCGATTCCAAACGCGGCGGTTTTCCCTGTTCCAGTCTGGCTCCTCACTATGAGATTTTCCCCCATAAGTATCAGGGGAATTGTTTTTTCCTGCACCTCTGTTGGCTTTTTATATTCAAGTTTTTCCAGCGCCTTCAGTGTCTTTTCATCAAGCGCCATTTTTCTGAATCCCATTAACATCACTTAAAATTAAAATTATGGATACTATTCAGCTGCGTATATTTAAAACCTTTTTGAGTTCACAGCACCCCTGTCCTTTCCAGAATCTTCTCAAATTCCTTCCTGTATTCCGGAGCGATTTCCACAACCGGCTTCATCCCAACTGCAGCATCAAGGAATTTTTTATCATAAGGGAATTCCCCTATCACTTCCGCCCCCCGTTCCTCTGCCTTCTCCTTCATTTTCCCGGAGAATTCGCTGTCAAGGGTTGATTTGTTTATTACAATCCCAAATGGGATTTTGAAATGCTCCACAACATCCAGTGCCCTTTCAAGGTCTGAGAATGCAGAGGGAGTCGGTTCGGTTACTGCAACTGCATAATCTATTCCTGCAACAGATGCAATCACCGGGCACCCTATACCTGCAGCTGAATCAATTATCGTGTGCTCTGCCCCCATCTTTAAGCGGATTTTTTCTGCCCTTTTTTTCACCAGGTCCACGATGTCCCCTGAGCCGGCCTCCCCCATTTTCAGCTGCCCGGTTGCTATCCCAATTCTCCCTTTTTCCGCATCACCTATCCATCCGTTTTCAACCTGCTCAAGCCTTATTGCCCCAACCGGGCAGGCAAGCGAGCAGGCGCCACAACCCTCGCATGCAAGCCTGTCAAACTCAGGCTTCCCGTCTCCCCAGTTTATCGCTGAGAAAACACAGATTCCCATGCATTTCTTGCACCCTATGCATTTTTCCTCATCAAGAACGGCCTTTTCCCCGGTGGATACCCACTCCTTTTCAAAGTTCCTTTTATCCATTCCAAACAATATCCCCAGATTTGGGGTATCAACATCACAGTCTGCAGCAACTACAGGCCCCCTTTCCGAAAGAACCTTTGCAAGGGATGCAGAAACTGTGCTTTTTCCCACTCCCCCCTTCCCAGAGAGTACGGCTATTTTCATTTCATCATCTCCTCTGCAATTCCTGCTATTTTTTCAATTTCCGGGTGCTCTACTGGCCTTCCTTTTGAGTATGCTTCTGCTATTTCCCTGCTGTATGGTATCCTGGCAATTATTTCCAGCCCCCTGTTTTTTGCAATTTCTTCTATGAGAGTTTCATCCCCGGTTCCAGCCTTGTTCATCACTAGGTATGCAGGTATTTTCAGAACCGAGAGCAGCTCAAGTATCAGCTCCAAATCATGCGCCCCAAGAGGAGTTGCTTCCCCCACTACAAATGCGGCAGAGCATCCCCTGACCGCGGAGATTACTGTACAGTGGGTTCCCGCAGCAGTATCCATTATTTCAATTTTGCACTTGTCCTGCATTCCAGCAAGTGTTTCTTTTGCAGAGTTCACAATAGGGGAGCCCTCTTTCTGCCCCGGCTCTATTTCCGCGCTCAGGAGCTCAACTCCGCTTCCTTTCCCCCGATATATTCTTCCTGAAACCCTCTTTTTCCTCCCTATTGCATCCACCGGGCAGGCAATCATGCAGGCAGTGCACCCGGTGCACTGGTCTTCCATGAACTGCGGACCTGTTTCTTTGCTGAATATGATTGCGTTTTCCCTGCAGGCATCTGCACATTTCCCGCATTTTATGCATTTTTCCCGATCAATTTCCGGCAGGTCCTGTTCAACATCCTTTATTTTTTCCCTTTCAATTGAAAGAATAAGGTGGTCGTCCGGGCAGTCGACATCAACATCTGCAAGCAGCACGCTGTGTCTTTTTGCAAGCTCCACTGCAAGGGCGGTGGAAAGCATGCTCTTTCCTGTTCCCCCCTTTCCCCCTGTAACAGCTATTCTCGTTTTAGTCACCTGATGCCTTTGGGAGTTTTCCCTGCACAAATGCATCTATGTTTTCTTTTACTGTTTCTCCTGCGCCCAGGTATGCTTCCATCCCCAGGGTGTTTATTGCTGAAAACGCCTTTGGCCCTACACTCCCTGAAATTATTGCATTTACCCCGAGCTTTTCAAGCTCCTGTGCAGCCATTATGCCTGCACCTCTTTGCTGCCCGGTTGCAGGGTTAGGGATTGATTCTGTTTTGCCTGCCTCTCCGCCCTCAATTTCAATAATCACGAAATATGGGCATCTTCCAAATACCTTGCTCGCCCGCGCATCCAGCCCCGGGCCTTCAGAAGAAACTGCAACTTTCATGTTTTGCACCTGTTTTGAATAAGTATTCAAAAGCACTTAAAAAGCTGCCTGTGCTCCTGCACCAAATTCCCTTATTTTGGGTAGCGAATGTTTCCGCACCTGTCAAACCACTGGGACGCATCCTGGAAAACAGATGCTTTTCCTGCCCATTCCTGTCTGCCTGGGTTCCTTTCTTTTTCTTCCTGTTCCCAAACCATTCTTTTAACAAAAAAAAGCGCCACAAGCGCCCGCGCCTTCTTAACTGGGTTCAGGGAGGAGTCCCGGATTTTCTGCTCAAAACCGGCAATTTTGTTAATAATTTCCGAAAGCCCTTCTACTCCCCGGTTCCCGAATTTCTCAAGCTTCATAGCCGCCTGCTCCCTGAGCACAGCCACAGGTTTCCTCCCCACGTCTCTTTT
>JBKHJL010000039.1:0-6088 GCA_046538155.1 Candidatus Micrarchaeia archaeon
GCCCCATCCTATCCAGGAGTTCACAATGGTAATCCAGTTCTGCAATACTTCTTTCCACAACTTCTTCTTTTGGGGAATTAAGCAGCACAAACTGGTCAGGGTGCATGGAAATCCTCATTTTGTGCTTTTTTATGAATCTCCCTATTTCTCTCAGCTTTTTTGAAAAATGCTTCTTCCAGTTAAATTTACATACAGGGTGCGATGCAAAGGGAACAGTGTCCGAGCTTATTCTGAAAAACATGAAATCTTTTTCCAGGTTGTATGCCAGAATCTTCTCAAGGCAGGCCAGGTTTTTTTCCACGGTTTCAATCAGTTTCTCTTCTGAATAGGAAGCCAGCCGTATGGTATGGTTGGCTGTGCAGCCAATGCTCTTGTTTATGCAGGGATACCCCAGCTTCACGCTCTTGCCCCATGTCCTTTCCTGCTCATATTGCCGGAGTTCTCCTGGAAGCTTTATATCCTTTTTCTGCTTTTTTTGCACCCAATGCAGGGCCAAATACAAAAAACAAATGAAGAATGGAAAAAATTACTTTCTGAGGAACAGTATCATGTACTCCGGGAAAAAGGCACAGAGACCCCTTTTACGGGAAAACTTCTGTACAATAAAAAGAAAGGGGTTTATTTGTGCGCTGCGTGCGGCAACGAACTTTTTCAGTCTGAACACAAGTTTGATTCGGGGACCGGCTGGCCAAGCTTTTTTGATGTGGCTTCCCGGTCCAGCATTGAGCTGAGAGATGATTTCTCATTCGGTATTAAGAGAACCGAAGTGTTATGCAGGAGGTGCAGAAGCCACCTTGGCCATCTTTTCCCGGATGGCCCTTCTCCAACCGGCAAAAGGTACTGTATAAATTCCACTGCCCTTGCATTTAAAGAAAAATAAAAAAAGGAAGATTTCAACAAATCTTCTGCTCCGCACAGTTGTTTTCCAGCAGATACTCCTTGCAGGTTTCGCTCATTGCATCCGGCGCAACAACAGGGCAGGTTGTAATTTCTCCCCCTGTTTTATTGTAGAGTGTTGTTCCGCCTCCTTCCAGGGAACTAACAACCCTGATGTGCTCACCGCATACAGCCACACTCTGAACGTTTTCATCTCCACAGAATTCCTGCGCAATTTCTTCAATCGTTTTTGGGCATTCTGTCTCCCAGGGCCGTATGCACTCCTGCAGCGATTCACACCATTCGTATCCTGCGGAACCCTTGCACCCGTGTTCATCGCTGTCATTCCCTACCATAGGGGTATCGTTCACATCCGGGCATTCTGTCTCCCAGGGCCGTATGCACTCCTGCAGCGATTCACACCATTCGTATCCTGCAGAAGGTATGCATCCGTGCTCGTCCCTGTCGCTTCCTGGCATTGTAGTTTCGTTCTCTTCAGGAGTTTCTTCTTCTGGAGTTGTGTCCTCCGCAGGTGCCTGTTCCCCGCCCGGGCAGCCGAACAGGAGCAGCCCGAACACAAGGAATGCAATAATCAGGTAGTTTTTCATTTTTTCACCTTGCGGATTAGCTGAATGCTTAAGATATATAACTCTTTTCCACAGTGCAGAAAGTCTATTTCTTCTTCTCAGATACTTTGATTATGTGGTACCCGAATTCTGTTTTTACCGGCTTGGAAATTTCTCCTTCCTTGAGGGAGAATGCGACATTTTCAAATTCCTTTGTCATCTGCCCCCGCTCAAAGAATCCCAAGTCCCCACCTTTCTGCTTGCTCGGGCATTCAGAATATTCTTTGGCGAGTTTCTCAAAGTCCCTGCCCTTCTTTAGCTCCTTGTAAATCCAGTTTGCTTTATGTTCAGTGGGAACCAGAATGTGGCTTGCCCTTACCATCATATTATCACCATTATACTATCTGCTATTTTGTTTAAAAATACACATGAACTGCCGGAACCTTTTTCCAAAATCAAAAACTTCTCCTTCCTGATTCCAAACTCTTCTCTTTCCAGCACTTTTTGTTTTTCTCTGCCCCCGCTCTCCGCTTTGCTACGCCCCGGGGAGGGCTCGAACCTCCAGCATCCTGCTTAACAGGCAGGCGCTCTACCATTGAGCTACCGAGGCAAAAAAGGCGTAGCCTTTTCTTACATGGAAACCATATTTAAACTTATCTCTTGCTTCCCACCTGCTAATCTTTTTTGAATGGCTCAAACAGGCCGCGCACGCTTTTCATTATGTCCAGCATTTCACCTGCTCTGTCTCTCACCCTGTCTTCATCATCATCGTCATCCCCCCCGTATCTTGCATAAAGCTCAAACAGGAGCTCTTCAACTCCTGCTTTTGTGTATCCCTTCTTTTTCCATTGTGAGATGAACTGCTGGGTTTTCTCCTTTCCAATAAAATTTTTGAATGAGCGTGTATCCATGACTTCTTCTGCCCTTTCCTCTGTGCTTTCTTCTCTTTCGTAAATAGGCATGCTTATCCCTCTTTAAAGAAATATATAAAACTATCTTTTATATCCTATTCTCCTGAGGAATTCTTTTCTTTCTTCCTTGTCTTCTTTCCCTTCAACCCCAAGAGGTTTCATTCCGTCCAGCACTCCGAGTATTCCTCTCTGCTCCCCGTCTTCAGCAACCACAACTTTAAGCGGATTTGCAGTGGCGGCATAAAGGGTGGTAACCTCGCTTACTTCCTGCACCCTGTTCACTATATTGATTGGAAAGCCTTCCTTAAGAAACAGGATAAATGAGTGCCCTGCCCCCAGTTTCATGGCTTCTTTTTCCGCATGTTTTATCAGTTCCGCCTCATTTCCATCGCTGCGCACCAGCCTCTTCTGCGAGGCCTCGCAAAATGCAAAGCCGAATTTGACCGACATTCCGCTTTCCGCAATTGTCTCGTAAATATCCTCTACTGTTTTTATGAAATGGCTCTGCCCCACCATCACATTGCATCCTTCGGGAATTTCCACTTCAACAAGTTTGATTTCCACCATAAATTCACCTATATTCCAAGCTTTTTCAGAATCTTCCTGGTTTTCACTTTTTCCGGATCAACCCTGCTTTTTATCCTTACAACGTCAACCCCTTCCGGCTTCAGGAATGCCTTCTGGTCATAACCATATATAATGATGTCCGGTTCCACCCTTTCAAATGTTTCCTCCATATTTTCCCTTCCGAGTATTGCAAGGTCAACTGGTTTCAGGGCCTGCACAAGCACTCTCCTGTATTCCTGTGAGTGCAGGGGTTTTCTTTTCTTGTTTTTGATGTGCTTGTCCTGTGCAACCACAACAACCAGCACATCTGTTCTTTCCTTTGCTTCGCTCAGGGTGTGTATATGCCCGATATGCACAATATCAAATACCCCTCCGGTCATTCCCACGGAAAACCTCTTCCTGTGCTCTTTTTTAAGGAAATATTTTTCTCCCCTTTTTTCAAGCATGTGCCGTTCCATGTTGCTGAGGCCGTAGAATTCCTCTGGGACAATTCCCTGCTCCTTTACCTGCTGCAGGTAGAGCTGGATTGCCACCTCCTTCATTCCCATGGGTTTGTTTACCAATCAATCATTTTAAACCTTATTTGCTATTTTCCCCCATGCAGATTACTACAAAATCCCTTTTTGCCTTCCTGTTGCTGCTGCCCGTTGCCCTTTCTTTCACTATAGAAAGCTACAATACTGATGCGGAAGTGCAGCACAACGGGGACCTTCGTGTCCAGGAAACCATGGTTTTTACACTTGATGAGGCTTATGATGAGGGCTACCGCTCCATCCGCCCAGAGGATTATGGCTCCCTCTCCAACCTGGTTGTGCATTCGGTTAAGGTGAATGGCCAGCCCGCAAATTATTATACGCAGGAATATGAGGGAAAAGCAGAGATTGTATGGACCGAGACTTTTTCCGGAATAAACGAAGTAGAACTGGAATATACTCTTAAAGATAGGGTTGAGCTCTGGGATGATTATGCAAAGCTCTGTTTTGAGCACTATGGGGCAAACTGGGCAGTCCCGGCCAAAATTTTCCGCGCTACCATGACCATGCCTGAAGCATCCCGCAACAAGGACCTGCACTTTGAAGTTTATTCAGAAAAGAAGGGAGATGCTTATATAGATGATCTTTCAGTAGTGGTTGAAATGAATAATGTTCCCTCAGGAGATTACATAGGCGGCTGCTATCTTTTTGCAAGGAATTCGGTAAACACAACAAACACAGTTAATGGTTCAGCATTTGCAATACTGGATGAAGAGAGGGAGATTTACGGTTCAGAATCCCTATTCAGCCCTGAGGATTCATTTCCCTGTGCTCCCTGTATTTGTCCGGTTTTCCTGGTTTTTATTGCAGTTGCAGGCTACATGTACACAAAGCAACCCAGATTCCGGAAACTTCCGGAGAGCATACTGCCCCCTTCCAAAGAGCCTCCTGCAGCCGTTTCTGCAATCATCCGCAATTTTTACGATGATAAGGAAATCCTTGCAGCAACCATCCTGGAGCTGATAAACAAAGGTGCCATAGACATTATGGAGCTTGAGAAGAAAGGATATACAGGACAGGAGATAAAGCGCGAGCGCACAATTCTCTTTTTAAGGACAACTTCCAAGGAGCTCAAGTCGTATGAACAAACTCTCCTTGACCTTATCTTTGAAGACGGAAAAAAGAAGGAAGTTGACCTTGATGCGCTTGCAGAAGAGTTCAAGGAGATAAGTGGCAAAAGCGCTGCCAGCAAAACAAGTATTCCCAGGAAGATTGACCTGTTTAAAAAACAGGTAAAAGAAGAGGTAAAAAAGAAAGGGCTGTCAGATTACATGAATAAGGGAAAAAACAAGATGCAGACGGCATTCGGGATTTCTTTTTTCCTTGCAATGGTGGTCGGCTGTTTCTTTATTTCCCTTCTTCCCGGAGCATTTGATTTCTTTTTTTACCTTCTTGAGATGCAGGATTACCTTTATGCCGGGGCTCTCCTGATTGGCATATCCGGGATTGCTCTTACGTCCCTTTCGGTAGTATATCTCTATCTGCAGCCAGAGATTCCTTCTGGAAAGAAAAAGGAATTTGCCAGGTGGGATGCATTTTCCCGCGCAGTAAAAGCCAGCTCGCTCAAAGGAGAGCCCCCCTCCTCTGCACTGATCTGGGGTGAGATTCTCGTATATGCAACCGCGTTAGGGCTTGCGGACAAAGTAAAGAAGCACCTCTCCGAGCTGGATACGTTTCTTGCAAAGAAGGTGGAAAGGCTGGACAGTGTCCGTGCCTCTTCATATATATTCTATTCTTCCGCATGGGGCGTAAGGAACCTCTCAAAATACGGGAACCGTAGCGGGAATGTGCGCAGCTCAGGTTTCTCCGGTGGCTCTTCCGGAGGCTGGTCTTCAGGAGGCGGCGGCTTCTCAGGGGGCGGATTTTCCGGAGGCGGCGGGTTCCGCTAGCTCTAGCTAAACAGAACTATTCCCAGCACAATAAGCACATATATCAAGAAAAATGAGCTGTACATAAGCGTGAGCTTTTTGTCTTCATGCAGGAATGCATATGCAACCAGCGGAAGCGTAAAAATCAGGAGCAGGAACCAGGTGAGTAGTGATACTCCTTGTGCATTTTCCGTACTCCATATCTGGTATAATTGGGGCAACAGGGTAAATTACTGCAGTGACCGAAACTATCTTGTCCACTAGCCTGTATTTCTGCTTCCTGCTCGGGTAGGGCTCCATGCCCTTTTTTCCGGACTGCCTTTTTCTCTGGTGGATATTAATCTCTTCATGCCTCATGCGCTAGCCCACGCAACCAGCCCTTTAAACGGTTTGGTTCTAGTTTTTCAAAACCATCCAAATAATATCGTGGTACTTTCCCTTTTTCTTAATCCATTTAGGGAATCTAGCCATTTCCACAAAGCCCAATTTTGTATACAATCTTCTTGCGCCCTTGTTTGGCGCGCCAACATTCAGATATATGTTCTTGGGATCCCATTTATTCTTCGCTTTGGCAATAGTGTGTTGCACCAGGAACTCCCCTAACCCTTCTCTCCTGAAATCTTTGGAAATTGCTATTCCTATCACCACGTTGTCTTCATCCCTTCCAACGCCCTTTCTCGCACTGCAGCTTCCCACAACCCTTTTACTATAAAGCGCAGCAAAATACATCTGCTCTCCCTTCCTTATCCCAGCAAGCGTATTTTTTT
>JBKHJL010000040.1:0-5970 GCA_046538155.1 Candidatus Micrarchaeia archaeon
GAAGAAAGGGCAAAAAAAGCACTTGAGAAAGCAAAGGAGAAGAAGTCCGAAAAGAAAGAATCCTCCGAAGAAAAACCTAAAGAAAAGAAAGAGCAATCTTCCTAATGCTCCTATTTTTAATTTTCATTTTTTATTATTTCTTGTTTTCCCGGGGGTTATCCAAACATCAGGAGGCAGTTGGTTTTTGTTGCCTCCCCATCTATATAATTGCAGTAGACCTTGCTGTCTTCCAGCCTGGCAAGCTCCTCGTAGCACTTGTCTTTCCACTCGGGAAGAACCACGCTGTTGCACTCCGACATGCTAAGAGCATCTGCACTGAAGATAAGTGCTGAATAGCAAATCTGGCGGACATACTCTGTGCCTATTTCATTGCAGGAGGAAAGGTCATCATACGCATAAGCATATTCCTTGAAACAGTCTTCCCTTGAAGCTGAAGCAAGAGTATCTATTGCATAGCAGCCTTCCTTATTGCCAGTTTCCAACGCATAGTCCGTGTAGCAATCCCAGCGATTCACCACAAGTATTGGCTCACAAAGAGATGGGTTTTCCTTTTTCACTGCAAAGTGAGTAAAGCACTGGTAAGCTATTTCTGAACCAAAATTTCCGTTAATATAATAGCAGTTCCTCGGGCTATCCTCCCCAAGGGCATAAATATAATAGCAAAGGTACCTATACGAAAGACTCAGGTCCTTACACTGGTCCTGGTAATTGACTGCACTCAGGCAGCCTTGCTTTTTTCCCGGGGAAAGCATCATGCATGCGCCTTCTTCCTGGAACTCAAATGCATAATCCAGATAGCAATCCTCGTCCTTGCAATAAGAATAGTTGCCATACTCAAATGCAAGGCAGCGGCCCTTCTCCTTTGAATCAAGAACAAATGTGCATGGGGGTGAGAGATGCTCAAGGCACTCCTGCCGGTCTTCGCTGTTCATTAAATCGCAGATAGACACGTCTTCCTGAGAATATGCATGATGGAAAAGGCAGTGCTTCTTGTTTTCATATTTGATGAGCTTCAGGCAGTTTGACAAAGATTCATTGGAAAAGGGAAGGATGCACGCATCGCGTTCATTTGCAGAGAGCTGGAAACAATAAGAAGTGTCATTCTCTGCAAGTGCTGCTTCCATCGCCTGCTGTTTCTCCTCCCCCTCAGTGGGCTCAACTTCCGCAACCCATCCGCCCACAGAAATTTCCGGGCTTTCCTCTGAGGGAATCGGGCTCCCTTCATTTCCCGGGCATCCGGAAAAAAAGAACAGTGAAAACATGGCGGCAATCAACAGAAATCTTCTCATGAAGTGGAATAGCAAGGAAGGAATATAAAGATTTTGGAATTTTCGTGTAAAAACGCGGTGCTGGATTCCCGAATAGAAACGATGGGTATAAAAAGGATTTGTGAAATAGTATGGTGCCTGCTCTGCAGGTCGTGTGGGAGGTGAGATGGAGCCGGAAGGTTTACCATCTCCCTTCTTATTTCTGCTCAGATTTCTTTCTCAAATGCCGGATATTATTATAAAACCAACGGGTGAATCCTTGCATATGAAAAGCATTTACGCAACCCTCATGAAAAGGGAATACACCTTCAGCAGAGAAAGGGATTTTGCACAGCTTGTGGTGTTCTCATTTCTTGCCTTTTCAATACCCTTCTTTTTCCCCCATCCCCAGCTGGTTACAGGAATTATTGTAAATGCTTTCCTCGTGTTTGCAGCACTCGGGATGGACGGGCGGAACGTGCTGCCGGTGGTTATGCTGCCGAGCATAGGAGCGATTGCAAACGGGCTTCTTTTCGGGCCGCTTACAATATTTCTGATTTATATGGTCCCGTTTATCTGGATTGGAAACTTTGTGCTTGTATTGGGAATAAAGCACTTCATGCAGGATGTGGGCAAAAACTTTGCTGAAGCAGGGGGCACCTCTGTGCTGCTCAAAGCAGGAGTAATATTTCTTCCTGCATATCTGCTCTATCTGGGGGGTGTGCTCCCAGAAGCCCTGCTGCTTCCAATGGGTGCGGTTCAGCTGGCAACAGGGGTTGGCGGCCTGATCGTGGTAGGTGCAGTGCAAAGAATAATAGAAAAATAGAGTTCAGGGCATGTTGTTTGGAGGAATCCTCCAGGGGGACAAACGAGGATAATCATCCTTTGCATTATCTCCCTTTTCCTTCCTGGTAAGGGCAGGGTTTGAATCCCCAAAATCTCCAGGATGGAGAGGTGGGGGGCTGGAATTCCTTTTGCGCGGGAATCTTTTTTTTGGGGGTGTTGGAGCACCCTGTTTCCGCCTGGGGCGGAGAACATTGTCTGCTTTTGGGCTTGACATGGGGAATATGTGTGTGTAGAAAACAATAAAAAGGTTGTTAAGGATGGCTTGTAGTGGTTGATTACTTCAACTTCACCTTCTGAAAATACAGCAGCCTGCGGGCAGTTTCCGAGCCCGGGCGGTCAAGAAGCTCCCGGTAAAGCGTCTGCACAGTAGGGTTTTCCTGGGGAACCTTTGCAAAAACCTCCTTGCTGTCCGCGGCCCTGCGAAGGCCTGCTGCCCGGGCCCTGAGCTTTTCTTCTGTGGGGGGAAGAGGCTGCCCGGGCCCGCCCACGCAACCATATGGACAGTTCATTACCTCAACAAAATGATACCTTTCCCCTGCTTCAATCTCCTTGAGCACCTTCTCAAGGTTTGCAAATCCATGAACAGAAACAACATCCAGGGTGTAACTGCCCAGGCTGACCTTGCGCTTCTTTATGCTGTCATCCCTGCGAAAATAATGCTCATCCTTCTTTTCCACATCAAGAATATAGGCAAGAGTAGTAAGCAGGGCTTCGGCAAGCCCTCCGGTCACCCCAAACACAATTCCATCCTTGGAAGAGCCAGGGAGGAGTTCGGAAAACTTCTCTTCGGGAACCGCCTTCAGGTCCAGGCTTTTCCTCTTTGCAAAATCAGCAAGCTCCTGCGTAGTGAGCACATAATCCACGTACCCGGTACCATCCGGAAGGCGCTCCATGGTTTCGTATTTCTTGAGGGTGCAGGGCATGATGCTGACAGAAACTATATCCTCTTTTGATTTCTGGAGTTTCTTTTCAAGATAGTGCTTGGCTATGCTTCCGCTTATCATGTGGGGGGAAGCTATTGGGGAGATGTGTCTGCATATCTTTTCATGGGTGCGGGAGCAGTAGAGCCTCCACCCTATGCAGCAGGAATTGAAAACAGGAAAATAATTGTCATCTTCGCGCTCAAGGGCATGGAGGATTTCATAGGCTTCCTCATAAATATTGACATCCGCACCAAGAGGAGTGTCTATAACATGGTCAAATCCGAGCTGCCGGAGGAGTCCTACCGTCTTGCCGGTCAGGTCTTTCCCGGGAGAATAGCCAAACTCCTCACCAATTGCAACCCTTACCGCAGGAGCAATCTGGACTACTGTCGTCTTGTCTGGGTTGCCCAGCTCTTTTTCAAGGGCTTCAAACAACTTTTCCGGATTGTTGAGATAAATGTCATCAGGCATGATTGAAGATAGAAGGTAACTAATATAATTTTAAGTAATCATAACGTCCGGGAAACTGCATAGAGAAGGGTTTTATCTCATGAAAATTGGAGAAACCTTTAAAAAAGTGTCTATTAATAACCATTATGCTTACTTTTCGTGCAAAGCACGGATAAGTTATGTGTATAGTAGAATAAATTATATGTAGGTGAGTATGAATGGCAGCAAAAGAACACATGAACATTGTGTTTATCGGCCACGTAGACGCAGGTAAATCAACCTGTGTGGGCAGGCTCCTCTATGAAACAGGGGCACTTTCTGAGCAGGTTCTCAGGAAGTACAAGGATGAAGCAGAAAAGCTCGGTAAGACCACCTTTGAGTTCGCCTTTGAGATGGACTCTCTGAAGGAAGAGCGTGAAAGGGGTGTTACCATTGATGTTGCGCACAAGAAGTTTACTACTGATAAATATGAATATACGATTATTGATGCACCCGGGCACAGGGACTTCGTAAAGAACATGATTACCGGTGCAAGCCAGGCAGATGCAGCAGCCCTTGTGGTTTCTGCAAAAGATGGTGTGCAGACCCAGACAAAGGAGCATGCATTCCTTGCAAAGGTGCTCGGAATTGAGCAGTTTGTTGTGCTCATCAACAAGATGGATGCAATAAATTACGATGAAAACAGGTTCAAGGAAGTAAAGGCAGACCTTGAAAAGCTCCTCAAAGGTATGGGCTACAATGTTGATAAGCTGGTGTTCATCCCTACCTCCGGGTACAAGGGAGACAACATTTCAAAGAACTCCGAGAACACCCCTTACTACAATGGGCCCACCCTGCTGAAGATACTGGACAGCTTTACCGTGCCTCCCAAGCCTTCTGACAAGCCCCTCAGGATGCCTATCCAGGACGTATTCACAATCACCGGTCACGGAACAGTGCCGGTTGGGCGCATTGAAACCGGCAGCATGAAAGTGGGTGAAAAAATCACCTTCATGCCTTCAGGCGCAAGCGGTGAAGTGAAGAAGATTGAGATGCACCACCAGGAGATGAATGAAGCAGGAACAGGAGACAATGTCGGTTTCAACGTAAAGGGCGTTGACAAGAAGGATATCAAGAGGGGGGATGTTATTGGCCCTTCAGACAATCCTCCGACAGTTGCAGATGAGTTCACTGCACAGGTGGTTGTGCTTAACCACCCGACCGCAATCTCCGTGGGCTACACCCCTGTACTGCATATCCACACTTCACAGTTTGCAGCAAAAATTACTGAGATTGTGGAAAAGAAGGGCCAGGAAGGAAAAGCAGACTTTATCAAAACCGGTGATGTGGCAGTGGTTAAGTTCAAGCCGCTCAAGCCCATCGTGATTGAGAAGTATGCA
This sequence comes from Candidatus Micrarchaeia archaeon, assembly GCA_046538155.1. GTDB lineage: Archaea > Micrarchaeota > Micrarchaeia > Anstonellales > Bilamarchaeaceae > CAIKOA01. Next base: position 4,846 of record JBKHJL010000040.1, read on the forward strand.
GAATTCCCTCCGCTCGGAAGATTCGCAATCAGGGATATGGGCCAGACCGTCGCCGCAGGCGTCGTTCTGGATGTGGTGCCCAAGAAGTGAGCGCCCTCATTTTTCCTTTTCTTTTAATTTTATAAAAGTGATTGAATGACCAAGGCAAAAATCATCCTCAAAGGAGAACAGCCCGAAGACCTTTCCAAAGTTGTGAGCCAGATAAAGGACCTTTCAAGGACCCTTAACATGAATGTTATAGGCCCTGTGCCCCTGCCGAGGAGAAGGCTGAAAATCAATACAAGAAGAACACCCTGCGGGGATGGCTCTGACACCTATGAGCACTGGGAAAAAAGGATTTCCAAGCGCCTTGTAATCGTGGAAGGCGAAGAGAAGATGATAAGACAAATCCTCAGAGTAAAAGTACCTGACAGTGTTTTCGTCAAAATTTCCCTGGTCTGAACAATGAAATTTCTTGCGGATGAGATGCTCAAAAAAACCGCAAGATGGATGCGGCTGATTGGACTTGATACTGCTTACCTGGAGAAAGTAAGTGATGCAAAAATACTTGAAGCTGCAGCAAAGGAAGAAAAAGAATTGATTACAAAAGACGAGAAACTTGCGGAAGAAGCGCAGAAGCTGGGGATTGGGGTGCTTTTGCTTCCCCAAGACGGAATTGAAAATGATTTGAAAAGAATCCTGGAAAAATACGGGCTCAAGCCGGCATTTCCGGAGAAAACAAGATGCCCAGAGTGCAACGGGAACCTTGAGCAGAAAAAGCTGGAAGAAGTGAAAGAAGATGTTCCTGCAGGCTCGCGGGAATCGGGGGAGAGGTTCTGGAAGTGTTCTTCCTGTGGAAAAGTTTACTGGGAAGGGGCGCACTGGGAAAACATAAAAAGGGTTTTGGCGCAAATACAAGAACACTGAATGGTTAAAGCTGCAGAAAAAAAAGCGAAGCCTTCTCAGACTTCGCTAAGATTGGCACAGGTTTTTGCGCCCGAATAAAAAGATCATAAAAACCTGCCGTGGTAGCTCAGTAGGTAGAGCGCGTGCTTGGTAAGCACGAGGTCGCGAGTTCGACTCTCGCTCACGGCTTGAAGCCTTGGCCTCAAATTACTCAATACTGAGAGGCTTCGGGCCGTGGGG
>JBKHJL010000012.1:0-25775 GCA_046538155.1 Candidatus Micrarchaeia archaeon
CCCCCACTTCCCTCTACCGAGCACAATATTCCTTGCAAGCTTTGAGGATTTTGCAAGCGCCCTGCCCAGGCGCGTTTTGGGGGCGAAGCCATGCCGGTCAAATCTGTCCTGCATAGCCAGGCGGATATACATTTCCACCTGGTTGTCGCCTTCTTTTATATATGCATAGCTCGCCTTGATATCCTCTTTTTCATCCCTCAGCTTTTCAATGCCGTGCTGTATTCTCCCCGCGGAATCCTGCATCTTCTTGCGGTATTCCCTGTTTTTTCCTGCCTGCCTCAGGGCACGTACATACGCTTCCCCACCTGTGAGCATCAGTGCGGCACGCGTTCCCAGTTCAGAACCCAGTTTTATTCTAGTGTTTCTTTTCTCCCCCCCCAACTCAAGAGATTCCTCCAGGAACCCGAGGCCCTCCGCATGCATTTTTACTGCTTCGTCAATCACTCCTCGCAGGTATGCCTGGCTTTCTTTCTTGTTTTTTGCACTTAGTCCCTTAGCTTCAACCCCCAATTTCTTTACATTTATGCTTGTGCTTGCGCGGTGCACTTCATAAGCGGCAACCCTTGCGGATTTTGCAAGCCTGAGGAGCTGTCTTGCCCGCTGCAAATCCCCGGAATCCATGTCTTTTTTCCCCAGAAGTTTATTTGCTTTCTCCAGGTGCCCTGCCGCCTTTTCCAGCCAGCCGGCTACAATTTTTCTTTGCTTTTCGGTGAGCTGCCTGTTCCGCCTTGCAAGCTCTTGCGCTTCAGAAGTAGTGTGCATTCCTGTTTCTTCAAGCCAACCGGCAAGATTTTCCTGCTGGCTTTTTGTAAGTTCCCCTTTTGCGGCAAACTGTGCTTCCGCAGCTTCCTGCAGGGGAATGTTCTCCCCTGCTTCCATCCTGAGTTTAAACTTTTGCAGCTCCATGGCCAGGGTTTCATTAGCTTTTTTCAATTCATTGATTCCTGCGTCTGTTTTGTCCAGGGTTCCCTGCGCCCTGCGCACATTTTCAATCAGCTCAGTGTGCAGGCCTATTTCCTCTTCTGCCTCCTTTTTACTGAGCCCGGCAATCCGGCGCACCCTTTTCTTCTGGCTTGCAATGGCCATTTTTTTCTGTTCCGGGGCCAGTGGAAGCCCGTTTATGTGTTCTTCAATTTTTTCCAGGTATTTTTCCCTTTCCCGTTTGTCCATTCCGCGTATCTGCCCAATAAGGGAAATCTGGATTTCCGAGTTTTCTATTTTTGTTTCGGCCTCCATCCGGAAGGTGTAAACAGCATCAGTAAACAGCAGGAGTTCATTTGCCCCCTTTACTGCTTCGCTTCCCGCACCTTTTTGGTGCACCATGGCAAGGGCCTGTTCTGCTGCGGCCTTTCTTTCCTGCTCCCACCCTATCAGCCTCTTTTTTTCTTTTGCCGAGAGGTGGGGGGATTCCTGCAGGTGGATTATCCGTATTTCTGCACCTGTAATTACTGCACCTGAGTTCAATTCCACATTGCTTTTCAGGTAAAGTGATTCGGCTTTTTTATCAAATATGGTTTTTGGTTTTTTTGCAATCTTTGGGGCCTGATTTATGAGCTTTTGGGTAAATTTGCGTTCTTTTACTTCCCCGGCCATGTTAAGTTCCGCAGTCCGCGTGAGGTGGGAACAGTATTCGCGGATGTATGCCGCTTTTTCCAGGTGGGCAGTTGCCTTTTTTAGGTTCCCGGCATCATATTGCCCGCCAGCCTCCTCCACTTCCTTTTCCAGAAGCGGGAGCAGCTTTCTGGCAGCCCTATATAATTTTGCGCTTTCCTCTGCCGCTTTCGCATAATTAAGCCATTTTTCTGCTGCTTCTGTTTTCCCCTCCTCTTTTTTGGCTTTTGCCCGCTCCCTTGCAAGCTTTGCTTCGGTTTCAAGGGATTTTGCCATTTCCCCTGCTTTTTTCAGGAAAACCTCATTTGCTGCTATAATTTCTTCAAACTGCCCTATTTGCTCCCCCAGGACGCCGGTTTCCTCCACTTCGCGCACAGCTTCCCCCTGTGCCTCCAGAATGAGATTTCCTGCTTCTTCTCCTGTTTCCTGCAAATTTCCTATGTTCGCAAGCGCATCTACTACTGCTTCATCACTGGTTGAAGCAATAAGTCGTGGTATTTCTTCAAGCTTCCCTGCTTCATCACTAATTTGGTCCCCGCGGAGTTTACTTGTACGCACCCTGCTTCACCCTAAGCGCGTGCAGATTTCGTGGAATGCACCAAGCCCTTCAGCCATAACCATAAGGTCCTTTGCCTCTCCATAATCCTGCTGCCAATTTTCAAGCTCGTTTTTCCACTTAACCAGCTTCCGGAGGTTTTCCGGGATTTTTTTCCCTCTGAGTTTTGCAGAATTAAGTTTCAGGGCAATGTTTATGGATTTCAGGCTTTCCGCAACCTGCTTTTTCGTTTTCTTATCCAGATTCACAATTTTGTCATCAAGACCCATAAAATAAAAGCGAAGAGCAGTTATTTAAGCTTTCTCCAGAACACGTGAACGCGCCCGCGCGCATTTTAACTATTCCTCTACCCCTAATTTATTATGAAAAACAGGGTACTGCGCAGCCTGCCCGGCAAAAACAGCCCGGAGCCGGACTTTTCGGGGCAAAGCAATTTCAGGCATAAATCTGGAAAACCTTTCATTTCTGAAAAGCTTGCATTATTCATAATGTCCAGGATTGCGCACCTGGAGAACCGGCTTGTGGGGGACGGCTCCAGGTTCAGGGAGGAGGCCAGAGGGTTCATAAATACCCTGCTTAACAGCAACAAAAAAGTTTCTATAGGATGCCAAAACCTGAATGCGCCTAAAGACCTTACCATTACCCCATACATAGTCCTGGAATCCAAGGACCCTGAGCCCTTAAAGCAGAGAACCATAGATGCGCTTTCAGAAATCTGGGCAGGGTTTGCAAAGAAGGACCTGGAATTCCTTGGGAAAATGAGGGTAAAGTTTTTCCAGGGTATTCCCCTGTCTTCTGAAGAGCAGAAGAATCTGCTGATGATAAAGGAGTGCGGGAAGTTTTCCAGGTATTATGACAGGATAATGTAATTTTTGGAATGCTGCTTTGGACCTGACAGTAGCCTTTTTAAGAAGTTCATTCACAAATTCTTCCTACAAAATTCGGGACCGTGAGCCAACCTGGTAAGCTGCAAGCTTCGGGTGCTTGTTATCTGAGTTCGAATCTCGGCGGTCCCAATCTTTTTTTACCGGAAACCCAATGTCTTCCCGGCACAGTTCGTAGTTCCTTATTATAGAAAATTTTTGCAAAGCCGGAGCTACAAACTGTGGCTGCACGGAATCGCCAGCGCGGGTACAGTGGAAAGCCAATGTCTTCCCGCTGCGTTATGTACCGCTATCGCGCACGCACCGGAAAGCCACCCCCCTTACCCTTTTAATTAACTTATTTCTAAATCCTCCTTCATGCTCACAGATATTATCAGAAAACACGCGCTCAAGAACCGGAAACAGTACGGGAACACAAACCCCAAATCTATAGTAGGAAAGGTGATTGCGGATTACCCTGATGCAAAAAAAGACATGAAAACGACAATGGGGGAAGCGGCCCGCGTCTGTGAAGAAGTGAATGCACTTTCCGAGGAGGAACTGGAGGAAGAGCTTTCCAAATACACTTTTGAAGAGAAAAAGAAGGAGGAGAGGGGGCTGGCACTACCCAATGCAGAAGAGGGAAAAGTGGTTACCCGGTTCCCGCCCGAACCCTCGGGCTACCCGCACATAGGGCACGCAAAAGCAGCATTCCTTGATTATGATGCAGCAATAAAATATGGGGGAAAAATGCTCCTCCGCTTTGATGATACGAACCCGGAAAAGGAAAAGCCGGAGTATGTGGATGCGATAAAGGAGGGGCTGAAATGGCTTGGAATCAGGTGGGATGGGGAGGAGACATACACCTCGGACAATATGGAAAAGTTCTATTCTTATGCAGAAAATATGATTGAGGCCGGGAAAGCATATGTATGCACCTGCACTTCAGAAAAAGTAAAGGAAGGAAGGGAGCTTGGAAAGCCCTGCGCCTGCCGCACAATCTCCCATGAGGAACAGAAATCCCGCTGGAAAAGGATGGTTGAAGGGATTTATGGGGGCGGAGAGGCAGTTTTGCGCTATAAGGGAGACCTTACTTCTGAGAACACTGCGATGCGCGACCCTACCCTGTTCCGCATAATCCTTTTTGCGCATTACCGGCAGGGTGAACAGTTCCGCGTCTGGCCCTCCTATGATTTCGCAGGCCCCATAATGGATTCAATTGAGGGGGTTACCCATGCACTGCGTACAAAAGAGTATGAACTCCGCAAACCCCTCTATTTTGCAATCCTCAGGGACCTGGGGCTAAGGGAACCCGAGCTTGTTGAGTTCGCCCGCCTTTCCATCAAAAACACGAAGGTGGGCAAGCGCCACATAACTCCCCTTGTGAAAGAAGGGCTGGTTCATGGATGGGACGACCCCCGCCTTCCTACCCTCAGGGGCCTGAGGCGCAGGGGAATCCTCCCTGCCGCAATCAGGAACTTTGTGCTTTCTTTCGGGCTCAAGAAAACCGAGAGCGAACCCGGATGGTCCAGGCTCCTTACTGAGAACCGCAGACTCCTGGACCCGGTTGCCCCACACTATTTTTTTGTGCCCAATCCGGTGAAAGTTAGGGTTGAGGGCGCGCCAAAGCGCACCGCAAAAATGAGGGTCCACCCGGATAAAGAGGAATACAGGGAATATCCTGTAGGCGAAACTTTCTATCTTCCCCGTGCAGAAATAGAAGGAATGAAGGAAGGTGAGGTTTTCCGCCTCAAGGATCTCTACAATGTGCGGATAATTGAGAATATGGATATGGTGAAGGCAGGGTATGCGGGGGAGGAGCTCCGGGAAGGAAAAAAGCTCCAGTGGGTTTCCGAGCCGCTTGCCTGCGAGGTATGGAAACCCGGAGATCTTTTCCTGGGTGGAAACTACAATCCCAAGAGCATGGATGTTGAAAAAGGATATGCAGAAAAAGCGGTTGTTGGGCTGGAGCAGGGAACCATGGTGCAATTTGAAAGGTATGGGTTCTGCAGGCTGGACTCCAAAGAGCCCCTCAGATTCATATATTCCTGCTGATTATCATGCTTGGAGAATACAATCCTGTAGAAGAGATTGAGCCCGCGCGCGAAGCCCAGTATGCAGATTATCCCCTCTCCCCAATAATAAAAAACGTGTTTTCCGGAAGGGGCATAACCCACCTCTACCGCCACCAGGCAGATGGAATAGAATATGTAAAACAGGGAAAGAATGTAGTGGTTGTGGCCCCAACCGCGGGGGGAAAGAGCGAAGTTTTCCTGGTTCCTGCAGTGGAGTCTGCAATAAACGGGGACAATACCCTCCTCCTTTACCCCACAAAAGCCCTTGCACGGGACCAGCAGCTGAGATTCTCCGAATTTGCCCTTTATGGGGTCCGTGCAGAAACCTATGATGGAGATACTCCGCAGGGAAGAAGGGAAAAAATCCGCGCCCGGCCCCCGCAAATCCTTGTTTCCAATATGGATATGCTTCATTTTGTGCTTCTTAACAATCGCCTTTTTACAAAGTTCTTTGAAAATTTGAAGTATGTGGTCCTGGATGAAGTGCATATTTATTCTGGTGTATTTGGGGCACATGCTTCAAATGTCCTCTGGAGGCTGAAGCGCCTGATGAAACGCAGATTCAAACGGGACCTCCAGTTCATTGCAACCTCTGCAACCGTGGGAAACGCAAAGGAATTTTCCGAGGGGTTGTGCGGGGAGGATTTTGTTCTTGTGGAAGGCAATTCATCTCCCCGCTCAGAATTTCACCACCTGCTGGTTTCTCCTCCTGAAAGCTATTCGGTTGCCGCCCTGCGCATTGCAGATGATATAGGGCGGAAGGCCCTGATATTCGGGAACTCCCATTCCCTGGTTGAACGGATGGGGCTGATGGCTTCCAGGATGAATATTCCCCTGGGGGTTTACAGGGCAGGGCTGCGCCAGGATGACCGCCGAAGGATAGAGTCTGATTTCAAGGAAGGAAGAATAAAGTACCTTGCAACCACTTCTGCCCTGGAACTGGGGATAGATGTGGGGGATACGGATGTAGTCGTGCTTGCAGGTTTTCCCGGAACAATAACCAGGGTGCGCCAGCGCATAGGGAGGTGCGGCCGCAAGGGCCAGAAGGGTTACGGTGTTTTTGTTGCAAAAGAAAGTCCCCTGGACCAGTATTATGTGGAAAACCCGGGCGAGTATCTGCACGGGGAGCCTGAGAACTGCTACATAAACCCAAAAAACGAAAATGTCTGCCGCCTCCATACCCTTTCCGCAGCAAAGGACCTGATGTTTTCCCCTGGGGAAATAGATGAAGAAACACTCAAAATAATTGAATCCCTGGAGGAAGAGGAGCTCATAAAGAAATGGGGGAATTTCTATTCCACAACTAAAGAAGGGAGCAAGCGCGCCCGCCTCATAAACCTCCGCTCTGCAGGTGCATCTGTAAAAATATATAATTCCGAAACCGAAAAGCGAATCGGGGAAAGGGGAGTAGGGATGGCCATAAAGGAGCTTTTTGAAGGGGCAATTTACCTGCACGGAGGCCGACCCTACCTTTCCCAGAAACTGGACCTGGAGAAGCTGGAGGCATGGGTTGAACCGATGCACGGGCAGGTGGAGGAATACACTTCAGCACTGAGCAACAAGAGCGCGGAGGTTGTGCAGGAGCTCGCATCCCGCGAATGCCTTGGGCACAGGCTTTCATTCGGAAAGGTCCACATAACCGAGGAGGTATACGGATTCCTGGTAAAGGACATGTTCGGAGCAACAAGGATTGCGGAGCATACTTTTGAAACTCCCTATATATACGAGTATGATACTTATGCGCTCTGGCTGGACCTGGAGGATTTGGTTTATGATGTTCCTGAGTTTGGGGACGGGCTGCACGCCTTTGAGCATGTTTCCATTTCCATGATGCCTGCAATTACCGGGGCAGACCCCAAGGAGCTTGGAGGAATTTCTTATCCCTCCGGAAGGATGTATGTGTATGATTCTGTTGAGGATGGAAACGGTGTTACCCAGGTGGTTTTCGGAAAGTTTGAGAAAATTGTACAGATGAGCAGGGACCGCCTTGGGAAATGCCCTTGTGAAAAAGGGTGCCCCAAGTGCATTCTTGACCCGATGTGCGGGAACGATAACCGTTTTCTTAATAAGGAAAGCGGGAAAATGATTGCAGAAAAGCTCCTGGAAGATTAGCCCTTCTTTTTATTTTTTGCCTTGTCTCCTTCTCCCTCTTCCCCAGCGGGTTCCAAGCCTGCTAATCCTGTCATTCATTTTTGGCTCAGGTTCCCTGTTTCTTTTCCTTCCCCGGGAGTATTGTGGGGGCTCTTTTCCTTCAGGAGGAGTTACTTTTACGGGCACTGCATTTACACGTCCCCTTTCCCTCTCAGCATCAGGATTCCTTGGAACAAGAAACGGGTTTTTTTCCTCTGGTTCATTGTTCGGGGGCTCAGCCTTCTTTTTCCCCTTCTTCTGCACGGGTCCGCCCATAAGTCTGTTTGCACGTTCAGGAATAAAAGAATTGCAGAAAAAGAAAAAAGAAAAGAAATGAGGGCTGCCTACTCCTTCAGCATAAACCAGTAGGCAAGCACAACGATTATAATAATTACCACTAACGCAGGAACGAGGGGAAACTCTCCTTCTGCCGGAGCCGGTGCTTCTTCTTCAGGCTCTTCGGGTGCAGCAGGTTCCTCTTCTGCAGGTGCCTCTTCCTCAGCCGGAGGCTGCTCTTCTTCCCCTTCTGCAGGTGCCTCTTCTTCTGCAGGTGGCTGTTCCTCTTCTGCAGGTGGCTGCTCTTCCTCAGGCGGAGCAGGCTCCTCTGGCTCAGTTTCCTCAGGCGGGACTTCTTCTTCAGTCCCTTCTTCCCCGGGAGTTACACCTCCTTTCTCAAGGTCCATGAGTTCACTGATTGGGACTGCAGTCCCGTTTGCGAGGATACATGCACCGTATTCTGAGGTCCAGTTGCCCTCATCCTCCGTAACTGTGGTTGTGCCGTATCCCTGCTGGGTGCAGTAGCTGTATTGCACACCAACTTTTCCCTGGAAGAATGACCAGGCATTCACTTCCTGACCGCTCGGGAGCTTGCACACTCCTTCTTCTCCATCAGGGCCTTCCACAGTTTTGTACTCATACCCTAATTCTTCACAGTATACTGCGGAGGGGTTTGCAAGGGAAAACACAAATCCCATCAGCAGTATTGCAAGTATTAACCTCTTCATACGTGCAGAATATAATGGGAGGTTTTAAAAAGTTGCGGATTTTGCACATTCCCTCAATTATACTAATTCTGCAAGATCCTTCCCGTATTTTTCCGCTATTTCCCAGGAAACAGAATAAGATTTTGGGTTCTCATTGAAGAATGCAACCGGAATAAACTTCCACCTGTACTGCATCCCCACCCCCTTTCTCCTTACTGCAAGAGCCGAATCATCCCCTTTTTCCACTTTCTGTTTTTTCCTTCTCCATGCCACATATGTGTCCATCCCTGTGGTTTCCTGCCATTTTTTCAGGTTTTCAAATTGCTCCCGGTCCAGGGAAAGGTGCTCAGACTCAAATGCCTTTGCCTCAACTACATACTGCTGTATTCCCCGAAAAGCGAGCAGGTCCGGGCTCAGCCCTGAGGTTCCGGAGCCCGCACCCCGGATGACCATGAAGCCCCGCTCAGAGAAAAACCGGATTAGCTCCCGTTCCGCACGTGCCCCCTTATGGTATGTTTTCACCATTATTCTTCCACCAGGATTTTTCCTGCCTCTGCATCAATCTCTGCTTCCATTCCGCTTTCAAGCACTTCCAGTATATTTGTTTCCGGCTTGTCCAGCATCGGAATTCCCGAGATAATTGCCCCCACTGCAATAATTGTTTCCGCCTCCAGGTTTACAATTGCTGCAGGTGCAACCCCATTCTTTTTCATCCCCAGCATCACATAGCTCCCCACGGTTGAACCCTTTCCTCTGGGAAAAACCAGCACCTTCCCTGCAACACTCTTTCCTTCAAGCACGTGGCCCTTTTCCTGCACAATTCCTGTTTTTGGGTCCACCCCCCCAAGAAAAGAGATGGGGTCCCTGCTAAGCAGCACTTCCCCCCTTGCTCTCCCCTTGGATATCACTCTTGCAATTATTTCCATAGTATCTCCTCCAGTTTTCCGAAAACCAGTTTCTGTTTGCACATCGTAGGAAGGTATGCTGCAGCTTTTCCAGAATCCACCGCAGTTGTCCTGAAGCCCATTTCCTCCAGTGGTGCAACAACCATACAGGTATCCGCAACCAGCTTCCCTCCATTTTCCTCAATTCTCCGGGCAATTCCCTTTTGCTCCGCCTCCTTTTTCACTCCTCTTCCCAGACAAATCCAGAATGGCTTTTCAACCGGCCTTTTCTCAAGCTTTCCCGCGATTTCCTCAAGCTCAACAAGCGATGCGTGCGGGCACCCCACAGTGATAATGTCCGCATGTTCTGCCTCATCAAGCTTTTCCTTCAGTTCTGTAATCTCTTTTTGGGTTACTGTGATTTCCTCCGGGCTCTCCCTCAGATTCCATTCCGGTGTTACTCCCTCCACAAAGTAGAGCGGAACTGAGCCAGAAGCAGCCATTGCCGCCCCAAGATACTTCAACATATCCTGGTCCGGAATTACTCCCCGGAATGCAGGAAGCTTTCCCCTTGCTTCCATTCCCACAAGTAATCCGAGCAGACCATAATCCGTGCGGTTTTCCAGGTTTCCCTCCACGTTTACAAGAAGGTCGGCAATCCTGTTTTCTTTAAGGTGCAACCCGTACATGGGAGCCACCCCACAAAGCGCAGCACATAATGCAGAAGGCCCACCTTCACGGTTTGTGCGCGCCCCGAGCACCGAGTTCGCGAAGGAAACTGCGGAGCTCTCGCTCCATGCAATGTGCTCCCCTTCTGCAGGCCTGATTCCATTTAAGTAAGGTGTACAGGTACAGCTTGTGATAATCCCCATGGTGGAGTATGCATCCAGTATCTGCAGCTGTTTTTTTGCAAATTCCTCAGGAAAACCCATTTCCCTCCATTGCTCTGTATCCATCCCCGCAGGATTCAAAAACGAGGGTATTTCCACCCTTCCCCCGAGCGCCGCCATGTGCTGGAGGTATTCCAGCCCTGCATCCCCTATGGTCTTGTAGGATACTCCTGCAATCTGCGCAGAAGAAACATTAATCATGCGCTCCGCATTGTAGATTTTTCCGAGTGCAACGAGTATTTCCATTGCCTTCTGCTTAGCTTCTCCTTCCTCTCCCCTGAGCATATTCTCTTCTCTATTTGTAAGTTCCAAAGTCTACACCTGTTCAGCTTTCCGTATTCCAGCATTTAAATATTGTGTTGCATGTTTTCCGGTGGCCGCTGCAGCGGGCGCAGACGCCAATTATTAAAGGGTATTTGTATATATAAATGGATTAATGCGTAAACTCTCTGCCATACCACCAGGAAAATCCGGGAGTTCCCCACGGAACAGGAAGAAGTTCATAAAAGGAAAGCAGGAACCTGCCCCAATCTGTCGCAGCAATGAGGATGCCTGGAAACTTGTAATGAAAAACATCGGGCTCCTGAACTCGATAATGGAAAAACACAGTTTTTATAAGAAGTTTTCCAGGGACAAATGGGATGACATTGAGCATCTTGTATTACTGACAATGTTCCACACAGCCCAGAGGTATGATGAAACCAGGAATATAGCATTTTCCACATATCTTTTTTCAAATATGCCCATGTGCATACGGGACATAATCCATTTCTTTTCAATCCACAACATCAGCCAGCGGATGAGGGGCAGTGCGTTCAGGGCGCTTGTTGAATCTGAACAGGAGCAGGGTGTTTCCCCCTATGAAATAGTGGACCGCATGGAATCCGGTCCCAAGACAAAAAACAGCATAAAAAGAGCAATAGAAGTTCTACAGATGGAAAAAACAAAAATTGATGAAGGCAACCTGTTTTATGCTTCAGGAGAACTGGCAGAAGGGACAAAGTGGGGTGGTGCTGGCCAGACCCTGGATGGGGACAACAGGGACCAAACACCTGAATCAGAAGCGTTTAATTCAGAGGTGCGCAGGAAAATAGAAGAGGCTCTCGGAGTTTTGGATGAAAGGGAAAAAAGGGCGATTGTCCAGAGAATGGGCCTTGACGGAAAGGCCCCCCGAACTTTCCAGGAAATAGGCGAACCAATGGGTGTAAGCAGGGAGAGTGCGAGGCATTTTCTGAAAAATGCTATAGAAAAAATTGCAAGGAGCGAGCATGCGGGGGCGCTCAGAGCATGTTGGCAGGATATGTGAGTTCAGCAGGTTAGATGGATTGCCAGTGCGGCTCCTTCTGTTTCCATTGCGTTGTATTTCTTTACTGCGTTCCCGCTTTTCAATTCAATAAGCTCAATCTTCTTTTCCCTGCAGTACTCCCGCACATCCCTGCCCACGCGCATCGCCCCGTCGTGCCCGGTTCCTACGACCAGGGTGTCCAGCTCTGTTTCAAGGATGGGCCCCAGGTCTTTTTTCTGCAGGAAATGCCCCCTTTCCCTCCACCATTCAGGATGCACTTTTTCTCCAATCATGATTACATCATTGGTGTATTCTTTTCCATTGATTACAATCCGCCCGAATTCATACTCCTCTATCATTGGGCTCAGTTCGTAGATATATCTTTAAATAATTTATGTGGCAATAGATGTATAATTGAAAATGTGTTTTTAACTGTTTTAGCCATGATTATGCCCGGCTATATCATGAAATCAGCATTTTGGAATGAGGAAAGAGAATGAAAGCAGCATACAGCCGTTTGGCCCCCCAGCAGGAAAGACAGAGGTCCAGGCTGAGCTCAGCCGGGCCTCTTTCCGAGGCTCCAAGAATAAACAGGTGGAAATCGCTTTCGGATTCAGAGGTTCTGGAGTTTGCCCGTAATTTCATTTCCAGAAGTAACATTTTGTCCCGCACCCAGGTTGCAAATAGCCATTCCCGCCTTTACAGGGAGTTGCGAACCAGGGGCCTTTTTGATGAGCTCGGGCTTTCCCCCGAGCCCCCTCTTTCTTCACTGAGTGATGAGGCGCTTGTTTCCCGTGCAAAAAAGTTAAAGGATGAAGGGAATTTTGTGCGCAGGAGCCATTTCAGGAAAGCGCACTATGGAATATATGATGAGCTGAGGAAGCGCGGCCTGGTCGGGGAACTGGGCTTTGAACAGGCGGGCACCGACCGCTCTTCCATGAGCAATGAGGAACTGGTTGCCCAGGCAAACAATATTGTGCGGGAAGAGGGAATCTCTTCTGTTACTGAATTCATTGAAAGGCATGGGGCAGTTTACAAAGCGCTTTGCGACCGCGCTCTCCACCTCCAGCTGGGAATAAAACGAAAATATGTTGACTGGTCCGGGGTGCCTGATTCCGGACTCATATCAATTGCACAAAAAAAGATGCTGGAAAAAGGGATCTGCAACCCCGGTTCTTTCAAGAAAGCATTTCCGGGCGTTTACAAGCAGCTCAGGAAAAGAGGACTTGTTGAAAAAGCGGGATTCAGGCCCGCATACTCCAGCCTGCACCGCCTTCCCGCTACAAAACTTATCAGGCAGGCAAAGCAGTTCATCCTGAAGCACGATGTTTCAAGTGTAAGCGAACTCCAGAACACACCAGGAGGCTGGCAATGGTATAATGAGCTTTCAGGGCGGGGGCTTTTGCCGGCAGTGGGCCTTTCCCCTAAAATCATGCGCTGGGGCCGGCTTTCAGATGCAGAACTTATGCTCTGCGCAAACAAGGAGATTGGCAGGATGCAGGTTTTCACTGCCCAGGAGCTCAGGAAAAAAAACCAGAAGCTCTATCAGGCAATAAATACCCGCTCAAAAAAATCCCCCGGAATCTGGGCAAGGATAAACCTTTTGACCAGGGCAGGGCTCTCCCAAAAAAACGAGAATCCGCCTGACCAGAAGGAGCTGGGGGAATGGCTCAGGAAATTCGTGAGGAGGGACGGTATCGCCACCCCAGAAGAGCTCAGGTCATGCTGCAGGATGCTTTTTTCCGCAATGGAGCGCAAGGGCATGGATGTTGCGCAGGAAATAACTGCATGCCGCTTTCCTGTGCCCGACCCCCGCAGGAGCAGTGAGGATGCAAACAGGATTTTGGAAGAAAATCTGGACCTTGTTCCCATCATAATAAGAAAGCGCAACCTCACAAGGCATCTCTCCTATTCTGAAGCAGAGCAGCTTGCCCGTATTTCTCTCCTTAAGAGCGCATTCAGATGGGACGGAATCAGGGAGTTCAGGAGTTATGCAATGCAAAACAGTGTTGATACCTGGAGGAGTGTATACAGGGAGGCGGAAACGGTTTATGTCCCGCCGCATGTCCGCGCAAGGGCAGAGGGATATTCAAAATGGTGCCAGAGGAACCCGTCCGGGACTTTTGATGAGTATGCGGAAGAGATGAATATTCCTGAAAAAGAACGGGAATTCTACAGAGGCGAGTTGCCCAAGCACAACGGCTCCCTGCTTGCCCTGAAAACAGGAAAGCCAAAAATCTTCGGGGAAGAGATGCAGGAAGCGCTTGAGTCCAACCCCGTAAAACTCTCAACCCTGTCTTTTCTTTCCACTGAGAAAAAAGACCCCCAGGAGAATCCGGAGGATGCGCTTGAGGCCTCCCAGTTCAGGGAAGGGGTCCACGCTCTTCTGGGTTTCCTTCCGAAAAGAGAAAGGAAGATGGTTTCAATGTATTTTGGGCTCAACGGATATGGCCCAATGCAGCTTTCAGAAATAGGGGAAAAATATGGGATAAGCAAACAGAGAATCAGCCAGATTATCCTGCGTGGGCTGGAAGGGATTTCAAAAAACCCTGCGGCACGGAAGCACATCCGGGATTTCCTTTAATTTTACGGATTCTTTTTCTATTCCCGGTTTTCAGTAATCCTCTTTGCTCACTTCCAGGAATTCCGCCTTCTCAAAATGCTTTTCTGCTTCCCCAAGGGGCTTGGTTGCATCCAGCCCCATTTTCGCAGTGGTGCTTGAGCCTTCCCCTGCTTCTGCTGAGGGGTCCAGGGAAGAGCCCTTCTCACGTTCCTTCACAATTAAATCTTTAGAAGCCTGGAAACGGGTTGCAATCGCCCATTCCACTTCCCCAGGATTATTTACATCAATATCTCTGTCCACAACCACAACATGCTTTAGGGACTTGTGCCCCCCAAACGCAGCCTCAATTGCCCCCTCCCCGTCTTCTTCAGTTTTTTTGTGGATGGAAACCACTGCATGCAGCCAGGAGCATCCCCCTTGCGTGATATTAACCCCAGTGCATTCCACCCCTGCCTCATTTACCTTATTGAATATGGTGGGCTCACGGGGCATCCCCATCAGGACCTTGTGCTCCATCCCGCCCGGAAGCAGCGCATGGAATATGGGGCTGCTCCTGTGGTATATTTTGCTTACCCTCAATACGGGTTGCTTCCTTACAATGTCATAGGTGTTGGTCAGGTCCACGAAAGGTCCTTCTTTCTCAAGCTCATTTGCATTTATTTTTCCAAGGAATGCGAACTCCACATCTGCAGGAATCTCAATCCCGTTCATCAGTTCCACGGTTTCAAAAGGCATAAGTGTATTTGCGGTTTCCAGCTCGTTCTGCCCAAGCTCAGAAGAGATTGCAGAAGCAAGCAGCACATTAATCGGTGCACCCACAATTACTGCAACCTCAAGCTCCCCTCCCGCGCGCTCCAGGAATTTGTCCAGGTGCCTGGGCAGAATCCTTAGCACGAGCCTTTCCCCGTCCAGCACCATCATGCGGTGGAAGGAGCAGTTCTGCCCGTACTGCTGGTCCTTTGCAACCACAATTCCCGAGCAGATATAGGGGCCTCCGTCCTTTTCCGTGTGCAGGGGGACGGGAATCTCTTCAAGCGAGGTAAGGGTTTTCTCCAGCACAGGGCCGGTTTTTGCCTTTCCTGGTGCAGAGGGGTTATTGATTGCATTCACCATTTTTTCCCCCAGTTCCCCAACTTCGCATCCCAGGTATTCCGCAACCCTCTCTTTTGTTGCAAAAATATTTGATACGCAGCGCACGCCCGAATCTTCCGCATGTGCCATTACAGGAGTTGGCTGGAACTCATTGAACACCCCTGCCATTTCCAGCTCTTTTTTGAGGGTGGGCTCAATTACCCTGAGCCCGCCCCTTTCCTTTAGCCCATTTACAAAATCGCGAAAAGATTTCATGTTATCAATTCTGCAAAACTTATTTTAAATCATGAGGTGGGGCATTCATATGTTAAGTATATCTTTTAGGGTATTCAGCATTTTCACAATCTTAATTCTTTTGTCTGCATCTTTGATTTGCTTTTTCTCAAAAAATTCCTGCAACCGGGAGATTGTTTTTTTTGGATCACGTCTGAAACACATGTAAAGTGCATGCCTTGCTGCTTCAATTTCGCTGTTTTCAAAAGCAACCCGAAAAGCCAGGAAAAGGTTTCCCAAACTTTCCCCCTCTCTTATTGCATTAGAAAGGCTTTCCAGGGCATCTGCCCGGTTCAAGTCATCAAATTCAGAAATGGATTCACATGTAAGAAAAAGCCTGTCATGTGTCAGATTAAACAGCTTCCTGAAAATATTTTTGGCTTTTTTATGCTCGCCGAGTTCGTTCAGGGTAACTCCATAAAAGAACAACAGATCTATATCCTCATGAGAGTATTGGAGCTTTTCCCTGCAAAATTCATTAAGCTCCTTATTTTTTCCCTTTGAAAACATTTCCTGCATCTTTTTCAGGTAAACCATCGCACTCTTTTCCTCTGCCATACTTATAATATTTTGCTGGGTTATATTTAGGTGAGCGGAAATGATATTAAAGAAGAGAAATGGGAAAAGACCAAAGTTGCGAATAGTGCGGAGGCCCTGCCCTTTTCTTATTTCCCTGCCATTGGCTGCAGGCCCGCTCTTTTCAGGGTGTGATTCCATGAACAAGGAGACTAAAGAATTAGAAAGAGCAAATGTTCCTGCGGTGGTACCGCAGAAAAATGCTCCAACTGAAGAGTTTTTAGGGCAAATGGCCACAATTGTAAAAAGCAATTCCACAACCGAAAAGAAGCTGGTTGCAGTTGAAACGTTCGCCAACAGATATCTGGGCGGGGATAATCAGCACTGGGCAGCACAACAGCTTTCCAGAATTGCAGAAGAAGAGTTTGGAAGTGATTTTAGCACAAATCCCAAAGAACTGCAAAACGACAAGAATCGCCTGGGCACCGCATATTCCCTTGCATATGGACTTTCGCTGTTCGGGAAAATAGGGCTTGGAGAAGCGATAAAACTTGTGGCAAGAATGGATGATGGCAGGAAACAAACAGAATTCAATCAAGAGGGGCGATTTTCCCTTTCGCTTTCTGTTGCTCTTAATACTATAAGGTACCTAAAAGACGGGGGAAAACTTCATAACGGAAACAAGTCTGCAGCAATAAAATATCTTTCTACTTTTCTTACCAAATCTTATATCTCATTTGATACAAAAGCCGCGCTTGTAACCCTTGCAAAGGAAATTGACCCTGATTCGATAGGCAGACTTAGTCAAAATACACAAATAGATAACAGGACGCGGGGACTCTTATTTAAAATGCAGGAAGAGGGAATGAGCAACAGATTGAGGGGAGCGGTTGAGTAGGTGCTTTTATGGGGGGAGCAATGAAGAGAAAGGCCGCAAAAAAGCTCGAAAAGGCTTATCAGCAGGAACAGCAGATTGCCCAGGGGGCCAATCCCTTTAAGGGCCAGGAGCTTACGGCTGAAAGGCAGGAACAGGCCAGAGAGTTCTGTGAAAGGTTTGGTCCGGTTATTGAGCGTGCCATAGAAAGCACCTCCGCTCTTCCTGAAATGCGCGAAGAACTCCAGGAAGTCAGAAAAGAAGCAAAGGAATCCCTCCCTACTGATGCGGAAGCAGCAATGATGATTTTTGGTGGGAGTGCTATGGGGATATTTGCAGTTCCTATATCCGGGGCAAACGACATAATGGATGCAATTTCCCCTGAACTTGCAGCGCAAAATATAGGCACTTTCAAAGAATCACTGGAAACAGTAGAAACTGCTACGGAAGCTCCTTCTGAATTACGGAGCAAACATGAAGAATTTGAGCGTTCCATGGTAAGACTCAATGGAGCGGTTAGGCGCTTTGAAAATGCGGTTGTTTCTGCTGCCCGGGCAATAGAATCAGGTAACCCAAAAAGAATAAAGAGGAGTATGGATACTTTGGAAAAAAAAGCAGATGCTGTTGAAAAAGCAGGGAAAATTGCGGATTCAAAACTGAGAATCTTTTCCAAGTCTGCAGCTAAGTTTCATCTGGCAACCGGAGTAGTTTCCGAATTTACTACAAATGCAGAATCCGCAATAGCATCAACTGTAGCAATTGCAGTGGGGATTGGAGCATTGGGGCTTGCAGCAAAAGGAGCGGTGGGTGCTGCTCGTGCATCTTCTTATGGAAGAATGGAAGGTGCATTGGCTGAGGCGGGAGCACACCTAAGCAGAGCAAGGTATGTTCCGGTCGGAGTCCGTATAAGCTCCGGATCCATTAAAGGAATCGGGGGAAAATTAGCCCAGGCCGGATCCGGAGCCTTCAGAATTGCAAAGTCAGGTGCAAAGAAGGGAGGACAAATTGCACCAAAAGGGATTAGGCGGAGCTTGGATATTACGGAGGCCGAGCAAACAATTTCTGAAGCTTACAATGAGGCCCAGGAATACACTGCCCAAAATAATGCACAAAGCTTGCCCAGGCCCCCAAAAGCCAAAGGGGGGAAGGAGGAGAAAGGTCCAGAGACCAGAACAAGAGAACCTGAAGCATGGGAAGAACATGATTACAGCAGGGGAGGCCCACAAAGCCGTATGGAATAGCTATTCTTTCCATCTTTTATACAATTTGTGCCCAATCCCGAGCTGGTCCAGGGTTTTTCCGCACACAAAATCCACAACTTCATCCACGGTTTCGGGCTTTGAGTAGAACCCCGGGCACGCGGGCAGCACGACCCCTCCCGCAAGCGTAACTTTTTCCATATTCTTAATCGCTATATAGGAGAGCGGAGTCTCCCTTACAACAAGAACCAATTTCCTCCTCTCCTTGAGCATCACTTCCGCGCTCCTTGCAACCAGGTTGGAGCCAATCCCGTTTGCAATTTCCCCCAGGGTTTTCAGGGAACACGGCGCCACAATCATCCCGTCTACAGGGTGCGAGCCGGATGCGGAGGGTGCACCCATCTCTTTTTCCCCAAAATCCGCCTTTGGAATCTCCACTTCTTCTGCCTCAGAAACGGTTTTTGCCCCGGAACCATGGACTACCCAAATATCGTGCCCAAGTTCCCTGAGCACCTGGTGCAGCCTAACTCCATATTGCAACCCTGATGCCCCGGTTATTGCCAAAACTATCCGCATGCTGTTTACCCGCATTTTCATGCTTATAAATCATACTCTTCATTTTTTTGCCGGAAGCCTCGGGTTTTGACGGACCATGTCGCCTGCCCTGCGCACTTCCACTCTGGGCCATTTCTTTTTCTCCCCGTTTTCAGGAGCAGGCCGGCAGGCTTCTGCAGCAGATATCAGGCACCGTCTTGTTTCCGGCCCGATTGAATTTTTGTGTAGCCTAAGTGAATAAATAATTGACTGGTAAGATTCCGGGTCTGGCTGGTGCCTCAGGCAGTGTCCCGCGACCATGAGTACTTTTTCATTGTCTTCATCTTTAAGCACTTTCCTCAGGCACATGGAAAATTCTTCTTCGTCCCCATTGAGCAGCCTTCTTTTCTGGGAATGTTCAAGGAGGAGCTCCAGCGCCCCGGCAATTTTGCTGCTTTGCACCAGTGCCTTTCCCATTCCGATTGTATTGACCAGCTTCCATATCGGGGCAAGCTCCATAGTTCCCTTTGTTTTTTCCAGCGCCTTTTCGCATGCATCTGAAATTCCATGCTCCGGACCTTCCTTCAGCCTGCGGAAAACCTCTGCGCTCTCCCACCCATACCTCTGATTGCTGTCTTCACAGAACCTGCGTGAGAGCTCCTGCACCGCTTCTTTGTGTATTCTTTCCAGCCTTTTCCCCTTCTTGTTTGCCGCATCATAGGCAAGAACCAGCAGCCCTCTGTATTCCAGGAGGTGGGGTGGAGGGCAGCGGTTAAGCTGCCCCCTGTCCATACGGACATTAACAAGCTTCTGGAAAGTGAGTTCTTCTATCAACATTTTGATTCAACTTTTATGGGTATTTCTGCCTTACCACAAATTAGTGCAATAATTCCCACCAAAATCTTTTTAAAACCACACCTCACCTTACCCCTTAAAACGCATTCCCCCCATTTGAAAAGCATGCAGGTGCTGAAACTCGGGGGAAGTGTGCTCACTAAAAAGCAGGGATACATGGAACCCGACAACTCCAGCATTTCTTCGCTGGCAGAAATGCTTTCCCATACCTGGAAAGACGGAACAAAAGATATGCTCCTCGTGCACGGGGCCGGTTCCTTTGGCCACCCTCTTGTTGTAAAATATGGCCTTAACAACGGGGTAAAAACAGAAGAGCAGAAACTTGGGGCTGCAAAAACCCATTCTGCCTGCGTCCGGCTCTCCGGCTTTCTTGTAGATGCGTTGTGCAAACAGGGAGTGCCGGCTGTTTCTGTCCCCCCCGCCTTCGTCGGAAAAATGAATAACCGCAAACTAATTGAATTCACCAATAAGCCTGTGAAATCCCTCCTAGAGCTGGGCTACCTTCCCGTATTGCATGGGGATATGCTTCCGGATTCTGAATTGGGGTGTGCAGTGTGCTCAGGGGACCAGCTGGTTTCCTGGTTCGGAAAAAACGCAGACAGGATAGTACTGGGCACGAATGTGGATGGTGTGCTTGCTGATGGAAAATTGGTCCCGGAAATCACACAGGGCAATTTTGCGGAGGTTTCAGCCCATTTTGCGGAAGTGGAGTATGCTGATGTTACGGGGGGCATGAAAGGGAAGATTAAGGAGCTTCTCGGCCTTGGAGTGCCCTCCTACATAGTGAATGCACGCTATCCTGAACGGATTGAGGCGCTCCTCAGGGGCAAGAGCACTCCTTCCACGCTTGTAAAATAGCAGAATCTACTACTTTTTAAAACATTTAGCTGCCCAATACTACCATGATTCCCAGGTTTAAGGCTCCGCCAAAATCTTCACGTGCCCCTCCACCTGAAAGGTCCAACCATTCAAAACCTCCTGTCCCAAAAAAGGAGCTCCGGGCATTTTTCCACGCACGCCCACCTGCACCTCCAACACCACAAGAAGGGATACAGCCGGTAAAACCATCCCGGGAGGCAGGATGGAAACTCAGCAAAAAAAGAAACATGGAAAAGGCTGCTCAAGAACCCCCTGTAAAAAAGGATTCGTTCCCTTCTTCAATAGATATTACATTTGAGGGGGAAACAGGGGCAATGATAAGGGAAGAAAGGGAACTGCGCCACATTGGGGCAAGCCGGCTTTTCCAGGAGTTTGCAAATCTCTGCATAAAGCTGAAGCCCTCGCTGGAGGAGGAAGTATTCGTATTTGACATGGACGGGATCAGCTGCGGAAAAAAGCGGATTGGGGATTTTGAAGGTGAGAAGGGAAGGGTAACTGCCAAAATTCCACTTTCCAGCCTGGGATACTCACCTGAAACCCTTCCTTTGAGCGCAATAAACCGCCTTTTTGATGTTTCCAAAAAGAGGATGGGTGTGGATATAAGCCGGGCACTTTCAGAATCAAAAGGCATAGAGCTGATAGGGAAAACCCTTGGGCCAAAGCATGCGGTGCGGCTCTGTTTCCTGGATTCTTCCGGAAAAATCCTTTTCAGTGCTCCTGAAAGGAAGTAGGGTGTGCAATTTTATCTCGTTTTGGAAGCTGTTTTAAACATTGCTTTTAAATTCTAATCATGGCCAGGGACACCCTTTCTACTCCCCAGCGTCAGGAAAAATCAAACCGCGACACCGTGCCTGCAAAACCCAGTATTCTTCGCCCCAAATCCCGCCTGCACCCAAGGCCCCCGCTTTCCGAAAGCATAGCCGGCAGGTCCATTGCCATACCCTGCGGGCCAGAAAAAAAGGACAGCGTGAACAGCTCTCTCTTTGATAATGGATATGAACTTGACAGGGCAGAAAGTTTTGTTGCGCTGGTGAAGCGACTTTGCCCCCTCTCTGATGAAGAACCCAGTATAAATATCACTGAAAGGGAGGTATGGGTGGGGAAAAACCGGGTTGGCCAGGTAGTTTCACTTAACCCTGAAGAAGGAAACTCGGAACTCCACATCAAAATCCCCCTGGAAGAGCTGCTGAAGCCGTTCATGGGGGAACCTGTTCTTCCGGAAGACCAGCATTTTTCCCCACTCCGCAGGATGCTGGGCAATACCCGCACCCTGAGCACAATAGTTGCAGCTTTCGGGATGGAGTACTGTAAGCTTTCCCTTGCAATGGACAACAATGCATTTGCAGAGCTGGCTGCCCAGCCGGAAACCACATTCCTGCATTTCTATGATATTGAAAAACGGCTTACAAGGAGCTTCTGGAGCGGAGGGGACCCCCACAGCATCTTTCCTGGGAAAAGATAATTAAATGCTAAGGGATAATAGTATCCACTTTTAGGTGAGCTGTTATGAAAACGACGCTGAGCATTATCAAGGCAGATGTTGGAAGCTATTGCGGGCACCAGAAGTGCCACCCGAAGCTCATGGAAGCTGCAGGAAATGTGCTTTCTGAAGCAAAGGGCTCCGGGGTACTGGTTGACTATTATGTGGCCAGATGCGGAGATGACATGGACCTCATCATGACTCATGAGAAAGGTGAGGGAAACGAGCAGGTTCACAAAACAGCATGGGACGCATTCCTTGCTGCAACAGAAGAGGCAAAAAAGCTCAAGCTCTATGGTGCGGGTCAGGACCTTCTTTCAGATGCATTTTCCGGAAACGTTAAGGGAATGGGCCCGGGCTGCGCAGAAATTGAAATGGAAGAGCGCAAGAGCGAGCCGGTAGTCTGCTTCCTCATGGATAAGACAGACCCGGGAGCCTTTAATCTTCCGGTCTACAAGATGTTTGCGGACCCCTTCAATACTGCGGGCCTGGTGATTGATCCGAACATGAGCGGGGGCTTCAGATTTGAGGTATATGATATCTATGAGAATAAGCGTGTCATCCTGAATACTCCCAAGGAATTGTATGACCTGCTCGCGCTGATAGGCTCCACTTCCAAATATGTAATAAAGCGGGTTTATCCCGGACCCGAAAACAAGGTTCCGGAGAATGAGCCCGCAGCCGCGGTAAGCACGGACAAGCTCCACCAGATTGCAGGAGAGTATGTGGGAAAGGACGATCCTGTTGCAATTGTTAGGGGCCAGAGCGGGCTTCCTGCAGTAGGGGAGATTGTTGAGCCCTATTCTTTTCCCCACCTTGTTGCAGGATGGATGCGCGGTTCCCACATAGGGCCAGTGTATCCCTGTTCAATGGAGAACTCAGATCCCACCCGCTTTGACGGGCCTCCCCGCATAGTTGCACTGGGGTTCCAGCTTGCTGAGGGCAAGCTTGTGGGCCCGAATGATGTATTTGCAGACCCCGCCTTTGACCGCTCACGCAGGCAGGCGCTTGCCGCTGCAGACTACATGCGCAGGCACGGACCGTTCCAACCCCACCGCCTGCCTCCTGCAGACATGGAATACACTTCTATGCCTAAAGTGATGGAGCGGCTGAAGGAGCGCTTTGAATCCACAGAGTAGGCAGGTGGTTTTTGTGGCAGTGAAATGCGCGGCCCAGAAGCTGACGTACAATTCTCTGAAGAGAAGGAGGGGGGTACTGCAGGCCCCCTCCCCTAATCTTTCTTCTCAAAAGCAGCATTTTGTCCACAACCGTGCTTTTTTGGGTTCTTCCTGCTGGAAAAGGCACAAGGCGGAAACCGAAAAAAAGAACGGGGAACGCAGGGAAGAATTTCTCAGGAGGGAAAAAAAGCGTGCAGAGGATTCTCTTCTTGAATGGAAGGTGCAGGCTGCAGTATATATTGAGCATATAAAGAACCCGCTCAGGGATGAAATTCCCCGGATACATCCGGAAGAAGATTTGTTCCGGGAAATTGAGTTCGGGCACTTGATCACATAACACAAGAATTAAAACAATTCGTTTTATTCCCATTAGCATGAAAAAGATGCTGTTTGCCCTTTTGCTGCTCTCCGGAATTGTCCATCCCCTTGAATACTCTACCCTGGAAATGAAGGTCCTGGACCAGAACGGAAACCCTGTTCCGGGTGTAGAGTTTTTCCTTGATTGCAAGATGACATTTACCACTGTAGAGCGCCACATCTGCACAAGCGGGCCAAACGGAACCTGCAAAAGCGCCTGCATGGATTGTGCCCCCGGGGAAGCAGCATTTGTGCGGGCAACATACAGTAATCAGACCGTGGAGCAGGAGATTATTTCCTGGACCGGCTCGGATGCAGAGAGCTGCCAGCCATCCCACCCATCTTCTAACCCCCTCGGAAATTTCATAGTTTATGTGGAAGGGCCTCCAGAGGAGGAGCCTGAAGAAGAGGCATCTGGTGAGGGTGCTTCCAAGAATCTCCCGGAGAATGTGAATATTGAAACCAAAGACTATCATCTTTCTACAGGGGAGGATGAGGAGTACACCTATGTTTCATATGTGAATGATTCGGGGAATATGGAAGATTCCGAAAATAAAGAGGAAGGGTGCCTCCCTGTTTTTGCAATCCTGTTCCCCCTTGCCTGGTGCTTCGTTTCCCGCGCCTCATTCCTCTTCAATAATTGAAAGGATTCTTTCTACTGATTCCCGCGGGGTTTCATTTGCAATGTTCAGCATGTATACCGGAACCTGGGCAAAAAGGGTGGAAAAAAAGTTTTTCCGTATCCAGTTTTTTTTACGTGTCTTTGAGAGTTGGTGGGGGTTGCAGAAATCATTCTTTTTCAGGTAGTCTGCTGCCTCTTTTGCATCCAGTTCCCTGAACGGGGGCAGCTTTTCATCGTTTGCAAGCAGTATTGCCGCCCCCATAACTGAAGACGCCCTTATCCTGGAATCCCCGAAAATCATCTTCACGTCGGCAATGCTCCTTCCTGCCTTGTCTTTTTTCCTGCACACCCCGCTTCCAAGTATTTTTTTGTACTTTTTCCAGTCTTTGTCTATGTTTTCCCGGATGTATGAATTCTTTTCAGAGGAATAGACCAGCACATCGTTTGCAATCCTTACGAACATCCAGTCATCAGTAAGGAAATTTGTGTATTCTTCCAGCAGGAGGCCGTAAGTAAGGGTTGTTTTCCCGCTTCCACTTGGGCCTATTATGGCCACCCCGTTCCCTCCAAAGTCCACATATGAGCCATGAATGGAATATCTGCGGTGTTCTGAGCGCACGTCTTCAAGGAATTCCGCAACCAGCCCGAGCGCTATTGATTTTACCCAGCCATAATAATCACAGTTTTCTATGAACACTGTTTTTGAGCCCGGCTCATACTTTACCCTCATATTTTTTCCTGTTTTTACCGAGAATACCCTGGCATGTGGGCGGATTGAGTCCAGCATCGGGTGGAAGTTGTCTTCCCACACCTCTTTCTGCTCCCTTGAATCAGTGAAAAATTTTACACATGTGCCATAAATGTTTGCTTTTGATTGATGAAGGGGCCCTGAGTATATTTTTGAAAACAGTTTTTCCTTTTCTTCAAGCGAGATTTTTTGTACCTGGTACATGTTCTGTTTTCAGGGAGGGAAATTATAAACTTTTTCCAGGATTCGGAAAAATCTTAAAGCTTAAGTTCCTTAGTGTTTTTGTGAAGATTGGGTATGCATATCCTGAAAAGAAGCTTCTCAGGAAGCAGGGCAGCAGGCTCAGCCTAAAGAATGTTGTCAGGATGGGCCGTGAAAATATTCTCAGGCTGGGCGATTCCCTTGGATGGAACAGAAAGCACGGGATTTCCGTGTTTCGCATACCCCTGGACACAATCCCCTTTACCGGCCCGGCCACTTCCCCTGAAGCATGGAAGCCCGAGCTTGATGTTGAAGGTGATGTGGTTGGAAAAGAGCTGCGCGGAATGCGGATGTTCATGCGCACAACCTCCCAGTATTCCATGGGATCTCCAGATAAGGGACTTGCAAGGCGCTCCATGGCGGAAATAGAGCACTGCGCTGCCACCATGGACCTCTTGGGCCTTGGGATATCCTCAAAGATCATAACAAAGATAGGAAGGGTTTCCGGGCGCAGGAAGGATACTGCGCGCAGGTTCATCTCCAATTTCCGCAGGCTTTCCGGGCCTGCAAAGGAGCGCCTGGTTGTTGAAAACGACCGCCAGCACTGGTCGTTTTACGATGCTTTCGGGGTTGCGGGAAAGCTGAAAATTCCCATAGTGTTCAATTATCCTGCATTTTTGAAAAAACAGTTTACAGAGCTTTCTGCAAGAGACATAATCTCTGTTGCTTCCATAAGCTGGGGAAAGGAAGACGGACCCCAAAAGGTACATTATTCGGAGTTTTCCAAAGGAAAGAAGCGAAAGAGCATAACAAAGAAGGAATTCGCCAAATTCTACCAGGAGGTTGAGGGAATGAATGTGGATATTGTGCTGGATACGGAGGAGGGGGGGCGCTCGGTCATAAAAGCCCTTGAGCTGGTCAGGTAGTTTTCATGGATAGAGATAAGGCTTCTGCATGGAAACTGGTGCTTGGCTTCTGCATCTTTACTCTTGCGGGAATTTTGTATGTCCTGCTTTTTCCCCTCTCCGGGCTAAGGATTCTTGCCCCGCTTCTGCTCGGCCCCGGCCTCACAATCATGCTTTTGGGGGTTTTCTTTGTAACTTCTGCAGATTCAGCAACATTTGTAC
>JBKHJL010000041.1:0-5949 GCA_046538155.1 Candidatus Micrarchaeia archaeon
GGGAATGCCCTGGGGAAATAAGAGTGGGAGACGACCCGGCTTTCCTGGTAATCAAATGTTGAAGACACCGCTTTTGCAATCAGGAGGTCCGCGCCATGCATTTCATATGCCAGAATTCCCCCGTCAACTGCAGAAACCCTTCCTTCTATTTTTGGTTTCCGGAGCTGGCAGATATACTCCGGCTCCAGGGAATCCTCAGGTATTCTTGCTTCCTCCTTTGCTTTTTTTGCAGATATCGCGCGGGCAGATTCCATCTTGTTTATGTGCACCGCTGCCTTCCTTAGCTGCTCAAGCATAATAGTAATTGGTGTCAGGGAATTAATAAAGGAATTGGGGGTGTCTTTCCACTGCACTCGCGACAGCGATTCCGTGCATTGGAAAGGCGGTGCTTTCCGATGTGCAGGCGACCGGAGGGCGGCTATTCCTGTGCAAAAGGACATGTTATAAGAGATAGATTATAGGCAGATGTGTAAAACACAAAAAACCCCACTAACCTAAGAAGCATTAATAAACCTTTCTACGAAACAGCAGATTGTGTTAACATGATAGCAAACACCTACAAGAAGATGTTTGAGGCGCTTGTGCCCTCAAACCTCGAAACGTTCGCAAAAAAAGACAAGGGAACTATAGGTGAAGGCATTAAAGTTTATTTTCTTGCCTGGATTGTATCCCTTGTACTTGGAGTGGCAGGAATCATGCTGGCGGTATCCACCGCAGGCCCTGAGATGAACACCCTTGCCCAGATGATTGGCTGGAATACCGTGGGAATTCTCGGAGTCGGCCTCGTGGTAATCGGTTCAGTGCTTGGGCTGGTTGGTGCATTGGTGATGCAGTATGTTTCCCAGTACGTTGGAAACTGGTGCGCCCTCAGCATCTTCAAAGGGAAAGGTAGCTTTGCACAGCAGTTTTACACAGTAATGCTGTTTGCTGCGAGCCTCCTTATCATCACCGAGGCGCTTTCATTCCTGGGGCTTGTGCTCCCGATGATTGCGTTTCTTACCGGCATTATAAGCATGCTTTTAGGGCTTTATGGGATTTACCTGCTTTATCTGGCAATTAAAAGCGTCCACAGCCTTGACGTCGGGGGCGGAATCGTCAGCATGCTTGTGACCCTCATTGCAGGCGGCGTCTTTGTCATAATTGTGGGGGTCATAATCGGCTTCGTGCTCATCAGCGTCTTTGGAATGGGCGCGGCTGCAGGCGGACTTGCCACTTCCGGTGGGAATCTCGGGATCTGAACCCCTCCCTTTTTTCTTCTTTTTGTTTTCTTATTCTGGTTATGTTGAATTATAAGCAGGCCATTGTGCTCCGGGCTGATTTGAGAATGGGTAGGGGGAAGCTCGTGGCGCAGGGGAGCCATGCATCACTGTCTGCATACATGAAGGCGGGAAGCATAGAGAAAAAGGCCTGGGAGATTGGGGGGCAGAAAAAGATTGTGCTCAAAATTAGTTCTGAGAATGAATTGCTGGAATATTTTGAGCGCTGCAGGGATGCGGGGCTGAAGCCTGCATTAATCCGGGATGCGGGGCATACGCAGCTTGAGCCCGGGACCATCACTGCATTCGGAATCGGACCGGCGGAAGAAAGCAAGATAAATCCAATTCTCGGGGGATTAAAACTTCTGTAATAATCTGAAAATTAGGGGGGGTTTCAGCAGAGGATGGGGGAACGCCCTCCCATGTATGGAGCGGGGCCTGCGGATGAAAAAATTGGCCGGATTCCCTGGAAACTGAAGCTCTTCTGGGTCCTTCCATTTATAAACATTTATACACATAAATCAATCTCATGGAAATTTGGGACAAAGAAGGTACAGAGGATGGGATTACAGGTCAGATTCGCACTGTGCTGAAGAATAGAAACAGGGGCAGGCCTTCAAAGCCTCCGGAAGAGATAGAGCTTTCCAGGACTTTCAATATTCTAAGGTCAAAAAAGACACTTGTTGAAAAAAGAAATGCAGCTGAAGAAGTGCTGCAGGGGTGCTACGGGATAAAGCATGAAATTCATGCAAAACTCCTGCTGGGCCCAAAGGAATTTGAATCAGTAATTATGGATAAGCGAGACATTGTGCCCCCTACCCTGGAAATATTGTCAGAAAAAAACCCTGAAGCCCGGGTAAAGGCTGCCCAGGTGCTCGGAAAACGGGGCGATGAGAGGACACTGCTTGGATTGTACAGAGGGCTGAATGAAGAGGAATACTGGGTACGGTTTGAGTTTGCAAATGCGCTGGGAGAGATATCTCATCAGATGGAAGACATGGAATACCTGCAGGAAATGGGCGAAGTGCTTAAATCACACGTGGAGAACAAGGGGGAGTTTTACGGACCGCTGAGGAGAATTGTCTCAAAGATGCGGGAGATTGAAGGAAAGAACAGAGGGGCGGAAAAAAAGCTGGTGATTAAGCCGGAAAAGGCAGGGCGGAGAAACGTGGA
Organism: Candidatus Micrarchaeia archaeon; assembly: GCA_046538155.1. Classification (GTDB taxonomy): domain Archaea; phylum Micrarchaeota; class Micrarchaeia; order Anstonellales; family Bilamarchaeaceae; genus CAIKOA01. Next base: position 2,430 of record JBKHJL010000041.1, read on the forward strand.
TACCACACTCAGGGGCATTGGGTTAAAAAAATAGAATGGTTACACAAAACTCTATTTATAAAAACACTTAAATAATGCTCCTTATACAATAATAACTATATGATAGTAGAAACCAGAGTGGAGGAAGGCTACTTGCGCAAACAATATCCTCTTGTGCCCCCTGCACTGGCTGACAGGGCGCTCAACAGCAGCCCCAGGCTGGGATGCAGTGCAATCCACCAGATCAGGCAGAAGTTCTGCAACAGCACAGGATTCAACCTGCTTTTGGACACATACATAAAAAGGAAAGAAAGGGGGGAGGAGGAAGTTGCAGAAAATGCATTTGAAAATGCAATAGAAATTCTTGGAAAACTCGGCGGCAAAAAAAGAAAAGAATCTGAAGAGCGCCTGAAAAGGGCGGCTCCGGAAGAATGGAGGGACCTGACAGATACTAGGGAATCCATTGAAATGCGGAATGTACCGCGCGGGGTCCTGGGATTCAGGGTGCTTCTTGAACTTTATTCCAAGATTGAACGGAAGGAGCAAAATGCAGAAAAAATAAAAAGGAACATGCTGGAGCTCCTAAGAAAAATGCCGGAGGGTGATGCCCAAAAAGCAGTTTCTGAAGTTGAGATAGAACTGGAGGATAAAGAAACTGCGGAGCTGCTTCTGGACATTATGGAGAAGATGGAGGATTATGCCATAACAGCAAAAGCAAGGATTCACTTCCTGTATGCACTGGAGAGAATAGGGGGCGAGGAATATGGAAATTTCGCATATGACCTGCGTGGTGTGCTTCATGAGCCTGAAGGCGCAGAAATCATGAGGGTCCTGCTCAGGAAAGGGGGAGACGTAGCACTGGAAATGCTCATGCAGAAATGCCCGGAAAAAGGCATGAGATACCTTCCGGAAATACTGAATATTGCGCCGGAAAGGGCGGGGGAAGAGATAGAATATGCAGAAAAGGTCATAAAAAAAGCAGGAATATCCATGGCTGTGCCTGAATTAATCAAAAGGCTTGAATTCAATGTATGGAATGATGCAGCCACACAGAACATGCTCACTGCAATGATTGGGGTGCTAAACCATGTGGAGCCGGGTATTGCGGAGCAGGCCCTGGAAAAAGTGGGACTGGAGCAAAACAAAAATTCAGTCGGGTTTCTGGACATTGTGCTCAATGAAAAAAGGACCAGGCAGCACGTGAAAGCAGGGGCAGCAAAGGCCCTGCACCTTCCAGGTGAAAATGCTGCAGTTGATGTGCTGGAGCTTGCGCTGGAACAATATAGCGATGGGGGAATACGCAGGAATTGCTATGAATCTCTAAAAAATCTTTTTTTTCTGGATGGGCCCAGAGTGGAGCACCTTATTGCAAGGGGGGCAGATGACAAGGAAGAGGATATGAGGATACGGGTTGAACTCATACGCTGGCTCGGTAAAAATGGAGGAAAAACCGCAGAAAGAGTATTAAGGGGAATCGCAAGCAGGGAGGAAAAAGAAGAGAAAATCATTAATTCTGCAGTGGAAGCAGTTGGCAGGATATACGAGAGAAAATCCGGGGTTTCCCTGCCGAAGACCAATTCAGGAGAAACAATCTCTGCTCCCCCTGGAGACGGATGCAGTGTGGATGGACATCCGGTGAGAATAACTCCTATGAGAAGCATAAGCTCAATCCCGCCAAAGAATGGAAGATAAATAAACTTTCCCGTTTTAGAAACAACCATGTTTCTTTCAGATGTAGACATCAAAAAGGCGATTAAAAAAGGGGAAATAAAGATAGAACCTCTTGGGAGAGGGCAAATAGGAGAAGGAAGCGTGGACCTCACGCTTGGGGGGCACTTCTGGTTTTTCAAGAAAAAATACATCGGAGTAAGAGTGGACCTGGACAAAATTGATTTTAAGGAGACCACAAAAAAAGTTAAGGCAGATACTGTGGTGCTTGGGCCCAAGGAAATGTGCCTGGGAATAAGCCGGGAAAAGCTTACGCTTGCCCCGGACATAATGGGGAGGCTGGAAGGCAGGAGCAGGTATGCGAGAATGGGGCTTGCGGTGCATATCACTTCTGCAGTTGTGCAGCCGGGAAGCGCAAACCACCAGGTTTTTGAAATCTTCAATAGCGCACCGTTTACCGTGGTTTTGCATGAGGGAATGAGAATCAGCCAGATTGTATTCTCAAGGACTGAGAGCCCAACTTCAAAACCCTACTCCAAATACGGAAAGATTGCAAGGAAACAGTAAATATACACGCATAACCATAAAGGGAAACACTTAAATACTAGTTAGTGCATAAATAATACATGGGATTATTCAGAAATAGGAGGAACACCCCGGAAAAGGGAAAAATCGGCAGCGGTAATGAGGAAGTACCGTCATCACTTGCCAAGCGCCTCAACCACAGAGAAGAAGCGATGGCAGTAAGTGCCATAAGCACACTTACAGGGGGGAGATTCAAGGCAAAGGATGTTGCTGAATACCTGCTTATGGTCATACAAAGGGATGGAAGAGAAAACGTAGTTGAAGCCGCTATAAACAACTTCATAAAAAACATGGACAGGGTTCTGCATTCTGATACCGTTGCATTATACATGAAAAGGCAGATGTTTGCAAAAAATGAAAAAAATGCAGAGCTTTGCATAAGAATACTTGAAAGGGAAAAACCCAACCATGTTAAAATAAGGGAGGCTGCGCTTGAGCTTCTGGGAAAATATTCAGAAGAAGAGCTTGGGGCAGAGAAAGTTGAAAGGATTGAAAACGTGCTTCTTGGGATTCTTAAGAACTTTTCTGAACATGCAAAGATAAAGATATTGGTCCGGGAAATTTTTGAAGGCAGGGGCGAAAGGCCCAATGTGGGTGCGGGGGAAGAGAGAGTAGAAGAAAACAGGGAAGACAGGACTATGGAATTGGAAATAGAACCAGAAAAAAGCAGCAGAAAACAGGAAGCACCCACCATGGGAATAGATATTTTTGGAGAAAACTGCAAAATGCTGGAAACTGAAAAAGACCCTGAGAGGATAAAGAAGATTGCAAACAATCTTGTGGAGATGGCAGAAATAACGAAAAATAAAGGAAAGATTGAAAGAGCAATAGGGGTTTTCAGGGAAAAAGGAGCCATTTGCCTGCCGCATTACAGGAAATTGAAGAAAAGAATGAGGGAGCTTCCGAGGGAAGATGCTGGCATACACAGAAGACCAACCGTGCCCCCAAAACCTGAATCCGGGCCTGTGCCACGTAAGCTGAAAAGGCACTGAATGGATTTATTCTTAATTTTATTCCGATTTTTGCCGGAATTGGACGGAGAACTGTTTTAATGCTTAGCCTGGAAACCACTCCGGCAAGGTGACTTGATGCTGGAAATAAGGTTTCATGGCAGGGGCGGCCAGGGAGCAGTAACCGCAGGGGAACTGCTTGCAAAAGCCGCAGGAAGAGAAGGAAAATGGTCCCAGTCCTTTCCAAAATTTGGTGTGGAAAGGAGAGGTGCTCCGGTGCAGAGCTACTGCAGGATTGACGATGAACGGATTAAAATCCACCAGGAGCTGTATAAGCC
>JBKHJL010000042.1:0-5932 GCA_046538155.1 Candidatus Micrarchaeia archaeon
CCATATGCCTGGTCCACCCCGAAATCCGTCCAGTACCAGAGCTGGCTTGGGTCCAATGCCTTCCTCTTGGTGGGGTCGTCTGTTGCTTCTGAGGAGAGTATCTCACATCCCAGAACGAGCACATTCCTGAATTTTCCTGAAGCAACATCCATTGCTGCCATTCCCACTCCTGTATTTGTGGTAGAGCAGGCTGTTGCAAAATGAACCCCTGGCTTGAGATGCAGCCCCAACCAGTCCGCCATCTGCGTATGGTGCGAGTACAGATGAGAGATGTGGCTTACCATGCTCCCTATATAAAAAGCATCAATATCCTTCGGGTCCACACCTGCTTCGTCCATTGCCTCAAAAGCAGCTTCGCACGCAAGTTCCTGGAAAGCCAACCCCTTAATTTCAGGAGTTTTAAGAACACTTCCAAACTTGGTGCATCCTACCCCGGTAATTACCGGTTTTTCTTTTAAATTCCCAACATGGGCCATCTAACTACCTCCTGTTGTAAAAACACTGATAAGTATTATAAATATATTGCACTCCCCCTGATTTCAGCCGATATACCCCTGTTTTATGATAAGTTTCAATTATTTCTTCTGTTTTTTCTTAACTCCACCCGCTTCCCCAGTCCCTCCACTTATTTTAGCATGTTTCGCCATACCCAGCCCAAGGAAGGTAAAATTAGCATTATTTTATTGCAGGGGAAGGGATTCGAACCCTCGCAGGCACTAAGCCACTAGACCCTCAATCTAGCGCGTTTGACCAGACTCCGCCACCCCTGCATGAGTGAAGCGAATGCAGGGGGTAAGTTATGAAGTAACTTGGCGGGTATTTGCCTGAAAAGGCAAATTTGACCGCCACCCCTGCGAAATTTTTCGCTGCTGTTTTTCACTTTTTGCCAGGGTTTTACTTATGTCCAAAAAGTGGACACAAAAAACACCGCGCAAAACCCCATTGCGGTAAAAATTTCCGCAAAAACATAGCCTGTTTTACGGAACAGCGTTTATCCTCCTGAACCGAAAGGATAATTATCTATCTTTTACTTTACATATGTTTTTAAAAGCTGGTACTGGGAATCCCTACCATGAAAGTAAAGGATTCCGGGCGCGCAGGCCTAATTGCCTTTGCAATAAATCTTTTCCTTTTTCTAATAAAGCTTTTTGCAGGTGTCCTTTCCGGAAGCCTGGCAATCCTTTCAGATGCTTTCAATTCTTTCCTTGATATGCTGACATACCTATTGGGTTTCTTTTCAATAAGGGTTGCAAACCAGGGGCCGGATGCAGACCATCCTTTTGGCCATCGCCGGGCAGAGCCCCTTTCCGCCCTTCTGATTGCGATTGTTACGGGGATTCTTGCCTTTGAAATACTGAAGGCAGCAGCAGACAACTTTGTTTTCGGCGCCCCCGCCGCAACAATTTCCCCTCTGGTTTTTTCGATAGTTGCTGTTTCCATAATCGTAAAAATAGCTGCTTATTTCTATCTCAGGGGAAAATCAGATTCCTCGGGAAGTTCAACGCTTGAGGCAATGGCCATTGATTCAAGGAATGATGTTTTTGCATCGTCTGTGGTATTGCTTGGGATAGCAGGAGTTTATTTCGGCCAGCCCCTGCTGGATGATGCTGCAGCAGTATTCATTGCCATATACATCTTATATTCTGGCTACCTCATTGCCCGCAAGAACATAAATTATCTTATGGGTGCCTCCCCTGACCCGGAGCACCTTGCAGAGATGTGGGATGCAGCAGCATCTGTGAAGGGGATTAAGAGAATACCTCTCCTCCGTTCCCATTATGTTGGGGACAAGGCACATGTTGAGATAGGCATTGTCCTCAGCAAAAAAACAAGAGCCCAGAAGGCACATGACGTAGGGGAGAAGGTCCAGAAAAAAATAGAGGAGCTACCTATCGTTTCAAGGGCATTTGTTCACATTGATTATGAGTAGGTCCCTGCCCCCGGAACGATTCCTCAGAGGGCATCCAGACTTTTACTCCCCAATGACCTTTACCAGCACTCTCTTTCTTCTCTGCCCATCAAATTCACAGTAAAATACCTGCTCCCAGGGCCCGAAGTCCAGCTTTCCTTCTGTAACAGGAAGCACCACCTGGTGTGCCATCAGTTGCCTCCAGATGTGCGCCGCAGCATTGTCCTCACCCACATTATGGTGGTATTTTGCATCATAGGGCACTAATCTCTGGAGGTTTTCAATGTAATCCTTTATAAGGCCCCCCTCATTGTCATTCACAATCACTGCAGAAGTTATGTGCATTGGATTCACAAGAATCAGACCCTCGTTTATCCCGGATTTTTCAAGAACTTCCTGGACTTTGTCTGTAATCCGCACAAATTCTATTTTTTCTTCGGTTTCAAACCACAGGTGCTCGGTATGGCTCTTCATTTTCCCACCCATCTTATCCCATCCGGAACATTTATAATCTCTTGCGGTTTTTCAGGAAATGGAATGCGTCCAGGGCCTTTTCAATTTCCTCCTCTGCTATCACATATCCTATTTCCAGGTAGGATGATTCCAGTTCTATTATGTTTACTCCTTTTTTTGCAAATTCTGAGGTGAAAATGGATATTACCCCCGGGATTTCAACTGCGCTTTTTGGTAGCTTTATCCTGAATATGGCCAGTTCATCTATCCGGTCCAGTACCTTTACTCCTGATTCTTCTATTTTTTCAACCAACTCAGCCGAGTCCGTGATGATTGAAGCATACTTGAACCCCATTATGATTGAAACATTCTCCCCCTTCTCCGCCGATTCAGCAAGCTTTGATATTTTCTGGAGGTCATCCAGGGCATGGTCTATGATTATGTCAGTAAATCCGTTTTCTATGCTGTATTTGCAACCCTTTATTGCAGCGTAAAGCCCCTTCCCCACTTCTTTTGCATGTATCAGGTGCATCCTCCTGAGCCCCATTAATATGCTCTCTGCACTCACCTTTTTTTTGAGGCGCCTTTCCACCGATGGGCGTATGTATTCTGCCGCCGCTGAATAGTTCAACACTCCTGCTTCTATCCCCCAGAGAAGTATTGGTTGTTCCTGCACGATTTTCTCTACAGTCTGTGATATACTCATATTTAACACCAATATGTACTTTTTGTTATATTTTGTTAGTTTATTTATAATATAAGTAAGATTTTAAACAATATCGATGGGAATGAGAGCTATCCACAGAATTCCTCCTGCACATGAGAGGCTTTTCCACAGAAGCGGCAACAGGGGCGGATGCCCGTCCATAGGGTCAGCAGGGCTTATGCTGGACAGGGTAAGCAACAGGGTAAAGGGTATAATTCCGCAGCTCATTACCCGGACAAACCAGCTCATAGATGTTCTGGACAGTGCAGGGAGCATGGCCTCTTCCGGGGGCGCTTCACGCTCAACCGTGAGGGTTTTCCTCCCTTCTTTCCACTCCCTCGGCAGGAGCCGGGAGGGGAGGGCCCTTGCATCTTTTCTTCATGAATTTGGCACATCCGGTCCAGAAGAAGGAACAATAAAGAATTTTGAAGGCCTGGTTCCATTTACCAGCGGAGGCAGTGATTTCATGCTCATCTATCTCGGAATGAATTCACCTTCCCGCATGAGCAGAGGTTCCATCATTTCACAGGAAAAGGAGGAAGCAGCCCGTGCTTCAGAAAACATTTCCCTCCGCCCGTTTGATTCCAGATATTCAATCCGCCTCGCAAGAAAGGATGATGTCTCCCAGCTGGTGGAAATTTACAACAGTATTTTCACTACATACCTTACTGACCTGGACGAAAAAGCAATCTCTTCCATGGTTGAAACCACCCCCACCCTTGTTTCCACCCATGGTGGCAGAATTGTTGCAGCGCTTGCTGCAGAGCATGCAGGTCTTTCTGTTGAAGGCATTGGACGCCTTGATATGGTAGAGATAAGCGAGGCAGCAACAAGTCCCGCCCACCGCGGCAACCACCTCTATTCTCACATGATTGAGATGTTTCTTTCAACGTCTGAGCGGGACCTTGGCCCCGATTCCACGATAAGGTATGCGGAAACACGTGCTTCCCATCCTGCAGCGGCCCGCGGAGCAGTAATTGCAGGTGGAAGAGTATGCGGATTCCTCAACAAGCATTGTGTTATAAATGCGGTGCGTGATGTTGAAGAGCTGGGGGACCATGAAAACCTTAATGTGGTCCATTTCCAGGGGGCATGAGAATGGGCGTAACCGAAATCCTTTCTGACTTGGTTTCCATTCCCTCCGTTTTTCCTAATGAGCATGAGATGGGCGCATATTGCAGAAACAAGTTAGAAGGGCTTGGATTTTCTGTAACTCAGTTTGAGCTTTCAGGAAACCGGCCGGTTATTGTTGCCACCCGCGGAGAAAACCCCTCTTTTGCTTTTTTTGGGCACATGGATACCGTGCCGGTTTATGGCTCCTGGGATACCAATCCCCACGAGCTTGTTGAAAAGGAAGGGAAACTTTGCGGTCTCGGAGCCGGGGATATGAAGGGTGGAATTGCAGCCTTCTTTTCCGCGCTTGAGGGCAATGATGCCCCTGCAATGGCCGTGCTCACAAGCGACGAAGAGAATAATTCTGCAGGTTCCCACTTTTTGTCTTCCCGCCCTGAACTTTTTGAAAAGATAAAGCTGATGGTTTCCGCAGAGCCCACCGAGCATGGAAATGAAGAAGGCAGCATCCTACTTGGAAGGAGAGGCCGCGCAGTTTACGAAGTAAATGTGAAAGGTGTTTCTTCCCATGCAGCGCATCTGGACAGGGGCGTAAATGCAATAGAGAAGGCAGCGGAACTCATCATTGCCCTTAATAACTTTCCTTCACAGAAAAATACCGAAATCGGGAACCAGGAGCTTTTTGTGCGCCAGGTTTCAGGGGAAAATACTTCCCTCTCTCTGCCTGAATTCGCCTCTTTCCAGATAGATATGCACCTTGTGACCGACCAGACAGATGAGAGCGAGCGTTCCCGCCTTGATTCATTTCTCAGGGGCGCCTATGATGGTTGCACTGTTTCTGTTTTTGACCGCGGCCTCCCATATAATATGCCCTTTTACACACACCCTGAAAATCCCGAAGTGCAGATGCTCAGGGATATTGTGGAGAAAGTGGTTGGCAGGGTTTCCTGGTCCCACGGGGAATCTGTCGCAGATGACAATGTAATGGCCCAGCTTTGCCCTCTCGTAAGCTATGGCCCGGTTGCCCGCAACTACCATGCTGCAAATGAGTATGTGGATAAGCAGAGCCTGCTCAACTGCGAGGAGGTCTATTCACAGCTGCTTTCAGCAATCAGATGATGTTTTCTGGCAGAACACAACAAAGCCCGCGAAGTAAAATCCGTCAATAAACGCTCCCAACCATCACAATCCTTTTAAATTCTGCTTGCACTCCACATGACACACTTCGCAATAAAGGAGCAGTTCATTTTTTTATTTTCTTGAATTTAATTTTCTAAAAGAAGGATACTATCTATACTCTGCCCATGTGCTTTAGTATTTTTATTGCAGTCTTTGCGCTCTTTTCCTTATCCTTTATTTCCAACATTATGTCAAAGTCCAGTCCCCCCGTTTCCTTCAGGAAGTTTCTGAAATGCATTGTGTTTATATGTTCCGTATGGCTCCCTGTTGCTGCTCCTTTTTTCTGGCTGCTGTAATCCAGCATAAGCACCCCGTCCCCCTTTTTCCAGGTTCCTGCAGCAGTTTCAACTGCTTCCTGCATCTTTTCCCCGCTGTTCAGGCATTCATGGTGAAAGGAGTCAAATATCACCGGAATTCCTGTTTCCTTATACAAATCCATGCAATCTCCCAGAGAATAGCTCCTGTGGTCATTTTCTATCACAAGCCTCTTTTTTATCTTCCCAGCAAGTTTCTCGTAGCTTTCAACAAACCTTTCCATTGCTTTTTTCCTTTCCCCATAGACTCCGCCAACATGCAGCTGCACTTTTGCCGAAGCAGGAAGCCCCATCCTATCC
>JBKHJL010000043.1:0-5877 GCA_046538155.1 Candidatus Micrarchaeia archaeon
CGCACTGCTCGAGCATGTCACGCGCCCAGCCGGCGGTAGTCAGGTCATACATCTCCATTTCTCCCCGCTGTTCCACGGAGACCACCCTGCTCCATCTTATTTCAGCGTTCAGGAGGTATCTCAGAAAAGTTTCTGCTTTCTGTGACTGCCCTTCATAGCACATCATCAAACTCTCCATCTTCCCCTTATTCATGTTCCTTGTTCCGGTGAGGTAGCGGTAATCACCGCTTGCAAGTCCGGAGAATCCACTTTTCATTGCATTTATCGCTTCCGGTATGTTTGGCACACGTTCTATCCGGCTGCTTACGCTCCTTTTAGAAAGCAGGGTTATGAAGAATGCCTGCCGGTCTTCCCGAAGCGACCCTATTTCTGCTGCATATTTTGCAATTGCATTATTTCCTCCGAGAAGGTTGCAGTAATGCATTCCCTTTGCTTTTGAATAGGACGCGCCAAAGCCAAGGCAGGAGAGGAGGTAACTCATGTCCGTTGCCAGTTTTTTGCTCCTGGAGAATATGCGCAGGTTGCTTCCCAGGCTTCCATCACAGTCTGCATATGCCCTGATGAATGCCTTTATGCAGTCATCGGTTGCTGTGAACAGTTGTTCAGGAACCTGCACTCCATATGCTTTTTTCCCGATTTTTACTCCGAATATTTCATTGAAGATTGCCGGCAGTGTCTGGCAGGCGGCATCATATCTCCAGTATTTTTCATGGATTTTTGTAATCTTGCCCTTAAACCCAAAGAGGCATTTTATCAGGTATTCTGCCCTTTCAACGATTTCCGGCGTTCCTGAAATATTCAGCCTGCCATTTGCCAGGCTCCCGTCTGCGAGCAGGTATCCAAGGAGTTCGGAAAGCTCCGGGGTGAGTTTTGTCACCGGCTTCATGAAATAGTTCTTTTTTATGTAACGCTGGAAATACCTGAATACGCTTATCCCGGTGATGTGCCCCTCCAGGTTGTCATTAATAACCGGAAGCGCCACAATTTTCCTGAATTCGTTCCTCCGTTTCCTATGGGTCTCTACACACCCCGCTTTTTCAAGCGAGCTTACCAGCTTTGTTATATTATCTTTTCCGGAAACCCGGAATTCTTTTATCAGTTCATCCACGCTGGTTTTTCCCCTTTCTCTAACCAGGTTGAGGATTTTCGTCCTCAATGTTCCGTCGTCCATCAGTTTTCCGGTATGCAGGTAGTGCCTGAATCCCTTGAGGGATATATACTCCCTTCCGAATACCGCTTTCAGCTGGCCATCCAGTCGCAGCGTGTATTTCTTTTCATCAAGCTTTTCCAGAAGGTTTATCCTTTTTTCCTCCTTTTTCCTTGGAAGGGTAGCGGGGCAGGCGACATAGTCCCCTCCCCGGAGCTCGGTAACAGGAACCCAGGCAAGCGCCGAGTTCCTCACGGTAAGGAATCTCTGGATAGGGGATACCCTTGTTTTGGCACCATTATCCAGCCTTATTTCAAATGTTTGGGGAACAGTAAGCCTGTTCATTGTCTTTACTTTGCTTTTGCCCATTTTCCCTTCTTTTCCTAAAGAGTATACCCGGAGGTTTTCCGGCTTCAGGAATTCAATTTCATTTTCCATGTATTTTTTTCCATCCGTTTGTTCATACAGCTCTTTGGCCTTGACTGGGCCCTCAGGAGTATAAATCAGGGTTTCAGGCTCTACACAGAGAAGCTGGCTGACCATTCTTCTTTCTACTTCACCGGTTACTTCCTCCCTCTTGGGGGCAATTGCATCTATCTCATCTATGAACAGGATGGAGGGGGCATTTTTCTGGGCGTCTTCAAAAAGCTGCCTGAGCTTCTGCTCGCTTTCTCCCACGTATTTGCTCACAATCTCCGGCCCTCCCAGGTAGAAGAAGTTTGCATCGCTTTCGTTTGCAACCGCTTTTGCCAGGAGGGTTTTTCCTGTTCCCGGTGGACCGTGCATCAGCACTCCCTTAGGTGGCTCTATTCCCACTCTTTCAAAGAGTTCAGGGTGCCTGAGGGGCAGCTCAACCATCTCCCTTATTTTCTGTACTTCATCTGTCAGCCCCCCAACGTCGTCATAGGTTACGGAAGGCACATTTGCCATCTGCTTTACCGGCTCCCCCCTAACTTCCATCTGGGTTTTTTCGGTTACCATCAGCGGCCCGGGCGGATTGGTGTTGAATACTACGAGGGGTATGGGTGTCCCGAACACCCCAATCGGAAGGATGTTTCCCTTAATCAGTGGTTTCCCAATCAGCTTTTTCTTTACATACTGGTCAAAGCCTGCATGGAACCGCACCGGCTGCCTTGGGGCCAGTACAATCTTTTTTGCTTCTTTTACCTCGGTTTTGCTTACCTTTACTTTGTCCCCCAGCCCCACTCCTGAGTTCTGCCGGAGTATCCCGTCCATCCTTATTGCTTTTTCTTCCTCTTCGGAGGGGTGGGATGGCCAGACAATTGCCAGTGCATTCTTTTTTCCGGAAAGCTTCACAACATCCCCGCTGGAAACCCCGAGTTTTTCCCTTGCCCCAGCCCCGAGCCGGGCGATTCCCCGCCCAACATCGTTGCCGAGAGCTTCTGCCACTTTAAGATGAATTGTTTCTTTTTCTCCCATAATCTCACCTCAATTCAGCCTGCTCTACTTTTTTCCTGCTGCCTTCCGTGCTGAAAAATATCAGGGTGTTCCGACCCTTTATCTCGGGCAGCCTCATTTTTACTACCGTATGCAGGCTGATGTCTTTTTTTATATCTCTCACATTTAAAAATTTAATCAAGTGGTTCCTGCTGCAAACAAAGTTTTCCCCATCCACATCCAAGACGGCATCTCCACCCTCCATTTCTATTCCCAGCAGTTTCCCCCTGAATATGTTGCCTCTGTTTTTTTTGAGGAGCATTCTTGCCCTTCCGTCTACAACCAGGGTTTTTTCATCCCTGTTGAACCCGGCCCCTTCCAGTAGTACACTGTCCCCCCCCTGCAGGTGCTTCCCTTTCTCCGGGCTGTTCTTCACGGATACCCTGATTGTTTCCCCTCCACCGGAGATTGAGAACAGGAAAGCTCCTTCTTTTTCCCCCTCTATTGATTCCACTTTTCCGCTTGCCATTACCTTCCCCCTGGTTTTTTCTAATTCAGGGATGGGGACTGCCTTTGCCCTTTCCTTTATTTTGGAGGTTCCCCTGTACCCCAGGTTGAGCTTCCCCATTTTTACATATGCATTTTTTACTTCAATTCTATCCCCGATGTGCAGCCCCGCGGCTTTTTTTGCATCATCCCCCCAGAAATTTAGCCCGGCCTCCCCGCTTTCATCCCTGAGGATTACTGTGCGCAGGACTGCCCCGGAAGGGAATTTTCTCTTGGCTCCGATTCCTGCAATTTCCCCTTCAAAATCCACAGAGACCATCCCCTCTTTCAGCTCTGCTGCAGAAATCATGTTCCTCTTAACCAGCCCAAGCTCCGAGCCGACCATTTTTGCCGCGGCCTCTTTTGTAAGCAACCCGTGGAATTCTTCTATTTTTTGCCCTATTTTGTTATCTGCTTCTTCTTTCCCCAGGTTTTTTTCCAGCATTGAAACATATTCAGAAGAACCTTCCCCGGAATTGTTGTTTCCTTCCCCAGTTTCCGGGCTTTTTGAATTTTCCATCAAGGTGTTTGAGGAGAAACCCCTTTTTATACCTGCCTTTGGATAGTTTCCACTATGAGAGAGCGGGCCATGGCCAATCTGGATTATTCACTCGTGATAGAGGAGCTGCAGCCACTGGAAGGGCTGTTTTTTGACAAGTTTTATGAGCTTCCGGAAGGGAGGTTCCGACTCAAGCTGGGAAAAACCCACATATTAATAGAGCTCCCCCTGAGAATCCACAAGACAAAATATCTTGAGAAGGCACCGGAGCCTTCCTCTTTTGCAATGAAGGTTCGAAAGGAGCTCAGGGGGAAGAAGCTCAGTTCTGTCTACCAGTACGGCAGGGACAGGGTGGTGGTTTTTGATTTTGAGGGCACCCTGCTCATTGCAGAGATGTTCAGCAAGGGAAACATATTCCTGGTCAGGGAGGGGAAGGTGCTTTCTGCCTGGATAAAGCCCAAGGAGAAAATGTATTCTTTTCCTGTTGCCGGTGAAAAAACCCCTGAAGAAATTTTTTCTTCTTCCAGCTCCGAGCCGGTTGGTGCGGAGATGCGCTTATTGAATATAGGGATGCCCTACGTACGTGCGGTGCTCAGGGACGCCGGGGTGCCAGACTCAAAGCCTGTTTCAAAGCTTATGGATTCTGATAAAGAGGCGATAGCCGCTTCCTATGAAAAGGTGCTCTCATCTCCTGCCCGGTTTTCTGCATTCACAAAAGGCAAAGAGCCGGAATCTTTTTCCCAGGCCCTTGATGAGTATTACGGCCCCCCAAAGGTATTGGGAAAGCAGAATAAAAAGCAGGAGGAGCTTGAGAGGCTCGCCCGCCTTCTTGAGAACCAGGAGGCCAGGCTTAAGGAGCTGGAGGAGAAGGAGGAGCTTTCAAAGAAGAAAGCAGACCTGATATACTCCCATTATGATGCGGTGGAAGCCCTGCTTTTGGCATACAGGGAAGGGGGCATGAAATCGGTTGAGAACCTTGCGGAAAAAAAGGGCTGGAAGCTGAACAAGAAAAAGAAGGAGCTGGAGCTCCAGCTTGGAGACTGAAACTACAGCGTTTCTGAATTTTCAATCAAAAACGGGTCAAGGACTTTTTTTGCTTTCCTCGGACGGTCAACAGTAACCCCGACCACTGTGTGCCTCCCGTCCCTGGAAATAAGGTTCAGGTTGCCCACATTTATTTTGTTGTCTGCCAGGAGCTTTGCAACTTCGGAAAGCGTTCCCGGCTTGTCCTCCAGCTTCACGAAGATAACGTTCCCCGAGCTTATCTTGAAGCCGTTCCTCTCCAGCACTTCAGATGCTTTTTTGCTGTTTTTTACCAGGAGGGTTATGATGGCTTTCCCCCCTACTGATGTTGCGGAAAGCGATTCTATATTTACCCTTGCTTTCCCCAGTATGTAAGAGATGTCTGCCAGCAGGCCCACTTTATCATCTGTAATTACGCTCAAATCTTTCATACGCTACCACCCATTAAATTCTGTATATCTGTAAATGGGGAACATTATTTATATATCTTACGTCGGTTTCCCGCGCAAGACCACTTTCTATTGCAACTTTTATGCACTTTTCCCCCACAAGGTTCGCTGAACTGAATTTTTCCAGCGCTTTCCCCACACTCTCTTCCGCGGCCTCTTCCCCTGCATAAAATTCCCTGTATGTTTCAAGGTCAAGCATGGTCTCCCCCTCCACAAACACCTTTCCGAGAAGCCCCCTGTCGCATGCAGCAACAATCCTCTTTCCTTCTTTTTCTGAAACTTTAAGGTACATATCCACCACAGTCAACGATTTCTAGAATGTTCTTCCTCCCCTGAGAAAAGCCAGCGCTTCTTGATAGGCCTTCGCCGCCGCCTCTTCACGCTCAGCACGCGTTTTTCCACTTCTTTTTTTGCTTTTTCTTGTGTCTATTGTAACAAGGTTTCCATTAACTTCCACCCACTCCGGCTTCAGCCCGCGGCTCTCCAGCCATTTTTTTGCCCTTGGCCCCTCCCCCCCAAACATGAACTTTGCAAGCAAGGGACGCACTTCAATTGTAAAAGGCTTTATGCTCCTCCCGTTATGTATAATCTGGTCTGTTTTCCCGGCTTCATTTGTAATTCCATAGCTTTCTTCGTGATTTATTGCCTTTATTACCCCATTTAGCCCCTTAAGCAGTTCCTCCTTTCTCTTTTTTCTCAGGTCGGATGGAAACAATGATACTTTATCACCATCGTAATCCTCTGGCCTCCTGACAAATCTTTTCCAGTTTACCGCCTTTTCTGCCTTTTTGGGCACCACTTCAGCTTTGGCGGGC
>JBKHJL010000044.1:0-5589 GCA_046538155.1 Candidatus Micrarchaeia archaeon
CTTTTCCCCTTCTTCTTTGCTGCCTTCTTTTTTGGATTCTTCTTCTCCTTCTTTTTTCTCCGGCTCTACCTTCTTTTCTTCTTCAAATCTTTCAAATTGTTCCAGCCGGTACTCAAATTCATCATATGAGTTTATTTTTCCCTGGCTCATTAGGAGTTCCCTTGTGAGAAGGTAAAAAATTGCAGCAAGTGACCTGCGCCCCTTGTTGTTTGCAGGCACAATCCAGTCCACATATCCTGTTCCATTGTCCGTATCACAGAGCGCAATCACCGGCACACCCGTCATTGATGCTTCTCTTATTGCTTCTCCTTCACCCTTGGGATCACAGACAAAAAGAAGTTTTGGCTCCTTGAAGTTGGGCAGGTTGATATTGGTCATTGTGCCAGGCACAAATCTTCCCTTGAGCAGCCCCACTCCTGTGAGCTTTGAGAATTTTTCTGCTGCATTTCCAGAGTAAAGCCTGGAAGCAACAACCATTATCTCTTCTGGCTTGTACTGGGCCATTATTTTTGCGGCCTCTCTTATTCTTTTATCTATTTCTCTCAAATCCAGGATATACAGCCCGTCATCCCTCATCTTGAATATGAACTTTTTCATATCCGAGGTCTTGAATCTTGTTCCAATGTGTATTCCTGTTTCCAGGTATTTTTCCCTCGGAATGAGGAATGATGATTTCTCTTCCTCCTTTTCTGTTTCAACATTTTTTTCTTCCATTTTTCCACCTTTATAAGTGGGTTTGGGGCCGCCGAGATTTGAACTCAGATAACAAGCACCCCAAGCTTGCAGGATACCAGGTTACCTTACGGCCCCATTAGTCCACTACATTTTCTTGTATTTCTGAATTACTTCCATGCCTTCCACATGACCGAGAAACATCCTCCTGCAGCAGTACCTTTTTACTCCGAGTTCTGAGAGTACTTCTGCAGGCGGCTTTGTTTCAACTCCTTCTTTGTACTTTTCGTACAGGTCACCGATAACGGCCCCGCATGTAAAGCACCTTACTGGAAATTCCATTTTTTCACCTGTATGACTTCTGGTTTCTTGCCCTTGCCTTGGGCCCCATGTATTTCTTGGGTTCAACCCTCCTCGGGTCTTCCCTCAGCAGGTACGGGTCATCCTCTTTGTATTTTGCCCTTACTGCTTCACCAAAATATTTTGCAAGTGCTCTTGCAACGGCGGTGCGGCAGGCCTGGGCCTGGCCCATTTCTCCCCCTCCGCGGACTTTAACGGAAATATCCACCTTGAGCCCGTCCGGCCCGATAAGGGCAAGGGGTTCCTCAACTATCTTCCTGAAATACTTGTTCCCGAATGAGGAAAGTAGCTTGCTGTTTATCCTGAGCCTTCCGCTCCCTTCTTTCACGGTTGCCCTGGCAATGGAGCGCTTTCTCTTTCCCCTGCAGTGCTCAACCCTGACCGGCTTCTTTTTTGCCCGTTTCTTTGGCCTGGGTTTATTGGGCTTACCCGGTTTTTCCGGTTTCTTTTTTCCTGGCACAGGCTTCTTTTTTTCTGTGGACTCTTCTTTTTTAGGTTCTTCCCGCTTTTTCTCCTCCTCTTTACTCTTGCTTGTTTTATCAGTTTTTGCGGATTTTGCAGTGCCTGTTTTTTTTGCCTTTGTTCTGGTTGTTTTCTTTTTTTCCTGCTTTTTTGTTTCCTTCTTATTTTCGGCCATAATCATCACTTCCCCCCATATCCGAGGCGTCTGCAGAGTTCTTTTATCTTTATATATCTCTTCAGGTTCCCCATGTCTGCACCCTCCACTCTTGTGGGTTCCCCCTTCAGGGTGCCGGGGTTGCCTATATGTACGCGGAGCTTTTTGTAAGCTTCTCTCCCCATTGCCTTTTTCCTGGGGAGCATTCCCCTTATGAGCCTTTTTACGAATCTGTCAGGCACCTTGGGCCAATAGGGGCTCTTTTCCGGGTTTCCTTTGTACTGGAGCTGCCTCCTGGTAAGGTATTTTTCCAATGTTTTCTGGGGGGTTCCTGAGATTACTGCTTCTTCTGCATTAATCACGTGAACTTCTTCCCCGGCCAGGAGTTTTTTTGCAACGTATGCCCCCACTCTTCCTATTCTTGTGTTTCCAGCATCAATGATTATCATGTCAAACACCTACACCAGTATCCGGACATTTTTCCCTTCCGGGTTGGCTTTCATCAGCTCTCTGATTCCCATGGTCCTGCCACCGTTCTTTTCTATAAGCGCTTTTGCATTTTCGCTGAAAGAGAATGCTGCGACTTCCATTTTTTTTGTAAGGTATCCCGAGCCCAGCAGTTTTCCCGGGACAAGGACAGTTTCCCCATCCCCCATGTAATTCTCAAGCTTGCTCACGTTGACTGCTGGCCTCCTCCTTGTGGGTTTGGAAAGTTCCTGCGCAGCCTTTTTCCAGATTCCCTTTTCGGCTTTGTTGAGCTCTTCTATGAGAGCAAGTAGCCTCTTGTTTTCTATTCCTGTTTTCATAAAAACACCTTCGCCTCTCCTGGCGGAGAAACTCGCCCCATCCGGGACTCAAATGAGTGCTGCACTATATTACTATAAGAAAGATTTATAAAGTATTCTCAACTCACTGTCAGCCCCTCCCCCTCCTGCACCACCCCCACCCCAAGTTAATTTTTTAAACCCTTTTGGTTTAAATTTTGCAAATATGCTTGATTCCACAGATATGCGCATAATCCATTTGCTGCTGGACAATGCCAGGATTTCTCTTGCGGATATAGGCAAGGAGGTCGGCATTTCCCAGCCCGCTGCACGAAAGCGCATCCAGAAGCTGAAGGAGAAAGGAGTTCTCAGGGGGAGCACAGTTCTGCTCAACGAGCGGAGAATCGGGTGGGAGCGGGCCCTTCTCGCCCTGGATATAAGCAGGGAAGGGTATATTTCCACGGTTGAGGCAATAAAGGTCACCCCCATGGTCAACAGTGTTTACACGGCTACAGGCCCCTATTCCCTTGCGGTTGAGGTCCTTGGTCCTGTTGGCATAATCAAGGAGGTTATCAGGAGGATAAACAGCATTCCGGGGGTAAAGGGACTCTGCCCCGTCACTTTTGTGGAAAAAATCAGATAGGTGAAAATTAAGATGCTCGACGCGGACGAAATACGCAAGGATTTTCCAATCCTACAGCGCCAGCTGAATGGCAATCCTCTTGTTTATCTGGACAATGGTGCCACTTCCCAGAAGCCCGTCCAGGTAATCAATGCAATTGTGGACTACTACAACAATCACAATTCAAATGTGCATCGCGGCGTACACACTCTCAGCGCCGAAGCCACGGAAATGTATGAACAGGCCCGCAGCAAGGTTGCCAGGTTCATCAATGCCAGACCCGAAGAAATCATATTCACCAAAAATGCTTCAGAATCCATAAATCTTGTTGCCTATACGTATGGGGACAAATTTATCACCCGCAATGATATTATAGCCACCAGCATAATGGAACACCATTCGGGCTTCATTCCCTGGCAGGTTCTTACCAAGAAGAAGAATGCAGCCCTATCCATCATGCAGGTAAACAATGGAGGCGAGATACCTGAGCCTGAATACTCTAAAATCCAAAAGGCAAAACTCACATCCATTGTACATGCTTCCAATGTTCTTGGCACTATAAACCCAGTAAAGGAATTCGCAAAGCTTGCCCACGAAAACGATGGCCTAATCCTGGTAGACGGTTCCCAGTCTGCCCCCCACTTTCCCGTAGATGTAAAGGAGATGGACTGTGATTTCTTTGCATTCACCGGACACAAGATGCTTGCCCCCACAGGAATCGGGGTGCTTTATGCAAAGAAAGAGGTCCTTGAGGAAATGCCTCCTTTTCTTTATGGAGGGGAGATGGTCATGGATGCAAAAACAGAAGGCTGTAAATGGAACGGACTCCCACACAAATTTGAAGCAGGAACTCCCAATGTTTCAGGTGCAATAGGGCTTGGCGCAGCAATAGATTATCTTACGAATCTGGGGATGGATAATGTGCGGGCCCATGAATTGGAACTCTTCACCCACGCAGCTGATTCCTTCAGGCAAATAGAGGGGTTGAAAATATACGGCCCGGACAACCCTGTTAAGCGAACAGGAGTTCTTTCGTTTAATGTCCGCGGCCTCTCATCCATAGATCTTTCCTCTTTCCTGGATGAATACGGATTCGCGATACGCTCTGGTTTCCACTGCGCCCAGCCCCTGCATGATTTTATGGGTGTGCTTCCTTCTGCACGCATTTCTTTCTACATTTACAATACAGGAGATGAAATTACTTCCCTTTGCCAAAGAATTGATGAGATACGGAGGATGGTGTCATGAGCGAGAACCGCTACAAAAAATTCATAGAGCTTTTTAAGAACCCCAAGAACCGCCGCAGGATGGAAAACCCCTCTGTGGTGAATGAGGGCAGAAATACCTGCGGGGATACTATTCAGGTTTATTTGAAAATCAGGGATGGAAAAATCGCTGATGCCTCTTATGAAGGTGCATTCTGCGCATTCAGCAATGCTTCTGCATCCCAGGTAACTGAATTCGTAAGGGGGATGGTAGTTGAAGAAGTAATTACAATAGACCGCCCAAAGCTCTTTGAGCTGGTTGGGGATGATTTAAGTGATAATCCACATCGCCTGAACTGTATCCTTTTCCCCCTCAATACGATAAAGAAGGCCTGCAGGAAATACCGGGAAGGCAGGGCAGAAAAAGAGTTCAAAAAAGACCTCAGCGATGTTCCCTGTCACTGCTCTACTGAAAATGAGAGGATGGGAGTAGAGTAATTTTATAAACCATTCCTGAGTGCTGTTTCCATGAAAATAACCTTTTGCGGCGCAGCCAAGATAGTTACCGGTTCCTGCTACCTGCTTGAGTCCGGGAAAAGGAGGATACTTGTTGATTGCGGGATGTTCCAGGGCCCGAAGGAAATTACCCGCAGGAATTACCTCCCCTTCAGATTTGACCCGGAGAAAATCTCCCATGTGCTGCTTACTCACGCACACATAGATCATTCTGGCCTTATCCCAAAGCTCTATAGAAAAGGGTTCCGCGGAAAGGTCATCTGCACTTCCCCAACCAAAGATCTCTCCAGAATCATGCTCGCGGATTCGGCCTATATAAATGAAAAGGATACTGAGGATGAGAACAGAAGAAGGAAACGGGAAGGCATGGAACCACGCGAACCTCTCTTCACAACAGACGATGCTAAAAAATCTATTAAGCTATTCTCTTCAACGCCTTATGGGCGCAGAGTAAATATTGCCAAAGGAATAACCGCATGCTTCAGGGATGCCGGTCACATAATCGGTTCTTCCATAATAGAGGTTTTTGTTGAGGAGAAGGGCAAAACGATTAAGCTGGTCTTTTCCGGAGACCTGGGGCAGTGGGATGCCCCAATTGTCTGCGACCCCACTCTGATACGGGATGCTGATTATCTCTTTATTGAATCTACATATGGTGATATCAGCAGGGAGAGTTTCAAAGGAAAGGAAAAGGCGCTTCACAATGCTGTGAAAAAGACTTACAGGAAAGGTGGCAAGCTGATGATTCCCTCTTTTGCAGTGGAAAGAACCCAGGAGCTCCTTTATTTCATCCACCGCCTGATAAAAAAGAAGAAGTTCCCAAAGGAAAGGGTG
>JBKHJL010000045.1:0-5561 GCA_046538155.1 Candidatus Micrarchaeia archaeon
GCGCAAAGTTGAAACGGAGCTGCTGCATGGAGTGCACAGGTGGCAAGGATGGCAGATGAAAAAAACTTTTCAGAATGGCACAGGGGATAAAAAATGGGGCCACTGGAAGAATTTGCGGCATGGCTTGTTTTCCGGGTGCTTGGGGTGGAGCAGGGAGCGCTTGCGGAAGCGCTCCAGTTCTTTATATACGATACGCTGAAGGTATTCCTGCTCCTTGCATCCATGGTTTTCCTTGTATCCGTTATCAGGACATTCATAACTCCCCAGAAAATAAAGGAATGGCTCGGGGGGAGGCACGAGGGGCTGGGGAACGTGCTTGGCGCCCTGCTGGGAGTTCCCACCCCATTCTGCTCCTGCTCCGCGGTCCCGCTTTTCATAGGATTTGTGGAGTCCGGGGTTCCGCTGGGCATAACATTCTCGTTCCTGATCTCCTCCCCTATGGTAAATGAAATCGCAATAGCCCTCCTCCTGGGACTCGTGGGATGGAAAATCACCGCGCTTTATGCTTTGTGCGGCCTCACGGTTGCAATAATAGGGGGGATTATTATCGGGAGGATGAAGCTGGAGGGAGAAGTTGAGGAATTCGTGTGGGAACTCCATGCAAAAAAGCAGGAAGAAACAGAAATAGGCTGGAAACAAAGAATTGGGTTTGCAAAAACGCAAACCATGGACATCGTAAGAAGAGTGGGGCCATATATTATCCTTGGAATAGGGGTTGGGGCATTTATCCATGGATATGTACCAGCGGATTTCCTTGTGGAAATCGCAGGGGAAAGCAACCCGCTTGCGGTGCCTGTTGCTGTGCTGATAGGGATTCCGCTTTATTCCAATGCGGCAGGGACCATCCCGATTGTGCAGGCGCTAATGGCCAAGGGGATGGCGCTCGGGACCGCGCTTGCATTCATGATGAGCGTTACCGCGCTTTCCTTGCCGGAAATGATAATACTCAGGAAAGTGCTGAAGCCGAAACTAATAGCGATATTTGCGGGGATACTGTTTGTTTCCTTTGTTATTATTGGGCTTGTTTTCAACTTCCTTTCCGGGCTAGAATGGCTGCAGTAGGCGAAACTCCGGGACCCAAAACACTAAATGCGCAACCGGAAACCTGCTTTGCAAACCAATTAAAATATCAGCATGGATTGGGTTCCCATGGTCAGTTTAACGTTCTACGGAG
Organism: Candidatus Micrarchaeia archaeon; assembly: GCA_046538155.1. Taxonomy (GTDB): domain Archaea; phylum Micrarchaeota; class Micrarchaeia; order Anstonellales; family Bilamarchaeaceae; genus CAIKOA01. The sequence continues at coordinate 1,175 of JBKHJL010000045.1, forward strand.
GAGCTGGTGAGATAGGGGGCAATAAAATCCTCCTGGAAGATAAGGGAGCAAAAATCTACCTGGACTTCGGGGAGGAGTTCAACTTTGGAGAAGGGTTCTTCTATGAATGGCTGGTGCCAACGAATTAGCAGTTTCCAAAGAACTTTTTGCAAAACTCGATATATTGCTTAATTATCTCCTTGTCTGTCTCGAAGTCCTTACAGCTCCCCAACCACATGAAATCCTTCCCTTTCTCTAGTTCAGATGCCTTCTGGATTCTGATATGCTTGGGGCTTACTAATATGAAATATGCATTAGGGTAGGGGTAACCGCCCTCCCTGGAATACTGCTCTTTAAAGTCAAATTCCTCATTAGTACGATATTTTACTTCTACGAAGGAAACATGTGAATCCTTCACCACTATGAAATCCGGCATTTTTCTTACCTGGTTAGCCACTTCCCCCTTTTTAGGCAAAAATCTATTGCTGAAACCTGGAAGGGTGTTTTCCATTCCAAACCTAAACACATCGTAACCCATAGAGATAAACATTTCTTCTATAATTGCTTCGGCTAACCTTCCCTTGATGGAACTGTCATGGATTTTGCTTTTCTTGTAATTCTTGCCCGAATTTGATTTTTTGTAGCAGTCAAAACACAGAGCATACTCAGAATCCTTGTATTTGCCGCATTTGCACTTGTCTATCTCTCCATCTTGAGCATCGTAGTAACAAGAACGGCAGAGTTCATAAGTTCCGCATTCTTCCCCACAAAATTTGCATTTTGACATTTTTCGGTTTTCAAAGGCAATAATTATAATCCCGTCCTCATCCTCGATGTATTGCTTTTCTGCAGAGACGCCACTAGTTGGTCTTTTGTAATAACGAGGACGTTCCTACTATCAAATGACGGTTTACCCTTTGATTTCAAGAAATTCCAGTATTCTAACATCCTTAGAAATGATTTCAGCCTTTTTGCATCCCATGCAACAATAAGCCCAATCCTTCCAAGAGAAGAGGAATTTACTATGTCTCCCAACATATGTTTCTTACTTCCAGACCTTTCAATTTCTATTGCGATGAAGCATCTTGCATTATCATTGAATGATTTTTTACCAAAAAAGGCGTGGTCACTGGGAATCTCGCCTAATGGCAAGCTCGCTCTATTAGCTCTTCTGAACTCGTCTAAATTTGACCTGAATTTGTCAATAAGGCCATCTATCAAGTTCGAGTAAGTGTTTGCCATCGAATTATACCTCGAACTTAAGCTAGTGTCATCTTCTGTTGAAAATGGCCCTACTGCAATATCTACGCGCGGAGAATAAATGTTTTTCTGACGCAAAAACGACGGCCATTCTGCTTTGACAGGGGTTTCATTACCGAAATATTTCTCAAGGGCCATCTGCATAGAATTTTGGAATAATTTACTTTCTTGAAAACGCTTGGGCATACTCTTTACCTTATAGGCAATAATTATAATCCTGTTACATATATGAACACTGCCAGATCCAAAAATAGGGAACTGGCTCTAAATCTTCAAAGAGCGATATTCCTGCGTCTTTTTTCCATCTTTTCTAAGAAGTATTACATTGGGGTGGGTATTGTCGATTCCTACCGCTATCTCCTTAAAGTTACGCTCTGAGAAAGTGGGTTGGAACAAAACAAAAATAATATTTTTGTAATGCTGCGAGTACTTGAGGCATTTCGTAGCAACAGTATTAAGTGCCGCGTCATCAGTTGGTCCCTTAACTTCTATGGCAATATCCTCAACAACAATGTCTGGCCTTGATGCCCCAGTTTGCTCTTCCACCTTTAAATTAGGAAATTCATGTTTAAGCCAGCCCGTAAGTTCACTGTGATACCCCAGCTCCAGTGAGTATTCTCTAGAAGGCTGGAATTCTTTGATAGACTGGACCAGTTTATAGAGTAGAGATTGTTTATATATAGCAATTTCATCTGCACTCTTCCATTTGGCAATTTGTTCTGGTGTACCCCACATCTCTCCCCCAAAATGATTTATGAATCTTTTGTGTCCCTTCGCCTTCGGAGAGAATCCTTTGCCGGACAAAGCTTTTCTTGTAGGCATTGTCTACAAAACAGTCAAGCGTAAGCTCAAGTATGCCGCACTCAATCCCAAATGCCCGGGCAATGCGCGCGGTGAGGAATGCTTCCCCGTCCGGGCGCGCAACCTGCCTTGGGAGCCATATTCCCTTTAGGTTCAGGCCAAGGGCACCAAAATCTATTCCCCACGAATTCTTAAGGGAGGAAATTGCGCGTTTCCTGGCTTCTATGCCCATTGGCCCGTTCCGTATTCCAATCTGCTTTTGGAAATCGTTTCCGGAGCGGGCATATGGGAGCTTAAGCCTTTCTTTTACTTCTTCCGGTTTGGAAAATATTGGTTTTCTCATGTTTTGCACATCTTTCTTGCATAGCTCCCGTTACGGGAGTAAGGGCAGCACTCTGAATCAGGCAGCGCTTTCGCTACTCTTATCGTTACTGCAGAATCCTTTGCGGAGCTTACGCTAAGCAGGATTTTTTCTCCGTTTTTAATTCCGAGGGCATCCCGGATTTCCAGCGGTAGTACTAGGCGCCCCTTCTTATCGAGGCGGATGAACTACATCCCTTTCCATGAAGGCAACACCTGCCTTTTTTGTTCATTACATTCACCTCTTCTGGGATTTGGTGTTTCCCACTATTTAATGGTTTCTGGGTGTGGATATATATGTTTATAAATGTATTGTTTATGGTAACCTGTGGCTCTGGAAAAAGGAAGAGCACGAAGGCCGCGCTCTCTTTTTTAACTTTAAGATTGAAGGGGTTGCATGGCCAGCTTAACGTTCTATGAGTGGCTGGCGCCGGAAACCCGGGACCGGAAACGTTTCCTCACGCTTCGTCAATCCACCTGCGCACGTATTCCGAGTCATAAAGCCTCCATTTAGGGGAATACTCGCCCCCGGGCTTAAAAAGGAAGGAAACACCCTTATCCGAAGCCAGGGACTCGAGCTTGCGCAAAATGGATTTGGGAGCCTTCCCCTCCACGATGTACCCAACCCTCCGGACGGTGCTCAGGGGGGCCATTGCGCAGTAGCGCAGGAGCTCCTTCCAGTCCGAAGAAGAGAAGGGCTTCCAGTTCAGGGCGCGGTACATGCAGTAGAAATCCGAGTATTTGGGCCGGTGGCACATGTCAAAGAGGGTTTTTGCGGGAGTAGAAGCGAGCATTTCCTGCCCGTTCCGCACAACCTTCCTGGTGCCGAAGAGGAAGCCGCGCATGTTCACAAGGACGAATTCATTGGCCCAGAAAGGAACCTTCCCGGAGCGGAAGGAGCACACGTAAATGCGGCGCTCGGTCTCGGTCTTGAGCCCCTGGATGTAGAGGGCGGAGGAGAAGCCGATGTAGCCCCCGTGCGAGAGGTAGGCAACAAGGTAGGGGTCCTCCGCAACCTTCCCATAGAGGCCCTTCCCTGCCTTGCACACCATCTTGTTTTCCTGGAGTTCGGAAAGCAGGCGGTAAGCTGTCCTGGGCCCGCCGAGGACCGAAAGGTTCTTTATAGTGAATACGGGCGGGAGCGCCTTGAGCATGTTATTTAAAAAAAACTTACTTTTTGACATATATGACATTTATATGCATAATTTTAAAAGAGTTTGCATTCAATAAAACCTTATGGAGAACTTCCAGGACATCACGGCTGCGACAGGCATTACGCAGGAAAAGCTGAACGTGGAGGTGAACGTGGTCTCCAGGCTGAGGCAGCTGTTCCATGAGCCCGTGCCAGGGTATGCAATGTACGGGGGGACGGCCCTGAACATGGTTTATTTCGGGAAAAGGCAGAGGATTTCCTATGATATTGACCTTAAATGCGAAAACCTGAAAAAAACCGAAAAAGAATTCGGCAAAGTATTTGGGCACGAGATAAAAACCAACAAGATGCACAGGTTCGTGGACGAGAATAAGATAAAAATAGACCTTTCCGGGAAGAACGTGGATGCGGAGCCGAAAAAAATGCGGGCGGAATCGATACCTTTTCATTTCGGGTACGGGATGTATTATGCTGATGTGCTGACTTACGCATACGAAATCCTTTTTGCGGAAAAACTCCTTGCTTTCGCTAACCGGGGGGTGCCAAAGGACCTTTATGATGTGTGGGTGGGGAAAGACATGCCTTTTGAGAGGGAACTGCTGCTGGAAACCCTGGTTGGAATGGCCAACAAGGCAAAAACAGACCCAAGAATAATAATCACCCGGCACCACCATGTGGACACGGATATGGGCAAGATAGACTCCTTGGTCCCTAATCTGGACGGAAAAAAGATGTATGCGGAAGTGCAGGGATTCATAAGGGAGCTGTTTTTCGAAGAATAGTCCGGAGTAAGGAAAACAGTGGAAACCTGCCTGGCAAACCAATTAAAATATC
>JBKHJL010000013.1:0-23649 GCA_046538155.1 Candidatus Micrarchaeia archaeon
GTATTCAGGTATGAGGGACGAAAACTGGAAAAGAAGGATGCAGAGCTTGCACGTGAAATAGAAAGGTTGCAAGAGAGAAACAGGGGGATGGGAGGAAGGGAGAGAATTGCAGGCCAGATTTCAGAGTTAAAGGCACAGAGAAAAAAGATCTGGGAAAAAGCAGGCAAAGCAGAAGAATATGCTGAAATGGAAAAGGAATGGGAAGAAAACCAGGCAAAAATTGCAGACCTTGATGAAGAAAGAATGAAACTCAGAGAAAAAATGGAAGAAAATGGGGAACTCATTCAAAAAAATGAAAAAGGCATAGAAATTGTAGGAGGACTCGCAAAAACAGATTCACTTGAGCATGAAATAGAGCGGCTGGAAAAAGAAAATGGGGAACTGGAGCAGCAGATTGCAAACCTTGATGTGGAACAGGACAGAGTAAAAAGAAAAATAGATGAAATGCGGTTGGGGCCCAATGAGATTGATGGGGTAATTGAAGGAACCTGGATAGAAGAAGGGGAAGAAAGAGTAAGCATAGCCGATGCAGAAAGAGTTGTGGAAGAAACAATTGGTGAGGCAGACAAGGTACTGGAAGAAGTAACCAAAGGCAGTAAATATGCTGCACTGGAATCCCTTATTCTGGATTCTTCCCGGCACGCAGAAGAACTTTCAGCAATGTCCAAAAGCAAAGGACCAATCGCATCCAGCGCATATGAAGCCAATATTGAAGATTTTAAAGACAGGGCAAAAACACATTTTGAAAAATCCCGGGAATACCTCGCTGATGGAAACTACCGGGAAGCGCGGAAAGAATATGAAGAAGGTATTGATGAGCTGCGGCAAATGGCAGCAACTGCGAAGAGGAGGAATACAAAAAGGGGTGCTTCCTACAGTGCTTTTGAGGAGGAGGCAAAAACAAGAATCAATGCCTGGGACATCCTGATGGAGGAGGCTCCGGTGCAGCCATCTGAACCGGAAAAAATGGAGGAATACAAGAAAAAGCTGGCCGCCTACAAAGAGAAAAGGCAGAGGGCACTTGCTGTGATTGGTGTGCTGAACAATGCAGATATCAATAGGGCATCCCTCCACGGATGGAGGCTGGGCTACCTTGGCACAGATGAGCTTGGGGATACAGAACAACTTGTAGACGGAGTGCTTAGGAAAGAAGACAGCCTGGCCCTTGCTTCCTTAAACTCTGCTCAGCATGACCTGGCCAATATACGCCTGCGCATCCATGAGGGGAATACCCGTGCGGACTGGATTGAAACAGGGGTAAGGATTGGAGCAGAACTGATAGTCCCTCAGGCAATGCTTACCAGCATACTTACTGCCCCCATAGATTACATGGGGCAGACAGGGGAATTTTCCTGGGATGCGGCTGCAAGTGCGGGAGTAATGGCTGTAGGGAGGGCCCTGCGGATGCCGGTCATTACTGAAGTTATGGGAAAATCCATGAGATATGCCAAGCTGGTAAAGGCATATGGAATGCTTGAAATAGGGTATTTTTCAGGAGTTTCAGGATACCATGCAGGACTGGGCCTGCAGGAATGGAGGAAAACCGGTACCCTCCATGTTGACACTGCTTCTTCAGCACTGTTTGCCCTGCTTCCACTTACTCACCGGCCAGGAGTCCAGAAATTCAAGCGCCGCCTTGTAAGGAAGGCTGCGGAAAGGCTTGGGCTCGCAGAAAAAAATGGATTCTTTACACTTAAAATGCACATGGAGGAGCCAGCCGGGGAAATGCAGTGGAGATACGGGGCCCCTGAAGGAAGCTTGCGGGAAGGTGTTTCCGCCACAAGGGCAGAAGCACTAAAGATGCCCAAACCCACCACCAGGCCGGAGAAGAGGCCTGTAGCAAGGGAAACTGAATTCAGAACGCGGCTCAGTGAGGTGGAAAGCAAGATTAAGGAAGCGGAAGGACTGCGTGAGCAGGAGAGAGAAACAGGGCGGCCGAGCGCAAGAAGAAAACGGCTGGAGCGGGAAGCTGCGGAACAGCTCCGGGAAATGGAAATTGAAGTTCTTGAAACCCTGGGAGGGAAAATTGCAGTTGGAAAAGAGGGGCTTGGGGTGATTCCAGAGGGATTTGCAATAGCCCGCGCCGGGCCAGGAAAGAGAATTTCTCCGGAGCTCCTTAGGGGAAGCCTTGCTAATCTAAGGCAACATGCGGGAATTTCCCCAAAAGGAAGAGTTACGGAGGCCGCTCCGGAAGAGGCTAAAAAAGTTGAAAGAGAAGAGAAATGGCTTAGCTACTATGCACTGCTTAAGGGGCGTCCCCCGGAATCGGAATTGGGAAATCTTGCAATGGAGAAGACATATAGGGCAGATGAGCAAAGGGACGCCCTCAGAGACCCGAAATTCAGAAAGGAGATGGAGAGCCTGAAGGGAAAAAAGGAACTTGAAGAAGCAATTGCCAGAAAGGAAGAAAGAGCAAAAGAAATTGAAGAACGTGTTTCTTCAGGAGAAGAGTTGAAATTGTGGGAAGAACTTGCAGAAGCAAAAAAAATGCGTGCAGAAGCGCAGCTCCTCAGGGATAAACTTAATGGAGTAAACTCTGCCAAGCGCCTGGAGCTGGAATATGAAAGGGCGTCAACCCTATTCAAATGGGAACGGTTTTATAGCCGGCTTGAAGGCCGTCTTCCGGACTCATCTTATCAAGACGAACTTATTTTGCACAGATTGCGCACAAGAACAGAGCAGGAGGCCCTCAGAGACCCGAAATTCAGAAAGAAGATGGAGGGCCTGAAGGGAAAAAAGGAACTTGAAGAAGCAATTGCCAGAAGAGAGAACGAAAATGATGCCCTAGAGGGATATCTGGAAGAAGGCTTTGATTTTGTAGAAGATTACAGAAACTTTGTCCAATACGAAAAAAATCGTGCGGAAATAGAAATTCTCAGGGATAAGCTTGAAAACAGAAACACCAAAAAAAGATGGAAACAGGAGGAGAAGCGGATAATTGAGGAAGCACAGGAAGAAGGGCAGGACGTGGATGTGTCTGGGGTTGATAAATTCGTGCCGGCTGAAAGGCCATCAGTGTTGCCTAAGCCAGAGGAAGCAAAGGCAAAACTCCTCCCTGCAGAGAAAGGAAAGAGAAAAGCGAAAAGAAACCTTGAAATACTTGGAATAACAGAACTTACAAAGATAAAAGAGATTGAACAGAAAATCGGGGCGGATAAACTGAAGCAAAGGGCAAATGCCCTGGCCCGCACATTCCGCGGAATTGAAGAGACAGGGAGGAAAGTAGTTGAAGCAAATCCGGAACTGCTGACAAAGCCCCAGGCTGAATTTGAAGCAGACGTCCGCAGATTAAGGCAAACCAGAAAAATAGTAACAAGGATAAAAAAAGTGGCTGACGAGAAAGACCTGAAGCTTCCAGAGGAAATGATAACTGATGTCCGCCCATACCTGAGTGAAAATTTCCAGGACGAAATTATATGGTATTTTGCCCGCCAGCAAGTTGAGAATATACTGAAAAGAAGGGCTAAAGAAGCCGAAAGGGTTGGAGAAGAAGTTCCCCTGGACATCCGTGCAGCAGTGGAAGCGAGGTTTGACGGGAGTACTACGGGCCCATGGGGAAAAGAGTTCATCCTTAAAGGGAAAACCTATTCCGGGGGGGAAGTCAAAGAGCTCGGAGAAGTAATCCATTATGCGGAAAAGATGGTGAGGGGGGAGAGGACAGTTATTCCGCTTGAACTGCGGCCTGCGGTGGAAGAACTGGCAGGCAATGCAGAGTTCAAAAAATCAGTGGAAATCCTCAAAGGACTTGAAAAAGTGGGAGAACCAAGCGCCTATCATTTCAGAAACCAGGCACGCTCCAAGGAATTTAAACTCGCACTTGAGGCACTGGAAGAAACAGGACTTTGGCTCCCCCATGAATGGACCAGAGTAAGGCTGGGGGGCGAACAGGCTGAAATGAGAAGCGACCTGCCGGAAACCTGGACAGGCATAAAAGAAGGGCAGATGTTCAACGTGGAAACCAGGAAGCCCGGGGAGCCGGGTAAAACATGGGAAATCAGGTATGATGGGGAAATGGAGGGCAACCGAATGTATACAATAATGAGAGGACCGGTTCCTGAAGTTAGGGGAACTACCCGCGTGGCCAAGCCGGGTGAAACACCTTTTGAAGGAATATCCAGGGGGCTTAACAGAATTTCTGGAGAGATTAAGGGCAGGGAATTTAAACAGCTCAGTCCTTCTGAAGTAGACAAACTACTGGGCAAAGAACTGCTGGTTCCCCCTGAGAAAAAACTTTCTCCCAAAGCCCGGGCTGAAGAGATGAAGGTATTGGAGAACCGCATTGAAATTCTTGAAAAAAGGGTGAAGAAGCTTGAGGCAAAAATGCTTAGGGCTGAAAGAGAGGGGAGAGAAAGCGAAGCAAACGATGCATATAGAGAACTGGAATATACATACTATGAATTGGGGGACCGCAGGGCTGACCTGGGCAGGCTGCAAAGGGCGGCGGAGAGGCTGGCAGAGCCCAGAAAGAAAGGAAGCCGGGTTAGAGAAGAAGGGAAGGGACATTCTGCAGAACTAAAAAACAAACTGGATGCAGAAACAGCGAGAAGGAGGGGAGAGGGCGAAGAATTTACTATGGATGAACCCTATTTTGAAGAAGGATATGGTGGCCTGCTTCCAAGGCGGAAAAAGAAAGCAAAAATAGAGAATTATCCCGATGTTGACGAATTCCATGCGATAAAAAAACTGGAAGGAGAAGAACTAACTGAAGTTCAGATTGAAAACGCAATGAAACTGTCCGCAAGGGGAAATGACCTGATTCTGGAAGGAGTTTATGGAAAACAGGACCTTACCTCACCTGACTTTAGTATTGTCTGCAACAAAGAAGGAAAAATAATTGCTTTTGGGAAAAAGGCACCTCCTGGTTATGAAGGAGAAACACACACTGCATACATCCATGTCGATATTAAAACAGGTGAAATGAAGGTAAGAGGAATCAGGAAACCTGAAATAAAGGGGCTTGAAGGGCTTAAAATAAGAAAAAGTATGGCCGAACAGAGAGCCGAATTGGAAAAGGAGTATGGTCTGAAACCAGAATCACTTCCAAAACCAGAAGTAGAAGCAGGAAACGTTGAACCTGCTCTTGGAAAAATAAAAATTAAAGCAAAGAAACACCCTCCCCCTGAAGTTGAAATCATCAAACCAAGAAGCCAGGTTTGGAAAAAACATGAAAAACGCATTGAACAAGCCCGCAAGGAAGGAGTTTTGCCTTTTACATTGGAGGGAGAACTTCCCAAGAGTTTTGAAAAACATTATTCCGAAATAGAAGCCAGAGCAAAAGAGCTGGGGATGACCAAAGCAGAGAAAGAGAAGTTCATTTCTGCATGGGAGGAAATTTTTGAAAAGCTTATGGTCCTGGCGGAATCAGGTGTAACCAGCAGGGGAAAAGCTCCCCGCCCCAAACTCATAAGGTATATTGAAGCATTCAATACGCTAAGTCTGCTTACAGGCAAAATGACAGGGAAAAGAAACATTAAAAATAAAACAGAGGCACTACAGTTTGCTGAATACTATTCCAGGCAAACTCCTCTGGGACTTTCTGAAACGGCCAAAAGCTCAGTTGAAATAAAACCGACCACTACTGATGTTGAGAGCAACCCCGAGTTGCTTAAAGCCCTTTCACGGAGCATAAGAAATGCCGAAAATACGGAAAAGGGAGTAAAAGAACTAGTAGTAGTCATGAAGGAACTGAATCTGTTCGGTGAAGAGGTGGGTTTCAAAGGAGAATATGTGCTAAAGGCTTTTGAACGGGGAGGAGTTGAAGAAGCACTCCCTCTCCTAAACAGAGTTCTGAATCCCGAAGGCACATACCTCTTCCTGAACAAGCAGACCGGAAAACTTGCAGTTGCCAAAGTTGAAGGGATGATAATAAGCGGGGAGCATTTTGCAATTGCCATAAAGCCGGCTGAAGGTTTCATTAGTCCATTTACAGGAGGCAGGGGGGCGGCCAAGTACGATCCGGATGCCAGAATTTCCATTATTGATGCAACAAGAGCAAAAGAATGGCAGCGACTAATACTGGATAGACATGAGCATAATCACCACCGTGATACAAATTCTGGGTACACCAGAGAAGTAAGAACTATTGGGCCAGAAGAAATAGTAATTCCCCGCTCTGAAGAATACTTAAAAGCCGGAGAACTGACTCATCAACTATCTAAAAGGGAAAACCCCCGGGAAATAATGAAATACTTAAAAGACCTCAGAACCGATGCGGAATGGGGAACAGCAGCAGAAATAATGCTCGAGCACATATCCCACAAAGCAAAAAACCCTGAAAACCCCACGCTTGCTGAAATCAGGGAAACGAGCAAATTAGTGCAAAACAGAAACGAAAGACTGGAACTGGAAATTGAAACAATGGGATTGAAACTCCTGGAAGAAACAAAAAGTGCAGAAGGAGCAATTGCTCGTCTTTCCGGATACCTGGCCCCGAATGTTGCCAGGGCCAGGCCGCTGCAGGCCGAGGCGGCCAGATACCTGATGGACAGGATAAGCGAATTCTCCGTAGACCCTGCAAAACCCACCAGGGGTGCAGTAAAACTTAGTATTGAACCGCTTGTGCAAACAAAAAGATACCAATATCTTTCAGAAATCACAAAATGGATAGAGAAAAAAGATTCCCTGGAAGCAAAGCTTTCATTATTGCAACTGTACCGGAACAGTGACAACCCCCTCAAAGTGACAGCAGCCAATATATTTATGAAAAATCTTGGGCTTGAAAAATCTCCGGCCAGAGGACTGGGGCTTGAAGAAATAGCCGGAGCCACGGAAAGGGTAAAGGAGCTGCTTGCCAATTCATATGCACTGGAAGCCCTGGAGGGATTGAGTGCAGGGCAGGAATGGGTAAGGAGGGAACATCCAGGCCTTAGTGAAAGCCAGACTATACAAAAATACTTAATGGAATATGGAAAGGGGGGCTATGGACAAAAATTGGCTGCAGAAATGCTGCTAAACTATATTGACCAGGTTCCCAGAGGCCCGGAGGGGAGCCCCAAGGCTGAAGACATACTAAATGCGCTTAGCGATGCAAGAATACTGATTTCTGAAAGAAGAGACCGGATTGAAGCAATGTCAATTGCCGCTGAATACATGTTTGCTCCCTTCGAGGTTAGTGGTGCAGATGTGGTGGATATGCTCTGGGAAAGAGCAACAAATCCTTTCATTCCCCATGTTTATCAAATGGCTGCAAGGAGAATACTGGAAAAAACAGGGCTTGGCCAGATTGCCCTTGACCTGAATGCAGGAAGAGTAAAAAGAGAAGAGGTAACGAAAGAAGCTGTTGACCAGCGCCTGAAGAAGTACATGGACGATGAATACATGGATGTTCTTGGAGTGTACTGGACAAATGTTTATGGCAAGCAGGGAAAGCCGGTTCCGGTCCGGCCAGAGTTTATCTGGATACCTGCAGGGGAAACGCCGCAGGCCGGGCCTAAAGAAACGCCCACGGTAGGGGTTGCTGGTGGGGAACTGGGAGGCCACCTTCCAGCAGGAAAAATAAAATTAGAGGGAGGAGGAAGAGGGAAATGGAAACATGAAGTTCCAAAAAAGCACATACCTCTGAATAGGGAGCAGGTCATATTTGCTGTAGAACAAAATGCCGCGGGTGAAAAACTAAGTCCGAAAGCAAAGGAGTACCTCTCTGAGCATTTTGAAAAAAGAGAAAACAGGTTTTCGCCTTATGAAGCCCCAGTTGTTGCAAGAAACATTGCCAAGCTCCTTGAAGTAGTTCCTTCACAAACAATTACCCGAACCATAAAAGGAAACAGACAGCAGATAAAAGTGTATTATGAACCCAAAAAAGGAAGAATCCTTACTGTGGATAAACCACCCAAAACAGGGGAATACCAGGAAGCTACACTTACCTTTGATCCGCGGCAGGGAAGAATAATAACTGTTGATGTGGCTGAAGGTACTCCGGGGGAAATACCTTTCTGGCGCACCGGGGGAAAGCTTAAGGGACTCCAATTCCAGGAATCAGTTCCAGGGTATGAGCGGATACCCACTGAAGCCGTTGTGATGAGGGCAGGCAAACAAGGGGCTGGGGACCTTCCGCCGCTGAACGAAAAACAACAGGGATATCTTCGCGAACATTTCAGGAGAGAAAATATACTATACCGGGATGCAGAAGCGATAGCCCATAACTCTTCAGTTTTTATGGGACAATTTCCCAAGCTTAAGAAAACTAGGGGGACTATCACCCTAGACATGGAATATAATGCAGGAAACGGCAGGTTGATTGTTCCTGGGACCAAAGCTGAAGAGGGGGCAACAGTGAAAAAAGCAAAAGTAACAATTGACCTTGAAAAAGGAAAAATTTCAAAAATAGACCTGCCGAAAGAAACAGGACCTGAGGCAAAAGAGCGGCTCAAAACTCTGGAAGGCCTCAAATTCAGGGAAGAAATAACCCCTGAATCTCCAGAGCAGGAAGTAAAGCATCCTGTACAAAGTATGGAAGCTCGGAAAGGGCCAGAAGCGGAGATTCCCAAAGAAAGGGGGAAAAAATACACGGCAAAACAAGCAATAAAAAAACTCCGTAAACTGGGAATTGAAGCACCGCCCCTGGAAGCAATGCTAGAAAGGGCACCACCGGAAGTAAGATGGAGAATCGTCAATAGTTACTCAAAAGCTATTAAAGAAAGTAATAGAGTCGCCAAAGTAGAAGAAGCAAGAAACGCCCGAACCCCTGAAGAAGAAACTGCGCAGGAAAGAAAGGCCCTGAGAGACATGGGCCTAAAAGAAATAGCCGAAAAATATAACGGCGGGGATACGGGGCGTATGATGCTGCTCATAAAGGAGCTTGGAATTGAAATTCCATCCATAACTAGGGGGCAGCAGTTAAATAGCTCCATCATAAGAATCAGGAGTGCCCTGGAAAGCGGAGAGCCGGCCAGGATTTCCAAAGTAGCACAGGAGCATGGAATAAAACGGGGCTCTCCTGAGGACAGGGCTTCTCAGTTGAAGAAAAAGCTGGATAAATTTTCTGAAGAGCTAAAAGGACTAAGGGAAAGCATGCCAAAAAAGCTCAGACAGATTTTTGGGTTGGTAGTTAGGGGAAAACTGGAGGAAAAACTCAACAGTTTGCCAAAATACAAAGGACACAAGATTAAGAAAATTGAAACCATAGTCGGATTGCGCGGGGCATTCGCGATTACACTTGCAAAGGGCAAGGGAAGAAAAAAAGTGTTTGTAAAGCTGGAGGACCTGAAACCTGCAGAACTTGGGAAAGAACTGGCAGAAACGACCGGCCTTTTCAGTTCTGATATCTATTATGGCTTTGAGCATCCAACCGGGTTGAAAGTGGGCAAGGAAAAAGTAATGCAAAAATTCGGCATAATTGAAGATATCCATGAATATGCTGGAAAAACTGTCAGGATGCGGGTTCCAACCGGAAAAACAGATTCAGCAGGAAGAGAAATTACAAGTACGGAGCCAGTTAGGGTTATGGGTGTTTCCATGGTTCTGCATGAGCTTTTAGTTAAGCCGGATACAAAAAACCCTGTCCATGAACTATTTTACAGGATGATGTCAAGCAAGGAGGGCAGAAGAAAAATATTCAAGGCATGGAACAGATACCACGAAATGTCAAGGAGAGTTTTGCTGGGCGACAGGCATATGCGGAATACTGCACTAATGGTAGTAAAAAGGAGGGGTTCAGACCAGCTAACCCTCACCTTCCAGCCAATAGATATGGACATGGTGGCCGATTTTGGAAGCAAAGGGGGCAAGCCTAATTTTGGAAGTATGGCCAGGGATTTCAAAGAAGGGACAGCGTGGCTCCTTGACACTATGAGCAAGGTTAGTGGAACAAAGCAGATGGGTGAACTTACTGAATCGGGGCACAGGCTGGGGCCAGAACAGGGGGTTAGCTTTGAACAGCTGAGAAAGGAGTATTATGATGTGGGCTACCCGACTTTTGCAGAAGACACCCCCATACACAAAGTATCCAGAATATTCAAGAAATGGAAGGGCAAGCCTTTTGGACCTGGTTTTGAGGTTATGTCTCCGAAAGAACCAAGAAACATTGGAGACCTATCTAAATATGGAGGCACAACAATGATAAGAGTAGATGATGCAGGAAGGTTCATCCTGTATAACCCAAAATACCTTGCAGATGTTGTAGAATTCGGCCTTCGGCCCCAGGAACACATTGCGTTCTGGAGGGAGATGCGCAATATAGAGAAACCAAAAAAATAATAAAATAGAAAAATCAGCGGATAATTTCTACCATCTTTCCTTTCTTCTTGTCTTGCCCAGTGAGCTTGTCAGACTCTTTCAAAGCCTCATCAATCCAACTCTCAAAAAAATCCCAGCTTCCTCCTTCCACCATCATGTGCCCAACGCTGGCGGTGAGTATAAACCCTCTCTTCTTGTCAATCAGAGTACAAAAAATATCAGAGCCCCTGGAACCAATGGAAATAGAATATTCCGGCAATTTCATGTGCCTGCATTTCTCAAGAGACTCCTCATCATAAATCAGGTAGGCAGGAATGTCTTTGTCGGAAGAAAAATTATCTGTATCAAGCTTAAACAAGTAATCCGGAATTTTCATCTTTTTTATCAAGCCTGTGCTCATTTCACCTAATTTGCCCAAACTGCTGATTACTTCTTTTCTTTTGATTTGCCTGGGAAGCTTCCCGCTATTTGGCTCTTTTGTGCTGAAAAAACTGCTTATACCATCAGCAGGGATTTGCGAATTTCGCCCTGGATTCTTGTTGGCCACAGCCATACATATATTAGGGTAGTTAGGATATTTAAATATGTTGCTGTTCCTTCGTAAAGATTAACGAATATAAGGCTCCTCTTCCGAATAATGCTTGAACATCCTCCCCAGGGGAAACTTATACCTGTTTATTGCAGAAATCAAATCATAAGCAGGTGTTCCAAAAACTTCCGAACAGGCGCTTAACCAGGAATGAACATCCATGAACCTCTTGAATAGTTCCCCCTTGTCTATACTTGAAAAAAAGGCAAAATCCATGTTCTTGAACATTGATTCTGCAGTAGAATTGAAGAGCATATAATCAGCAGCACCTCCTTCTTCCTTAACATGAGAGTACAATTTTTCTAGTACATCAAAAAAATAAAGTGCAGTGCTCAGCCGCCAGACATCATCCTCGAATTCCTCACTTCTCGGGTTGGAAAATTTTGCAACCGGCCTTGCCCTGCTTTCAAAAAGCAATTTGCAATCCTTGGAGACACGGGTAAACAATTTCCTGGATTTTTGCTTTTGAGAATCCGTAGCTTTGCCATTTCCACATTTCCTGAATTCGCGCAAGTGGAGGGATTCTTTCAGCCTTGAATTGTTCTCAATTGCATTAAGGGCTCTTTCATTGCCCGAATCCGCAGCGATTTTTCCCGGCATAAATATTTATGATGACCGGAGATATAAATTCTTTTCTGTTTATGTAAAGGGAAACAATAAAAGACATTTATAAACATTTTGGAACACAATATATATGGTGTAAAAGTGGCCCCTCCCCGCAAAATAAAGCTCTCCACCCCAATAGCAGTAGCCCCTTACAGACAAATTTCTGGAAGGGGAAAATGCAAATGGAACTGCGGGAACAGGTGCATAATCCCCCAACCCCAGGAGCTCAAGCCCGGACCCGAAGAAAAGAAACGACTGAAAAAAGGGATTCTGGAAAGAACGGAACAACTTCAACAGAAAAAAAAGGAAAGGGACAGTGAGCTGGGGGAATTGCACGACCTGATATGCGATATCACTCAGCTACTCTCCGGAAGCGTGCTATTACTGGAATACGATATCAGAATGAATGCATTATGCGGAGGGGGCTCATTAGACTGGGCAGACTATGAAACTGAAGCCATGCCCATGCAGGTATTCTCCATACAGGAAATGAGGGAGCTGATGAAAGGGCATGAACTTAATGTAGACATATATAATGCACACTTCTCCCTTACAAGGAAAGGGCCCCTGCTTGGCATGGACCCATATTATGCTGCACTTTACTCAAACATTGCCTGCCTTGATGCAAACATGGAGGAAGACTCATTTGAAACACTTATGCGCTGGGGAGGGGCAACCGGGCTTGAGAGGATGGCCCATCTGCTGGGAGAGCCCCGGCTTGACAGGAAGGCGCGGAATGCAATTATCAATTCTTTTGGAAAAATCCTCAACGCAGAAAAAGAACCGGAAAACATGATGGGAGAGGAACCCCTTATAGTATCGCTATCCCGTTTTTCCACAAACATCAGGAGAACAATTAACAATGACGGAAAATCCATGGTGTATTACCTTCGGGACCTCGGGGTTTCCAGGCCCAACCCCGCAAACATCCCTCCTATGATGGACCGTGCAACAGAGCAGCTTTTCCAGGGAATAATCAACATTTCAGACAGAATGGCAACAATATCGCAAATGGATGAGCTTCCCAGAGAAAAACGACTTTCCTGGCTCTCAGAATGGGCCAACTCGCTTCTTCTGGCAGTAGAAACAATAGGGGGAAATGGCAACCCCCGGCTTGAGCACCTGGAAAAATTCTCCATAAGAAAAAGCAGGATTATGCCTGCACCTGGGGAAATGGATGCGCGTGAACAGATGTTTGCAAGGCACTGCATCCATGTGCTGGAAATAATGGGGCATATTGAGGGGGCAGCGGCCGATGCAATGTTCCGGGTGCTCAATGCAGAAACGGATGAAAAAATTGAGATTCCGGACCTGGATTATTGAAAATCAAAAGCCGAGTGAAGCCAGCAGCAGGGAAAGCAGGCCGCAGAAGAGTGCAGCAAGGGAATACTTCCTCACTGTGGGGAAAGTCTTGTCTTCCCTTGCATAAAGCAGGTACAGGGAAAGAACAAGGATGGAAATGTCTGCGAGAAATAGGAAAAACCCGGATGCGAAAGAGAGGGAAAGCCGGAACATGAAGGGCACCACTGTGAGGGGGATAAACAGCAGGAAAAGCATGGATGCTATGAACAGGGAGGGGCCTTTTCCTATGACCATGGGCAGAGTCCTGGACTTTCTTGCCTTCATGTCACCTTCCACGTCTTCTACAGATTTTACTATTTCGCGGGCAAGACCGGCCAGGAAACCCAGAAATGCAATGTCCCATATTATCTCAGGGGGAGTCTGGACATACACATATGCCCCGAAAAGGAAGGGGATTGCCATGGTGGTTGCAATGAACACGTTTCCGCAGATTGTCACATCCTTAAGCTTCACATTGTAGAGGATTGCAAACAGGTTAAAGAAGAGGGCAATTGCGAACGCTGATTCGTTTATAAGATAACCTGCAACTATGGAAACTGCAAAAGAAACCACGGCAATTGCAAGCGCAGTGGAAGGCTGCACGGTTCCTTTTACAAGGGGGCGCTCAAGCATCCCGTTTATCCTGTCCGCCTCCACATCCATGTAATCGTTGAGAGCAAAAGAACCTATTTCCGAAAATATAGGCACAAGCATTGAAAGGAAGAAAATGGTTTCAATTGGGGGGAATTCCCCGAGAACAACAATTTCTGCAATAAGAACAGCAATGGCCAGCATAATCGCATGCTCAAAGCGGACCAGCCGATAGTATTCACCGAACTTCGCCAGGACATCCCGGGGAGTGATATCCTTCTCCGGAAGCATGATTTCATAACACAGGAAAGCAATTTAAACTCTGCGCCGGCAAGAAAAACCCATGGAACTTCAGTTTCTTGAAAGAAATGCCCGGTTTGATTCTGCGGATGCCTGCATACTTCCCGTGCCATATGAAGGCACAGTGTGCTTCAGGGAAGGGGCGGCAAAGGGCCCGGAAGCAATTTTTAATGCAAGCATGGAGGTGGAGGAATATGATATTGAACTGGGATTTGAAACAATCAGAAAAGGACTTCCTGAAGGTTTCCACGTTATGGAGCCAGTTGGAGAAGGCAAAAAAAAGGCCTCCGGAGTTGAAGAAGAAGTCCATTCTGCAGTCTCCGGAATAATTAGGGCAGGTAAATTTCCCATTGTGCTGGGGGGAGAACACAGCATCTCTTCCGGTTCAGTGCGGGCAGTTGCAGAAAAATTCCCGGATGTTTCGGTTTTGCAGATTGATGCGCATGCGGATTTGCGAAATGAATTCCGGGGGGAGAAGCATTCACATGCATGTGCAATGCGCAGAATGATGGAGCACGCGGGAAGGGGCGCGCAGGTTGGGGTGCGCAGCATGAGCTCAGAGTGTGCGGAGTACTTAAGCAGGCACCCGGAACTGAAGAGCTGGGGAAGCGAATTCGAGATTGAGGATGTGCTGGATGCGCTGGGCGATAAGGTATATGTTTCCATTGACCTGGACGGGTTTGACCCTTCGGAAATGCCAGGGGTAGGGACTCCGTGCCCGGGTGGAATTTCCTGGAAGCGGGGGATTGCGCTGCTAAGGGAGGTTGCAACAAAGAAAAAGATTGTGGGGTTTGACATCGTAGAGCTTGCCCCGGTTGAGGGGGAAGTAGTGAGCGAGATTTTTGCTGCGAGCCTGCTCTATAAACTGGCAGGATACTCACTATTCCCCGGAAGGCTCAGATAGCCGCAGGTGCTCACGGAAATAGTCAATAACATGCTCCTGGAACTGCCTGAAAGAATCATAGCCGAATTTGCTGTGCAGGCGCAGCATGAACGGGTGGGGAGAAAAATGGGGCACGGAAACAACATACCCTTCAAGGTCCGCGGAAGCAAAAAGGCTGCGCACATTGCCCCTCTTTCCATATACCTTCTTAACATATGAAGACTGTATAGCCTGCTCCTTGGAAATGATTCTGCCTTCCATTCCCCTGTGGAAAAAATTAAAACGTATCCTTCTCTTTTCGGTTTTTCCGCTAACCAGGTTCCTGAATAATTTTTCAGTATCCACGGAAACCTTCAGGTCCTTTCCGTCATAGGCAACAGAATACTCATTTTTGGGGAAATGGGTAAAAAGAAAGCTTGAAAGAAAGGGCCTGCCCGCTTTCTGCCCCACTGTTTTTGAAAACACAACAAGAGTGCTTCCGGAAAAGAAAACAGAACGGGTTGCACCATGGGCAAAATGGTTCCCCATCTTCTCCCCGTCCAAAAACAGGGGCTGGAAATAATTATGGGGAACGGCAAATGCGGCCCTTGCCTCAAAAAGCGGCTTGGAAAGTTTTGTGGGCCATTTAAGTGTGGTGTAAAGGTTGCGGGAAAGGGAGGGAAACTTCTCCAGAAATTCCTTTGTGGTTTCAAGGCGGTGAAAATCCTCCTCCTGCATTTTCTCCAGAAGGAAAAGGTATTCCGAATCCGAAGAAGCGGCCTCGCAGATTTTGCACATCCTACTCTTCCTTCAGGTCCACCTTCTTTATGCCGGGGATTTTTGAACGGAGCGTCATCAGCAGCATCGCCTTATGCAGCTCGTATTCCTTGTCGTCTTTTTTCTTCAGGTTCACCGTGAGTTCCCCATCATCCTTAAGGCTAAAATCGCCTTCCAGGCCGAGATAATCAATCAGTACCCGGATTTTGTCTTCTTTTTCAGTATATATCTCGTTGAGTTTAAGGTGATAGTCCACTTCCTGGCCGGCTATAGGATGGTTAAAATCCACCATTACCCTTCCTGCATTCACGCTTTTCACAGTGCCGTATAGGCGGCCGGTGTCCGTATCCACGTGCACTACCAACCCGGGCTCGGGATTGACGTCGTGCTTTTTGAACTCCGCGTTAGACATTATCTTGACCATTTCTTTTTTCCTGTGGCCAAATGCTTCCCCGGGAGAAAGATGAACATCCTTTTCTTCCCCTTTCTTCATGCCTTTCAGTGCATCATATATTCCGGTAATAAGCTTGTCCATCCCGAAAACAACCAGTAGGGGGCCTTCCTTGCCATGGAGCTTTTTCGCAACCTCCCCTGTTGTGGAATCAAATACATTGCCTTCCTGGTCCTTTCCCTCAAGCTCTATTAGAATGAAATCTCCTTTTTCTACCATTCGTAACACCAAATAAAAGAATTGGATACTATTAGGGCTGTGCTCTTTAAAATTGTTTTCACACCAATCTATTCCGGTGCTTCTGATGGATAAGGGCCTCATGGTAAAAATATTAGTTGTATTTTTTGCACTGCTGTTCCTCCTCCAGCCATTTGCAATGAGCATACAGAACTGGAGCGGGGGAGCAAACACTGAAAATTCTGAAGTTTACCAGGGAACTGCAAACATAAACGTAACCATATACTCGTATGGAGCGTTCCTTTATGCAGAAGGACTTACCCCTGAGCAGCAGGAGCAGGTTCTGGCCAACCCCGAAGTACTTGAAATAGAGAACATAGGGGAGGAGGGAGAAGAAGTGCTGAGGATAACCCTCAGGGACTCTTCCAAAACCAGGGAGGTGTATTCCGGGTTGAAAAACCTGGGAATAAGTACCCTCGCGGTTGCCCAGATAGGGCTCCCTGAAGAATATACCATTTCTCTGGAAAACGGCACCGGGATGGAAATACACGGGGGCTACACCCAGATGCTTATGGAGCCCATGATGAAAACAGGCAGGCAGATAAGCTATGTGCTTGTTGTACATACAGATGGCTCAAACACCCATGGGGTTGTTGATGCCCGCAGCTATTCCTCTGAAGTTGAGCTGGAGGGAGAAGTGGAAATAATTGGGGCCGATGCAAGCGCATATTTATTTACAATACCCTGGGAAAACAGGACACTGGACACTTCAGCGCTCAAAAGCACTTACGGGGAAGAAAACATCACTTACAACAAAAAAGACTACATAACATTTGACCCGCCCCTCTCCGCCGGGGAAACAGTAATGTACAAAACCAGTTATGTTACCTATATATCTGAAGAAAGCGCAAGCATCCTTGCAAACTTCACGAACAAGAGCAGGGCTGAAGCGGATTTTGATGGGAAAGCGGTTTTCCCGGACTCTGTGCTCCAGGTGAATGCAGGTGCAACCCCAAACCTCAGCTTTGAGCATGAGCAGGTAAAAACCTACAGCGTCAGCTTCCCTGAAAAAATCGGGGGATACATGCTTGAGACAGAAAAGCTGGATATCCCTTCAGAGCTTGAGCTCAGCGAAGGGGAGAATGCAACCGTGGTTTTCAATGCAACTGTCACAGGAAACATGATTCTGGGAATACGGGAGATACACCTTGTAAAAAATTAGATGGATTTGCCCGGCTCCGGGGCAGAAGCCTTCTCTCCTTCCTTTTCAAGTTTTACCCCGACTATTTTTGAAATGCCTTCAACCCTGCTCACCCCAAGAACCGCGCTTGCCATACTCATCATAACATCATTGTGGCTGACCACCAGAAACTGTGATTGGGGAGCAAGCTCCTTGAGGAGTTTTGCGAAGTTCTTCGTGTTTACCTTGTCCAGGGGTGCATCCACTTCATCCAGTACATAGAAGGGGGAGGGCTTGTAGAACTGGAGTGCAAAAACAAACATGAGGGCAACCAGACTTTTCTCACCCCCTGAAAGCGATTCAAGCGAATGCTCCCGGTCATTCCGCTTTACTTTTATGTGGAGCCCGGACTCAAAAGGAGTGGATGGCTTGTCCAGATAGAGGTGGCCTTCCCCGATATTAATGAGCGTAAAAAGCCGGCGGAACTCCTTGTCCACCCCATGGAAGGTTTCAAAAAATGCCTGCTTTTTCCTCTCCTCTATTCCTGAAATCATGTCTATTACTGCATCCTTCTCTATACGGAGTTTCTCTATTTTTTCTTCCATCTCCTGAATTTCCTTTCGTTTTTCCTCATACATCTCCGGGGCAGCAAGGTTCACCTGGCCCAGCTGGGAAAGTGCTGCCTCTGCTGCCCGCATCTTCCTGCGGAGCTCCTCCCTGCTGCCCTCAATCGGCTCTGTTTCCCTGTAATCCTCAAATTCCACAGAAAGGTCTGAAAACCTGGTTTCAATGTTCCGCAGTTCAACTTCGGAAACAGTAATAGTTTTTTCATGAGAAACGAGCTTTGACTGGAGCTCCCCCCTCCTTCCGCCCAGTTCCTGGAGCTTCTCCTCAAACTCCCGCATTTTTCCCATGAGTTGTTTTATTGCGCGGTCAGAGGCGCCGAGCTTCCCGCTTACCTTCTCCAGGTCATCCTCCCTTCGGGAAATCTGCGAATCCAGCTGTTTTGCCCTGAACTTAAGCTGTTCCTTCTCTTCCCCAAGCCTCCTGAGCCGTGCATTCTTATCTTTCAGGCCTTCCCTGCGCACCTCCGCTTCCCTGCGCTTTGAGTCTGCCTGTGCCCTTAGAGAAGAATACATTTTTACCTTATCTTCCCTCTCCTTTTCCAGGGACTGTCTCTGGCTTGCTTCTGCCTCTATTGCCTCCTGGAGCCTCACATCAGCCTCCCTTATCTCCGCCTCAAGGGAAGAAACCCGTTTTTCATAAGATACAAGCTTTTCCCTGGAAAGTGAAGTTGCATTCTCCAGGTCAGCAATCTCTTTCTTTATTGAACTGATGCGCCGGGCCTTTTTTTCAGATTCGCTTATCTTTTCTTTCAGAGAATCCAGCTCAACCTCTTTTTTCCTGAGGGAAACCTCAACATCAGATTTTTCCCGCCTGAGGGAGCCCATCTCCTCCCTTATCTCAGTAAGGTCGCCCATGATTCCGGATTTTCTCTGCTTTGCAGATTCCAGCTCCCCCTCCAGTTTTGAGAGCTGGGCTGCGGAGGCTGCGCCCCCTCTTGCTTTCCCCCCTGTTATTATGCCGGATTTCTCAAAAAGGTCACCATCCAGGGTAACCATCCTCTCCTTTGTTATCCCTATTTTTTTTGCCTCTTTTGAATCTTTCAGCAGGAGGGTGCCCCCAAAAACAAAATCAACTGCTTTTTTGTGTTCAGGCCGGAAACTGATGAAATCTGAAATCCTCCCCATTCCCCCTTTTGAGCCGGGCGGCTGCGGAGAAACTTCCCTGAGCGGGAGAAAAGTCGCCCTTCCCCTGCCCGCGCGCTTTAGCCTTGATATTGCTTTGGTTGCAATGTCCGCGGAATCCACCACAACATAAAGCAGCCTGCCCCCACCTGCTGCATCAACCGCCTTTGAATATTCGGAAGAGAATTCTATAAGCTCAGCAACAGTTCCGTGAATGCCCTCTACCTCCCCGCTTTTCCTGAGCTCATTTATGTACTGCAGCGCAGGGTTGCGTATGGAAGCTGAAACCTGGGCGCGGAGGGTTGCGCATTTTTCCCTTAAAAGAAGCAGGTTGCGGTCCAGGGAAGCATTCTCTGCATTTAGCTCTTTCTCTTTTGAAAACAACCTGTCCTGGGCGTCCACTATCTCCTTCAGGCTCTTCCTGAGCTTCTCCTTTTCTGATTTCAGTTCCTCAAGGCCCAGGATTTCCGTGTTTCCGCTTTCCTCCAGAATGCTTTGTTTCTCCTTTATTATGGACTCTGTTTTCTCTATCTCTCCCTTAAGCACCAGGAGCTGCTCACGGACCTTTGTGTGCTCGTCTTCCAGCTCTTCCAGGGACTTCCTGAGCCCGGAAACCCGGGCGCTCTCGCTTGTTTCAAGCTTAAGGTTTTCCAGAGGGGCCATCTTCTTCCTTATCTCCTTTTCCTGGCCTGAAAGCTCATTAAGGACCTTTTTCTCATGCTCTATATCACTTTCCAGAGAGGAAACAGATTCCTCCAGTTCCCTCGCCTTTTCCCTTGAATCAGAGAGGAGTTCCTTTTTGGAAGCGATTTCTGCCTTTGCCTTTTCCATCTCCCTAAGCAGCCTCTCCCTCTCCTCCTTTGCCCCTATCTCTGCGCTTACCTTTGCCTTCTTTTCCTCCTCTTTTTTCAGCTCCTGGTCCAGGCCCTTCATTTGTGAAGAAATTTGCGCAGATGCTTCCCTGGCTTTTTCAAGCTCCTTCTCAAGATGTACCTTTCTCTTTTCTGCAGCATCAAGTTCCAGGCGTAGCAGTGATGCCTTTGCCCGCTTAACGGTTTCAGAAGCAGACGAATATTGCATGGCCTTCTCCTTCTCGGATTCCAGCTCCTTCAGGAAAGAGTTGCGCTCCCCGAGCACCAGGTTCGCATCCCTCATCCTGCCCTCTACAATCTCCAGCTCCCGCAGTGCCTCTTTCTTCTTTGCCTCAAAATCCGCAATCCCAGCAACCGAATCCACTATTGTACGGCGCTCCTTTCCGCTTATTTCAACTACCTTCTGGACTTCTCCCTGGGCAATGATGTTCCTTCCGCTCTTGTCAAGATTGTATTTTTTGAGAAGCTCCAGTATTGCGCTGCGGGTAACCCTCTTCCCGTTCATGATGTAAGCTGCCTTGCCCTCCTCGTTTATGGCCCTCTTGAGCTCATATTTCTTGTCATCCTGGAAACAAAGGGCAACCTCCGCATACTTTGAATTGTGGCATATCAGGTCTTTTGCCCTCCTGGCACGCAGGGATTTCAGGGAGATTTCGCCAAGTGCAAAGCGCACCGCATCCAGTACATTGGTCTTTCCGCTTCCGTTTGGGCCTGCAAGGCAGATGAAATCTGGCGGAAGCTCAATTTCTGCTTTTTTGAATGACTTAAAACCTTTGAGCTTTATGCTGGAGATATGCATGGCGCCTTACCCTTATACGTCAGTATATTCTGCATTTTAGTTTAAAAAGCCTTCGGAGGAATCCCTGGAAACATGGTGTGGGTGGGGGATTAATGTGGAAAATTTGGTACTACAATATTTGTAGTTAAGGTTAAAAACCCAAATAATGAAATATTCATGTTTGGTGCTGTTCAGTCTGGGTCAGGTAAAATATGCCGGTTCCTGTTGCAGGGGCCGGAAAAGGTGATCAGATGAAAAAATTCTATGTTGCCGGATGCTTTGCTGACAGCATAATTGTTGACCGGGACCAGGACAGGATAGAAAAGAGGGAAGGGGGGCCTGCATATTTCATAAAAAATGTGCTTGAGGACCTGGGCGAGGGCTACTCGCTTGCAAAAGCGAAAAAAGGAATAATTGAGGTGCACATACAGGGAGGAAAAGAAGTTGGGAGGTTCCCCCGGACTTCTTCCATAAGCACCTCCACCCCCATAACCTCGCCCATAGTTCTTGCATACTCAATTTCAGGAGAAATATGCCTGGACAGGATGAAGGGAAATTTTGAGGAGATATATGCAGACAGCCGGGGATTTGTGAGGGACCCGGAAAACTTCGGGAAGAAAAAGGAATGGAAACTGAATAGTTTTGAAAAGATAAAGGTACTGAAAACAACCCCTGCTGAAATGGAATACCTTCCCGGCCCGCTGCTTTCCCACATCCGCAGAAACGGAGTTCTTGTGGTGATGAAGGACGAGGGGAAGGTGGAGATTGTAGAAAGGGGCGAATCAAAGGAATATTCGCTCGGGGATTTCCCTGCATCTGAATCATTTGGGATGAGGGAGGTCTTTTTTGCTGCATTCTCCTCAGAATATTCGCGGTCGCGGAATGCAGGGAAGGCTGCTGAATTTGCAATTGAGTATTCCCTGAAATACTTGTCAGGTAAGGATAAAAATGAAGATGGGTAGCCTTTTTCTTGTTCTTATTGTTTCCCTGGGTTTTGCCCAGGGATTCTTTATTTCATCTGATGGAAGCTATGAAGTTCAGAAGGCAGTCTACAACTCCCGCATCTCTGAAGTTCCTTCTGCCCTGAGGTTCCTTTTCAGCGGGGAAAAAGCAAACGTTGTGGTTTCCGGAATTGGGGAGTTCAGAGTTCTTTTTGGGGACAGGGGCGAAGTGCTGGAAATACTCCCGGGTTCCTGGGAGCACCCCTCGCTTGATATTGAGCTTGGAAAGAGCACCCTTGTTGCGCTCAACTCCGGGCAGCTGGGGCTGGAAGATGCAGTGGAAAAAGGAATGGTGCAGCTTACTGACCGCAACATAATTGTGCTGGTTAAGCTTCAGATTGCCCGGGGATTCATAAGCATTGGTGCCACCTGGGAATCGTTTTTTTGGCCCGGGCTGGGCAGGCTGTTTTCCTCCCTTCCTTTCTAAGGATTAGTAGGGTTTCCTGGTCCTTGCGGCATCCCATACCCTTGCACTGGTCCTGCTGGAGATAGTAATGTCCTTTGCCTTTTGAATTTTATCCAGGATTTTCTCATAAACCGGGTTTACGTGCCTTCTCCTGTGCTTTGAATCAACTATGAACCTGAGCCGGAGCTCAACCCAGTCATCTGTAGGAATTACATAAACAGCTGGTTTTACATCCCTCGGCTCAAAAAGATACTTGTAGGTCATCTTATTCAGCTGCTTTTCACTGTCTTCTATGAACTTTTCAGTTGCCTCTTCTGCAGCATTCTCCATTATCCTTTTTGCCTTTTTCAGGTTGCTGTTGTAGGTTATTGGAATGGCCATCTCTTCCCAGATAAAACCAAAATCTCCGGAATAATTGCTTATCGTTTTCTCCATCACGAATGCATTGGGAATCTCCTTTATCTTTCCGGTGAACTGGTCATAGTTGCTCTCGCCACCTACCTCCATTATCTTTGTGTACATGAGTTCAACATCTATTACGTCGCCTTTCTCCCCCCCGATTTCAATGCGGTGGCCCATCTCGTACGGCCTTAGTGTAATCAACACCAGGAAGCCCACAAGATTCATCAGGGGCCTTTGGAGCGCGATTGCAATCCCTGCCCCTATGAAACCCATTGCAACCACCAGGCTCTGAGTCTGCTCTATCCAGATGCCTATCCCGACTGCAAGGGCAAATATGTATATCAGATAGCTGGAAATTTTTGAAAGGAAATACCTCAGCTTGTAGAGCTTTATTCTGGAAACTACACCTCCGACCAGGGAATCCAGGAACAGGGCAAAGAAAAGTACTCCAAGCGTCTGTGCTGCCTTGAGCATCAGCGGCTGGTCGGGATAATAACTTGAAATGTATTGTGAAGAAACCAGAAAAGCAACGAACAGCAGGGCAAGCACTATCTGCTTAAGCATCATAATGAGAAAGAAGGGAAAAAATAAAAGGGTTATGTGCTTCTCTCCAGCCTTATCTCATTGGCTGTCCTTGCAAGGGCCTCAAAATATGCTGCGCGCAGCCTCCTGTTGCCCGGAGCCTTGAGGACTTCAAACGCTGCTTTTTTCTTTTCCTCGTTTTCAGGGTTCTCCAGGTAGGCTGCCACCACTGATTCAGGAGTCTGGGCTTCCCCCTCTCCAGGAGGCGAGAATGTTACTTCGCCCCTTGTTGCTTCTGCCGCAGTGTCAATAAAATTTGCTGACACCCTTGCCTTCATAATCTCAGGGGTTATCCTGGCCCCTTCTGCCCCATTGTCCCTTATCACTCCCATAGGGTCTGAAAAAAACGGACCTACCCAGTTTCCTGCCCCCGGAGGAACTTCCAGCGGAGCGGTTTTAAGCATTGCAACATACACCTCAGGGTCCTGCTGCAGCCTGTCCTTCACATCATTTATGGGTGTTCCTGCGCTAAGCTCCTCCCCGAGCTCATTCTCTATCTCTTCCTTAATGTTCTTGGGAAGGTCAGCCGCAAAAAGATTATCTCCTGAAGTTTCCTTTGCATCCTCCTCCCATTCCTTAAGCTCATCAAGCATCTTTTCAATATCCTCTTCCTGCTGCTGCTCATCAAGCCAGAGGTCAAGTATGTCCCTTTCCCAGAGTAATGACTCAGGGGAAACTTCTACAGCATCTCCTTCTTCCAGCATATCCAGCGTGATGGATTGTTCTTTTATATGGAAACCAAGGTTCGCGTTATCCAGTATCGTTGTATATTCTGAATATGTTTCCGCATTGCTTGCCTCAATATACGCGCCT